>NZ_JBWKDS010000014.1:0-107098 GCF_056435845.1 Streptomyces sp. NPDC043867 | reverse complement strand
GGGCCCCCACACAGAGAGAAGGGAAAAGCAAACCCCCCCCCCCCCCCCCCCCCCCCCCCACCCCCCCCCGCCCCCCCCCCCCCCCTGTGCTGTGCCCGCTGCCGGGCCCCCTCTCCGTGCCGCCGCTCGCTCGTGTGTCCTGCCGCACAGCGAAGGGCAACTTTCTCTGTGCGGACTGTGGACTCAACAACATCACCGTGCAACTCTCCAACAACTGAACGCAAAAAGGCGACCCTTGCTCCCTTGCGGCTCTTCCGCGTCCCCCGTGACACCCCTCCAGGGCAGGAGAAGGATGACCAGACACCGTTGGAGAGGCCGCTTGCTGGCCGCTCTGCTGACCGCAGCGCTCGCCCTCATCGGGCTCCCCGCACTGACCACGACCACGGCCACGGCGGCCGGCGGCCCCAACCTCGCCGCGGGCAGGAGCGCCACGGCGAGCAGCTCCAAGGCCGAGTACGGCGCATCCCGGACCACCGACGGAGACGCGTCCACGTACTGGGAGAGCTCGGGCCCCGGTTTCCCCCAGTGGGTGCAGGCCGACCTCGGGGCGGCCGCCCGCATCGACGAGGTGGTCCTGAAGCTGCCCGCCTCCTGGGAGAGCCGGAACCAGACGCTCGCGGTACAGGGCAGTGGTGACGGCACCAGCTTCGACACGATCAAGTCCTCGGCGTCGTACGCCTTCACGCCGGGCGCGGGCAACACCGTGACCATCGCGTTCCCGGCCACCCAGGCCCGCCACGTGCGGATCACCATCACCGCGAACACCGGCTGGGCCGCCGCGCAGCTCTCGGAGCTGGAGGTGCACGGCGCGAGCGACTCCTCCGCGAACCTGGCCGCGGGCAAGCAGTTCACGGCCAGCAGCACCACGCAGACCTACGTGGCCGCGAACGCCGGCGACGGGAACCGCACCAGTTACTGGGAGAGCAGGAACGGCGAACTTCCGCAGTGGGTCCAGGTGGACCTCGGCGCGTCCGTGCGCGTCGACCGCGTGGTGCTGCGACTGCCGTCCGGCTGGGGCGCCAGGACCCAGACGCTCAAACTCCAGGCCGGCACGAACGGCTCGGACTTCAGCGACCTGACCGCCTCGAAGGGCTACGACTTCAACGAGGCGAACGACCTCACGCAGAGCCTGTCCTTCAACGCCACCACGACCCGCTTCGTCCGGGTGCTCGTCTCGGCCAACACGGGCCGGCCGGCCGGGCAGTTGTCGGAACTGGAGGTGTACGGGCCCACCACGGGCGACACCCAGGCGCCGGCCGCGCCCGCCGACCTGGCCTACACCGAACCCGCCTCCGGCCAGATCAAGCTGACCTGGAAGGCCGCCACCGACAACCTCAGGGTCACCGGGTACGACATCTACGCCAACGGGGAGCTGCGCACCTCCGTCGCCGGCGACGTCACGACGTACACGGACACCCAGCCCGCCTCGGCCACCGTCGCCTACTACGTGCGGGCCAAGGACGCGGCGGGCAACCAGTCCGCCGACAGCAACACCGTGACCCGCAAGGGTGATTCGGGCGACACCCAGGCCCCGACCGCCCCTGCCGACCTGGCCTTCACCGAGACCGCCGGCGGACAGGTCGAGCTCACCTGGCGGGCGTCCACGGACAACGTGAAGGTGACCGGCTACGACCTCTACGCGAACGGAACCCTGCGCAAGAGCGTCGCCGGTGACGTCACGACGTACACGGACACCCAGCCCGCCTCGGCGACCGTCGCCTACTACGTGCGCGCCAAGGACGCGGCGGGCAACCAGTCCGCCGACAGCAACACCGTCACCCGCAACGGTTCCACGAGCGACGACGCGAACCTCGCCGTGGGCAAGCCGGTCACCGCCTCGTCCAGCGTCTTCACCTTCGTCGCGGAGAACGCCAACGACGACAGGACCAGCACCTACTGGGAGGGCGGTCCCGGCACTTACCCGAACAGCCTGACGGTGAAGCTCGGCGCCAACGCCGACGTCGGCACCGTGGTCCTCAAGCTCAGTCCCGACGCCGCGTGGGCCGCCAGGACCCAGCGGATCCAGGTCCTCGGCCGTGAGCAGAAGGCCACCTCGTTCACGAGCCTGGCCGCCGCCAAGGACTACACGTTCGACCCGGCGAGCGGGAACACGGTGCGCATCCCCGTCACCGGCCGCATCGCGGACGTCCAGCTGGTGTTCACCGCGAACTCCGGCTCCTCGGCCGGACAGGTCGCCGAGTTCCAGGTCCTGGGCACCCCGGCGCCCAACCCCGACCTCCAGGTCACCGGCATCACCTCGGCACCGGCGAGTCCCGTGGAGTCCGACGCGGTGAAGCTGACCGCGACCGTGCGCAACACCGGTACGGAGGCCTCCGAGGCCACCGACGTCGAGTTCCGCCTCGGCGGCAGCAAGGCGGGCACCGCCGCCGTCGGCGCGCTCGCCGCCGGTGCGTCCACGACCGTCACCGCCGACATCGGCGCCCGTGACGCCGGGACCTACCGGGTCAGTGCCGTCGCGGACCCGGCCGGCAAGGTCATCGAGCAGAACGAGGGGAACAACTCCTACACCAGCCCGACCTCCCTCGTCGTCAAGCCCGTCTCCAGCTCCGACCTGGTGGCCGCCTCCGTCGGCTGGTCGCCCGGCGCACCGGCCGAGGGCAGCACGGTCACCTTCTCCGTGACCCTGAAGAACCAGGGCACGGTGGCCTCCGCGAGCGGCGGCCACGGCATCACTCTCACCGTCCTCGACTCCGCCGGCACGACCGTCAAGACGCTCACCGGTTCCTACGACGGGGCCATCGCGGCCGGTGACACCGCCTCCCCGGTGAAGCTCGGAACCTGGACCGCCGGCAAGGGCAAGTTCACCGTGAGGACCGTGATCGCGGCCGATGCCAACGAACTGCCGGTCAAGCGGGACAACAACACGACCAGCCACTCCCTGTTCGTCGGCCGGGGCGCCAACATGCCGTACGACATGTACGAGGCCGAGGACGGCACCGCGGGCGGCGGCGCACAGACCGTAGGACCCAACCGCACCGTCGGCGACATCGCGGGCGAGGCGTCGGGCCGCAGGGCCGTCACCCTCAACAACACCGGCAACTACGTGGAATGGACCACCAAGGCCGCCGCCAACACCCTGGTGACCCGCTTCTCCCTCCCGGACTCCGCGGGAGGCGGCGGCACGAACTCCACCCTGAACGTCTACGTCGACGGCAAGTTCCTCAAGGCCGTCGATCTGACGTCGAAGTACGCCTGGCTGTACGGGGCGGAGACGGGCCCGGGCAACTCGCCCGGCTCGGGGTCACCGCGGCACATCTACGACGAGGCGAACCTGATGCTCGGCCAGACCGTCCCGGCCGGCAGCAGGATACGGCTCCAGAAGGACGCCGCCAACGACTCCAAGTACGCGATCGACTTCGTGAGCCTGGAGCAGGCCTCGGCGGTCCCGAACCCGGACCCGGCCGCCTACACCGTGCCGGCCGGCTTCTCCCACCAGGACGTGCAGAACGCGCTCGACAAGGTACGCATGGACACCACCGGCAAGCTCGTCGGCGTCTACCTGCCCGCCGGTGACTACGAGACGTCGAGCAAGTTCCAGGTCTACGGCAAGGCGGTCAGGGTCGTCGGCGCAGGCCCCTGGTACACACGCTTCCACGCCCCGTCGTCGCAGGAGAACACGGACATCGGTTTCCGGGCCGAGGCCAGTGCCAAGGGGTCGTCGTTCGCGAACTTCGCGTACTTCGGCAACTACACCTCGCGCATCGACGGCCCCGGCAAGGTCTTCGACTTCTCCAACGTCTCCGACATCACCATCGACAACATCTGGAACGAACACATGGTGTGCCTCTACTGGGGCGCCAACACCGACGGCATCACCATCAAGAACTCCCGGATCCGCGACATGTTCGCCGACGGCATCAACATGACCAACGGCAGCACGGACAACCACGTCGTCAACAACGAGGCGCGGGCGACCGGCGACGACAGCTTCGCGCTGTTCTCCGCGATCGACGCGGGCGGGGCCGACGAGAAGAACAACCTGTACGAGAACCTCACATCGATCCTGACCTGGCGCGCGGCCGGCATCGCCGTCTACGGCGGGTACGACAACACCTTCCGCAACATCCACATCGCCGACACACTGGTCTACTCGGGCATCACGGTCAGCTCGCTGGACTTCGGTTACCCGATGAACGGCTTCGGCACCGCTCCGACGACCCTGGAGAACATCTCGGTCGTCCGGGCGGGAGGCCACTTCTGGGGTTCCCAGACCTTCCCCGGGATCTGGATGTTCTCCGCCTCGAAGGTCTTCCAGGGGATCCGCGTCAACAACGTCGACATCGTCGATCCGACCTACAGCGGCATCATGTTCCAGACCAACTACGTGGGAGGACAGCCACAGTTCCCGATCAAGGACACCGTCCTCACGGACGTGACGATCACCGGGGCGCACAGGAGCGGCGACGCGTACGACGCGAAGTCCGGCTTCGGCCTGTGGGCCAACGAGATGCCGGAGGCCGGCCAGGGCCCCGCCGTCGGTGAAGTCACCTTCCACAACCTCAAGATGAGCGACAACGCGCAGGACGTGAGGAACACGACGTCCACGTTCAAGATCAACCAGCTGCCGTAGCGGGCACCGCGCGCCGATGGCCGGACAGCCGCGCGGGCGGCGGGGTCTCCCACCCCGCCGCCCGTGCGGCACACCGCCCGGGACGGGCACGTCCGCGGCCGTTGATCGACTGGTGGAGCGGGACACCCCGGCTTACGTTGGTCAAGTGAATGCCGGCGCCCGCGCCGGCCTGCGACGACGCACGGACATCCCATGATGACGGCCGCTCACTCGACACCCCCGAAGTCTGCCGAAGCCCCGGAGCGGGGCCACGGCAGCGGTATCGCACTCCTCGTCATCGCCTCGTGCCAGCTGATGGTGGTTCTCGACATCACCATCGTGAACATCGCTCTGCCGCACATCCAGACCTCGCTCGGCTTCTCGACCGAGAACCTCTCCTGGGTCATCAACGCCTACACGCTGACCTTCGGCGGGCTGCTCCTGCTCGGCGGACGGCTGGGCGACATCCTCGGCCGGCGCAGAGTCTTCGTCTTCGGCGTCCTGCTCTTCGTGTTCGCCTCACTGCTCGGCGGACTCTCCCAGGAGGCCTGGCACTTGCTCGCGGCCCGCTCGCTCCAGGGCGTCGGCGGCGCCATCGCGTCCCCCACCGCCCTCGCGCTGATCACCACCACGTTCCGCGAGGGCCCCGAGCGCAACCGGGCGTTCGGCGTGTTCGCGGCCGTCTCGGCCGGCGGCAGCGCGATCGGACTCCTCGCGGGCGGACTGCTCGTGGAGTGGCTCGACTGGCGCTGGGTCCTCTTCGTCAACGTGCCCATCGGCCTGCTGATCGTCCTCGCGACGCCCCGCTACATCCGCGAGTCCGAGCGGCACCCGGGCCACTTCGACCTCCTGGGCGCGCTCACCTCCACCCTGGGCATGGTGCTGCTCGTCTACGGCTTCATCCGCGCCTCCGAGGAGGGCTGGAGCGACAGCCTGACCCTCGCGTCCTTCGCGGCCGCGGTGCTGCTGCTGGCCGCGTTCATCGTCGTCGAGCGCCGCTCGAAGCAGCCCATCACGCCGCTGTGGATGTTCCGTGACCGCAACCGCGCGGGTGTCTACGGAATGATGCTGACGCTGGCCGCGGCGATGTTCGGCATGTTCTTCTTCCTGACCCTCTTCGTGCAGAACGTCCTGCACTTCAGTCCGCTGCGCGCGGGCCTTGCCTTCCTGCCGGTGAGCGCGATCATCGCGGTGGGTGCGGGCTTCGCCTCGCAGATGCTGCCCCGGTGGGGCCCCAAGCCGTTCATGGCGGGCGGCTCGATCCTGGCCGCGCTCGGGCTCGGCTGGCTGACGCTGACCGACGTCGACAGCACGTATCTCGGCAGCATCCTCGGTCCGATGCTCGTCTTCGGCTTCGGCATGGGCATGCAGTTCGTGTCGCTTACCCTGATGGCGGTCTCGGGTGTCTCGCCGCAGGAGTCGGGCGCCGCGTCCGGCATCCTCAACGCCACCCAGCAGGTGGGCGGTTCGCTCGGCCTGAGCGTGCTGGTCACCGTCTTCGGTACGGCCAGCCGCAGCGAGGCCACCGACCAGATCCGGCAGTTCATGTCTCAGGCCACCCCCGCCCAGCGGCTCGAGTTCCGCAGAACCGGACAGCTCCCGCCGCCGTGGAGCGACCAGGTGCTGACCTCGGGCATCTCGAGCGCGTTCGTCGTGGCGGCCGTCCTCGCCGTCGTGGCCGCGCTGATCGCCGTGATCG
This sequence comes from Streptomyces sp. NPDC043867, assembly GCF_056435845.1. Classification (NCBI taxonomy): domain Bacteria; kingdom Bacillati; phylum Actinomycetota; class Actinomycetes; order Kitasatosporales; family Streptomycetaceae; genus Streptomyces; species Streptomyces sp. NPDC043867. The sequence continues at coordinate 100,829 of NZ_JBWKDS010000014.1, read as the reverse complement.
TCATCCAGGTGCGCCCGGACGACCTGGAGCGGCTCCAGGGCGGCGCGGCCGTCCCCGGTGTGCCGGCCGGGAACGTCCCCGAGGACTCGGCCCCCGGAGTGGCGGCACGGGGGCCGGACACCCGCAAGAGCCCCCCGCCCGGCTGACACCGGACGCCCGGCCCTGTCAGCGGACGTGGCCGGCGACGACCCGGGCGATCTCCCGCGTCATCCGGACGATCCCCGGCGACCGGACCGGGCACGGCCTCGGTCTGGACGTGGTGGGCGCGAGACAGAAGTGCAGGTGGTCGTCGTCCCGGTGCAGTGCCGTACGGCCCGCTCCCGGCTGGGTGCAGTACCCCGCGTGCGCACGCTCGTAGGCGGTGCACGGCAGGTACTGGGCCCACGTGTAGCGGGCGGACACCGGGCTGACGGCCTTCCCGGCGTCGGCGACCAGCTCGTGCGAGGCGCGGGCCCGCCGCTCGTAGAGGGCGTTGACCTTCCTCACCCGGTCGGGGGTGACGGGGTCCGGTCCCTGCAGTACCCACACGATCCTCGGCCGCCGTGACCCGCCCGCCCCCGCGATCTGGTCGGCGAGCCGGTCCGCGTCCGCCGCGTACCGCGAGAAGTACGTGCCGCGCGCCTTGCCGTAGGTGATCCCGCCCATGCAGGGCGTGTAGCCCCAGGAGTTGCCCCAGAACTGGAGCACCACGTAGTCCGGCCGCACCGACCGCACCAGCGCGGCGGCCTTGTCGGCGGCCGGCACCAGCGACCTCTCCGAGGTGCCCTCCAGGTAGTCGCACAGGGTGGTGCCGGAGTAGGGCGCGCTCGTGTACCGGGCGCGTACCCCGTCCCGGAGCGCCGTGCCGAGCGCCCGCTGGTTCTCCATGGCCAGCGAGTCCCCGAGATAGAGCACCGTGGGCGCCTTCGCCGGCGCTCCGGTGGGGGAGGCGGCGGCCCGCCGGTGCACGGTCGGGGAGGGGGACGCGGTTCCGCCTTCGACAGGCACCGGAGCGGGCGCCCGCGGACTCGACGCGGGATCCCCGCACGCCCCGAGCAACAGCCCCGCCAGCACCATCCCCGCGATCCACGGCTTTCGCATCCGGACACTCCCGCCCCGCCCGCCGAAAGGGCCTCCCAGGCAAGCACAGCCACCGGGAAGGGGGAAGGCGTACGTCGGCCACCGCGCCGGTCCCGGCCCGGCGCGGTGGCACCGGCGGTGGCCGGCGCCCCGACGACCGGGCGTCCTGATGACCGGGCGCCCCGACGAGCGGGCGCCCCGGGACGCCGCCCGGCGGGCGCGCGCGGTCAGTGCCGGGCGGGCAGGTCGTTCACCAGCACGGCAGCTCCGTCGAAGCGGCCGGCCTTGAGGTCCTGAAGGGCCTCCTGCGCACGCGAGAGCGGGTACGCGTGCGTGGTGGCCTCGACGCCGTACCGCGCGGCCAGGGTGAGGAACTCGCGCCCGTCCGCGCGTGTGCTGGACGTGACGCTGCGCAATTCCTTCTCGTAGAACAGCTCCTGCTCGTAGTGCAGCGGCGGGATGTCGCTCAGATGGATCCCCGCCACCGCGAGGACACCGCCGCGGTCGAGCGCGCGCAGCGCGACCGGGACCAGGTCCCCCGCCGGAGCGAAGAGGATCGCGCTGTCCAGGGGTTCCGGAGGAGCGTCGTAGATGTCACCCGCCGAGGCCGCGCCCAGTTCGAGCGCGAGCCGCCGCGAGGCCGCGTCACGCGTCAGGACGTGCACGGTGGCACCCTGGGCGAGCGCCACCTGCGCGCACAGGTGGGCGCTGCCCCCGAAGCCGTACAGCCCCAGACGTCCGCCCGGCGGGAGCGACGCGCGCAGCAGCGCGCGGTAGCCGATGATGCCCGCGCACAGCAACGGCGCGAGGGCGACGTCGTCGACGTCCCGGGGCAGGCGGTGGGCGAAGGCGGCCGGCACGGTCGTGTACTCGGCGTAGCCGCCGTCGGCGTCCCACCCGGTGTACGTGGAACCGGGGCACAGGTTCTCCGCCCCGCGGGCGCAGTACGCGCAGGTGCCGTCGGTGGAGCGCAGCCAGGCCACGCCGACCCGGTCGCCCTTCGCGAACCCGCTCACGGCCGACCCGGTCCCCGCCACCACGCCGACCACCTCGTGTCCCGGTGTCACCCCGGGCCGGCGCACCGGCAGGTCGCCCTCGCTGACATGCAAATCGGTCCGGCACACCCCGCAGGCGCGGACGTGTACGAGGAGTTCGTCGTCCCCGGGCACCGGGACCGGTTTCTCGACGAAGCGCAGCGGCTCCTGCTCGATCGGCCCGGGCCGGGCCACCTCCCACGCGTGCATCATCCGTGTTCCGTCCCGTCGGCGACCGCCCCTGGCATCTCCCGTGCTGTGCCCAGTCTCGTGCAGGTCGCCGCGCTCGGCGCGCGGCACTGGCCCGGGCTGGCTAGCGTGAGGAACGAAACCAACCGGCGAAGAGAAGAAGGTCGACGTCATGGCCGTGCAACCCGAAGGAACACCGTGCTGGGCCGACGCGATGTTCGGCGATGTCGAGATGGCCAAGAGTTTCTACGGTGACGTACTCGGCTGGACGTTCGGCGAGTCGTCCACCGAGTACGGCAACTACACGCAGGCGTACGCGGACGGCAAGGCGGTGGCCGCCGTCGTGCCGCCGATGCCCGGCCAGGACGGCCAGTCCGCCTGGTGCCTGTACCTCGCCTCGCCGGATGCCGCGGCCACCGCGCAGAAGATCCGTGACAACGGCGGCGAGGTGGTGATGGGGCCGATGCAGGTCGGCGACTTCGGCACCATGGTGCTGGCCCGTGATCCGGGCGGGGTCGTCTTCGGCGTGTGGCAGGGCGGCGTCCACGAGGGCTTCGAGGCGACCGCGGTGCCGGGCGCGTACTGCTGGGCCGAGGTGTTCACCCGCGAGCCGCAGAAGTCGGACGCGTTCTTCCCGGCTGTCTTCCCCTACCGGGCCCAGCAGGTGGCGGACGAGCACATGGACTTCCGGATCTACCGGCTGGGCGAGGGGCCGGTGCTGGGCCGGATGCGGATGACGGACGACTTCCCGCCGGAGGTGCCCCCGTACATCAACGTGTACTTCACCGTCGAGGACTGCGACGCGGCGGTGGCGAAGGCGACCGACCGCGGCGGAGTACTGCGCTTCGGGCCCATGGACAGTCCGTTCGGCCGCTTCGCCGCGCTGAGCGACCCCCAGGGCGCGTCCTTCACCGTGATCGACATCAGCACGACGCAGGGCGAGATGCCCGAACTCACCGACGTCTCCTGAACGCCGGGCCCGTGCACCTGGCTCCGTACCGCCCGGACAATCCACCGGACGGCGAATTCCACTCCGCCGAATGCGGAATTCCGTCGGAGCGGTGCACGGCAATTTCCGGCCGTGCGCACGCTCGCCGGTCTGATCTGTGACTTCACACCTGACGCACGAACGGAATGCGGCATTTTCCGAAAGGCGTCCGGATTCATCTCGCCACGGCAACCATGCGGAGTACCTATTGGTCTCTTCCGGTAGCCGCGCCCGCTCGTGGGCGGCTCACCCCCCACAGGGACTGGGAGTGGAAGAGACCGCATGCTCCGCATTCACTTCACCCCGCACGACCTGCAGAACGTCCGCCTCGCCCGGCAGCCGGATCCGCTCTGGGAACTGGTGTGCAGCATCTGCCGACTGGAAACCGGACAAGGGCCACTCGAATTCGGTCACTGGCGCCGGTCGGTGCGCGCCCGGCTCGCCGTCGACCCGACCGCGGCACGCGCCCTGCGCCCCGTGCGGCAGCTGATTCCCGCCACCGGATACATCCCGGACTTCCTCACGCCGCCGGTCACCGGCGAAGGCCTTCCGGCGGGCCTCGAACGGGTGCGCGCGACGCCCCGCGACCGGCTCGCGCGCGAGCTGTCCCTGCTGGCCGGGACCCGCCCGGTCCCCGAATGGGCGGACACCCTCGGCAGGCCCGGCTCGGACGGCCTCCACCTGCTGACCGGCGCCCTGGGCCGCTCCTTCCGGACTCTCCTGGAGCCGTACTGGCCGCACATCCGCACCGCGGTCGCGAGCGACGTCGGACTGCGTACGCGCACCCTGCTCGACGGCGGCACCCAGGCACTGCTGGACGGCCTCCGCCCGCTCGCCCGCTGGCGCGCCCCGGTGCTCGAAGTGGACTACCCCGTCCGGCGCGACCTCCATCTGGAAGGACGCGGACTCCTCCTCGTCCCGTCCTACTTCTGCTGGCGCCGGCCGACCGCGCTCGCCGACCCGGGACTGGAGCCGGTACTCGTCTACCCCGTCGCCAAGCCACCCCTGGACATCGCCCGCACCGCGGACGACGGACTCGAACGGCTCCTCGGGCGGACCCGTGCCACGGTGCTGAGCGCGGTGGCCGGTCCGAAAGCCCGGACCAGCTCCGAGGTTGCCCTCGCCGTGGGCATCTCCCTGCCGAGCGTCAGCTACCAGATCGGTGTGCTGCGTGACGGGGGACTGGTGGCCAGCCACCGCGACGGCAAGTACGTCCTGCACTCGGCGACGCCGCTGGGGCAGCGACTGATCATCGGGAGCGGCGGCGGAGCGACCGGCCCCGGGCCCGGAGCGGGTGTCGGCCCGTGGCATGATCGGGGGCATGCTTGAACGCGTTGTGGCCGCCTGTGACGGGGCGTCGAAGGGAAACCCCGGACCCGCCGGCTGGGCCTGGGTGGTCGCCGACGACACGGAGACCCCCGCCCGCTGGGAGGCCGGCCCGCTGGGCACGGCCACCAACAACGTCGCCGAACTCACCGCGCTGGAACGGCTGTTGACGGCGGTTGCGCCGGACGTCCCGCTGGAGATCCGGATGGACTCCCAGTACGCGATGAAGGCCGTGACGACCTGGCTGCCCGGCTGGAAGCGCAAGGGCTGGAAGACGGCCGCGGGCAAGCCCGTCGCCAACCAGGAACTGGTCGCCCGGATCGACGAACTGCTCGACGGCCGCTCGGTCGAGTTCCGCTACGTGCCCGCGCACCAGGTGGACGGCGACCGCCTGAACGACTTCGCGGACCGCGCCGCGAGCCAGGCGGCCATCGCCCAGGAACCCGCGGGCAGTGACCTCGGGTCCCCGCAGCCGCCCCCGTCGCCGGACACACCCGCCTCGGGCACGCACCGCCGCCCCGCGAGCAAGTCCGCCCGTACGGGTGCCACGGGCTCCCGTACGGGCGGTCCGGCGCGGACGATCAAGGCGAAGTTCCCCGGCCGCTGCGTCTGCGGACGCTCCTACGCGGCGGGGGAGCCCATCACGAAGAACGCGCAGGGCTGGGGTCACCCGGAGTGCCGTACGGCCGCGGCCGACGCCTGAGTACGTCGTACGCACCAGGTCGGGTCGGCACCGACGGCCGCGGTGGGGGTGCGGCTCGGGCTACGGTGCCGCGCCGGCCTGCTCCGTGGCGAACCCCCTCGTTCCGTTCAGGCGCTCGCGGGGAACGCGGTCCCGGGGTTCAGGCGGTGTCGAAGGTGTAGTGCGCCGTGTGGTCCAGCAGTTCGGCCGGACGCACGTCGTTCCACGGCTTCATCGTCTCGTTCAGGTCGACGACGTTCGGCGTCGAGCCGGCGGGGAGATAGCCGGAACCGGGGTGCAGGCGCTGCCAGTCGGCCCACAGCTTGTCGATGTAGGCGTGGTGCAGCCAGAAGACCGGGTCGTTGGGGGAGACGCCGGTGGCCATCTGGCCGCCGACCCAGACATGGACCCGGTTGTGGAGGTTGACGCCCCGCCAGCCCTCGAGGTGGTTGCGGAAACCGTCGGCGGAACTGTTCCACGGGGCCATGTCGTACGTCGCCATGGCGAGCACCGAGTCGACCTCGGCCCGCGTCGGCAGTTCCCTCGTGCCGCCGCCGAGGGCGCGCCGCAGGTAAGTGCGGCTGTCCACGCGTATGTTGACCGGCCAGTTGCCGGCGGACGCGGCGAAGGGACCGTCCATCACCCGGCCGTCCAGGCTGCGGCCGGTGCCGCCGAGGAAGTCGGGAGCCCACAGCGAGGAGCGGGGCGAGCGGTCCGTGCTCCAGTCCCAGTACGGCAGCGCGACGCCGGCGTCGACGGACTGCAGCGCCCGCTCGAACTCCAAAAGGAATCTGCGGTGCCAGGGGAGGAACGACGGCGAACGGTGCCCCGTCCGCTCGCCGTTGTCCGTGTCCCCGAGGACGAAGGCGTTGTGGGTCGTGACGAACGCGTCGTAGCGTCCACTGCGCTTCAGCTGGAGGACGGCGCCGACGAAGCGCCGCTTCTCGTCGGCGGTCAGGACGGCCTGGTTCTTGCGTACGGTCATGTGCGGGTCTTTTCCGGTCTGCTCGAGGTGCGGGTCAGTGGGCGGCGGGGCCGAGGGGGACGAGTGGTGCCCCCTGGAGTTCCACGACGGCGGCGCGGGCGGCGGCGCGCGGCGTGGGCACGGGGTCGTAGTGGCTGACGACGCTGATCCAGCTGCCGTCCGCGTTCTGCATCACGTGCAGTTCCACCCCGTCGACGAACACCCCGTATCCCGCGCCGTGATGGTGTCCGCCGCCGGTCGGGCGGCCCTCTATGCGGCGCCCCCGGTAGACCTCGTCGAACGCTTCCGGTCCGGTGGGGTGTCCGGCGGCTGCGGACGCGGTGGGTGCGGTGACGCTCTGTGATCCGGCCGCCGCGGCGAGGGCGGCCGCGGCGCCGAGGACACGGCGGCGGGTGAGTTCAGACATGCGAAGTCCTCCTGGGACGGCTCTCTGTGCTGACCCGGCATGCTTATCGGTCTGTCGGAGAGCGGAAGAAATCGCTGCGACCCGGTTGGCCGTGATCCGGACAATTAACCAAATGTCGTGCAAGTTTGAACGAAGATGATCTTGCTGTGGCGGGTGCCCGGGAAGACCGGAAAGGGGAATTCCTCCCGATGGCGCCCCGTGCTGCGGTCATCTTGCGGAGGCGGGGGGTGCGCAGTGGCGTGGCTCACTCGCGCAGACTGGCGGGAAACGTGGTCCGGGCTGGCCGGTCGGCGGAGCGCCGCGCCCGTCCGGCCGGCCGTTGCGTGCCTCGGAGTCGGCTCAGGCGGGCAGGGGTGTGCCGCAGCGGTTGCAGTAGTGGGCGTCGCTCTCCGTCGCCATACGCCCGCACTCGGCGCAGACCTGCTGGAGCAGGCAGGCGGGCTCACCGCCCGCGGACGCCGAGGCGGCCCTCGGGAGCGGGGCGGGGAGGCCGGACCGGGACGGCCGGACCGTGAGGCAGTACATGCCGGTGTCTCCCGCGTGCGCGCGGACTTCCGCGCCCCGGGGAAGCCAGGCGGCGGTGTGTGCCGTCAACTCCTCCCGGCGGCCCGGTGATTGCATGTACCCCTGGCCGTCCAGCACGACCATGAGTGCTTCCGAGTCGTCCGGGAACTCGACCGGCGCGCCCGGCGGGAACCGGACGGCCGCGACCTCCAGATCCGACTCCGGGGCGTCCAGCCGCCAGACGGTGCCCAGCCGTTCGGCGGCACCGCGGGCCAGTTCGTCGAGTGCGGCCAGGACGGGGACGGCGGGCGAGCGCATGGTGATGCCTCCGGCTGTGGGCTGTGGGCTGCGGACTGCGGGCTGCGGGCGAGGGCGCGATCGCACGCCCGGGCGCGCAGCTGCGGAGGCGCCGGCGGCGGGCGAGGCGCCTGTGGAGGGCGGGCGCGCGGGGGCACCTGCGGCAGGCGGAGGCGTCCGTGCCGGAAAGTGGGCACTCGCGCGACTGATCCCGTTCGCCGGCCGCCGGGCCAACGGCTTCGCGCTGCTACTCTTCGTGGTCAATTGACCGCATTTGCGTAACCACAAGGGGAGTGCGCGTGAAGATCACGTGCGTCGGTGGCGGACCCGCGAGTCTGTATTTCGCGATCCTGATGAAGCGCCAGGACCCGTCCCACGACATCACCGTCCACGAGCGGAACCCGGCCGGATCGACGTACGGCTGGGGTGTGACCTACTGGGGCGGACTGCTGGAGAGACTGCGCGAGGGAGACCCGGAGTCGGCGCTCGCCGTCGCCGACGGATCGGTGCGCTGGAGCGACGGCGTCGCCCACGTGGGCGACCGTACGACGGTGCACCACGGCGACGAGGGGTTCGGCATCGGCCGGCACCGGCTGCTCGACCTCCTCGCCCGACGGGCCTCGTCACTGGGAGTGCGGATCGAGTTCGAGCACGAGATCGCAGTAGGCGACCCGGTCCCGGAGGCCGACCTGGTGGTCGCCGGGGACGGCGTCAACAGCGGCCTGCGCACCCGGCACGCCGGTCACTTCGGCAGCGACGTCACACTCGGGCGCAACCGCTACATCTGGCTCGGCACCTCCAAGGTCTTCGACGCCTTCACCTTCGCCTTCGTCGAGACGGCGCACGGCTGGATCTGGTGCTACGCCTACGCGTTCAGCGGGGACCGCAGCACCTGCGTCGTCGAGTGCTCCCCGGAGACCTGGACCGGCCTCGGTCTCGACCGGGCGAGCGAGGCGGACGGGCTGGCGCTGCTGGAGAAGCTCTTCGCCGACCTGCTGGACGGACACGGGCTGATCGGCCGGGCGCAGCCCGACGGCAGCGCCCAGTGGCTCAACTTCCGCACCCTGACCAACCGGACCTGGTACCGCGACAACCTCGTCCTGCTCGGCGACGCCGCCCACACCACCCACTACTCCATCGGCGCCGGCACCACCCTCGCCCTGGAGGACGCGATGTCCCTGGCCGACGCCCTGGGCGCCCACACGGACCTGCCGCCCGCCCTCGCCCGGTACGAACGGGAGCGCAAGTCCGCCCTCCTGCCGGTCCAGAGCGCGGCCCGGCACAGCGCCCAGTGGTACGAGAACCTGCCGCGCTACATCGGCCTGCCGCCCGCGCAGATGTTCGCTCTGCTGGGCCAGCGGCACTCCCCGCTGCTCCCGTACGTCCCGCCGCAGCTCTACTACCGGCTCGACCGGGCGGCCGGGCAGTCGGAGGCCCTGCGCCGCCTGAAGCGCTGGCTCGGACCCCGGCTGGCACGCACGGTGCAGGCCCGCTCCGGCCGCTGACCGCGGCGACGGGGCCGGCCGTCCCGGGGGCGGGTCTGCCTCCGCGACGGGCGCCCTAGGGCCTGTCGTTTGGATCAGGCTGGCTGTGACCGACGGTTCGTCCCGACCGACCCGTGCGTGCCAGACCCCGCGACGCCGGCGTGATCCAAACGACAGGCCCTAGTTCACGCCCTGCGGGCGGAACTGGACGCTGATGCGGGGGCCGGTGGCGCGCGCCGTCTTGGGGACGGCGTGTTCCCACGTGCGCTGGCAGGAGCCGCCCATCACGATCAGATCGCCGTGCCCGAGAGGGTAGCGGAGGGTCTCGCCGCCGTCGCGGGGGCGCAGCGCCAGGTCGCGTGCCGTGCCCACCGACAGGATGGCGACCATGGTGTCCTCGCGCGCGCCCCGGCCGATGCGGTCGCCGTGCCACGCCACGCTGTCACGGCCGTCGCGGTAGTAGCAGAGCCCTGCCGTCGCGAACGGCTCCCCCAGTTCGGTGGCGTACCGCGCGCCGAGTGCGTCGCGTGCCTCGTCGAGGACGGGGTGCGGGAGCGGGGCGCCGGCCCGGTAGTGGCAGAGCAGCCGGGGTACGTCGACGACCTGCTCGTACATCTGCCGGCGCTCGGCGCGCCAGGGGACGTCGGCGGCGAGCTGTTCGAACAGCGCGTCCGCGCCGCGGAGCCAGCCGGGCAGCAGATCGATCCAGGCCCCGCCGCCGAGCTCGGTCCGGCGCAGTCCGCTGAGGGAGTTCAGGCCCACGTCGTCGGTCTGGTCGAACAGTGAGCCCTGGAGGTGCATGGACATATCTGCCAGGATACCTTGCTATTCGAAAATGTGTTCAATATGGCGAGCGGATCGGAAGAGTCGCCTCCGCGAGGCAACCCCGCGGGCGTCGCCGCCGTCTTGATCGGCAACGGGCCGGTGGCCCGCGACGGTGGACCAGGGGTGTTCCGGGCGGATGTCCGGGTCACTATACGCTCGGTGTATACGCATGGTGTATAGATGCGGGACATGCCGGTGTGCGTACGAGGAGAGGTGCTGGTTCCGTGCGCGGCTGTCCGTCCCGTGACGTCCCAGACCGGCCGTCGGGCACCGGTGGACCCCACCGACGGCAGACCGAAAGGCACGCATGTACGACAAAGCCTTCGCCCCGGAGTACCAGGGCGCTCTGACCACCCTGTCGGTGAACTCCTCACTGACCGACGTCCTGGCGGCGGGCACCGAGCAGCTGCGCGCCGCCGAACGCGCCGGAGCACGGCGCGAGGCGGCACGCTCCGGACTGGCGGTCGCCGAGGCGCACCGCAGGCTCGGCCAGGTGACGGACGCCGACCGGGCGTGGAAGGCGAGCTACCGGACCGCCCGCGAGGCCGGGGACACCGGTGCCATGGCGTGGGCGCTGTGGAGCGGCGGCACCCTGGCCCGGCAGCGCGGCGCGTTCCCTCTCGCCCGGCGCCTGCTGCGGCTGGCCGCCGACCTGGGCGGGTCGGCCGGGGACGTGGTGGTCCGCGGCTACTCCCTCGCCGGCCTGGCCGAGACCGGACGGATCCAGGGCGACTACGAGGCGGTGACCGCCCTGCACGAGCAGCTCCTGGCCGAGGCCCGCAAGCGCGGCGAGGCCCGCCACACCGTGTGGGCCCTGGAAGGCATCGCCCAGATGCACCGCAACACCGGCTCCCTGGACACCGCGTACGCGATGTTCACGGAAGCCGCTGAGATCGCCGCAGGCGCCGAGGACCGGCGCGGCCACGCCTGGGCGCTGCGCGGACTGGCCGACATCGTCTCCGCGCGCGACGGGGACACGCGCCGCGCGCTGGAACTGCTCACCGAGGCCGAGCTCTCCTGCCGACAGATGAACCTGGTCAGCGCGCTCGCCTACAACCACAAGATGCGCGGCAACGTCCTCTACCGGGCAGGGCGTCACGCGGAGGCCCGGGACGTCTACGCGCAGGCGCTCGCCGAGTTCGAGGGCATGAGCGAACCCCGCGGCCGGGCGCTGGCCCTGCTGGGCCTGGTCAAGTCCCGGGCCCGGCTGGGACGCGACCGCGCCGCCACGGCCGCGGACCTGGCCGAGCTGACCCGCGTACTCGAGCACATAGGCCTGCGGCACGGCCGCACGATGATCGACCGAGCTCGCGCGGAACTGGGGCTCACCGAGCCGCCGTTGGCCGGGACGGCGCCCTCCGGAAGCACCGGGTGCGCGCCGGGCGCGGTCCCCGTCGGGCGCGGAGCCGGCGACGCGGTCCGCACCCCGGCGGACGGCGGCGGCGTCCCCGCCCCGGCGGACGACACAGACGAAGCGGAGGCCGGCGTCGTCGTCCCGGACCTCGCGGACGGCGGGGACGGCGGGGACGGGGACCGCCGTCCAGAAGGCGGTACGGACAGCGTCGCGCGCGCCGAGGCGGAGGCCCGCCGGTGACCGCCCTGACGACACCCCCGTACGCGGGGAAGCGGACGGCGCCCGCCGACGCCTCGCATCTGCTGCGCCACTGCCGTGAACTGGTCGCCCCGGCGCTCGCGGCAGCGGTCGGCACTCTGCACCCGTGGATCGGCGAGATGGCGGGCTACGCGCTGGGCCGCCCCGGGGGCGGCGGTGCGGCCGCCGCCCCGCGCGCGGGCAAGGGAGTACGGCAGGCTCTGGCCGTCCTCGGAGCCGAGGCGGCCGGAGCGCCGGCCGAGACCGGCGTCCCGGCCGCGGTCTGCGTCGAACTCGTGCACACCTTCTCGCTGTTGCACGACGACATCATGGACGGAGATCCGATGCGCCGGGGCCGCCCCGCGGTGTGGCAGGCGTACGGCACCGGTCCGGCCGTCCTGGCGGGCGACGCCCTCTTCGCCCTGGCCGTCGAGACCCTGACGGCCGCCCCCGCACCGGCCGGCCCCTCGGCCGCGGACCCGCGGGACACCGGGCCGCCGTCCGCGCACGTACCGGCGGCCGTACGGCACCTGACCGCCGCCCTGAGCGACCTCGTCCACGGCCAGGCGGACGACCTGCTGTTCGCCCGACGCCCCTGGGAAGGGCCCGAGGCGGTCAGTACGGGGGAGTACGAGACCATGGCCGAACGCAAGACGGGTGCCCTGCTCGGCTGCGCGCTGGCACTGGGGGCCCAACTCGCCGGAGCGCACAGGGAAACGGTGACGGCGCTCGACCGCGCCGGCCGGCACCTGGGCGTGGCCTTCCAGATAGTCGACGACCTGCTGGACATCTGGGGCGACCCCGCGGTCACCGGCAAGCCGGTCCACGGCGACCTCCGGCAGGGGAAGAAGACCTTTCCGGTGCTCGCCGCCCTGAACGCGCCGGGCCGCTCCGAACTGGCCCGGTTGCTCACCTCGCCCACCGCCCTCGACGACTCCGCCGTACACCGGGCGGCACTCCTGATCGAGCGGTGCGGTGGCCGCGCGGCGGCGCTGACGGAGGCCCGGAGCCATCTCGCGGCGGCCGACGCACTCCTGGAGTCGGCCCCGCTCGCGCCGCGCCCGCGCGCGGAGTTGCGGACCCTGCTGTCCGCCCTCACCGACCGCACGCTCTGACGTCCGCCGTGCCCCCGGCGCCCGAGGGCCGGGGGCACGCGGGATCAGTGCTGCTGCGCCTTCTGCGGCGTCACCTCACTGGGCCGCACGACGACGAACCCGTCACCCTCCAGCTTCAGCTGCACCGCCTCGCCCGAGCCGCCCCGGATCATGGATCCGAACGACTGCGACCGGTGCAGCGAAGTGGTGAGATGCGCGCTCCAGCCGACCACCGCGTCGGTGTCCACGTACACCGGCTGCTGCGGCGACACCGGGATGACCAACGGGTTGCCCTCGCAGATCAGCCCCAGCCTGCCCTGCCCGGTGAAGACACTGTTGAACAGGCCGCCGCCGGAGATGCCCGCGCCCTTCACGGTCTTTATCTCGTACGACAACGAGGCGTCGAAGCAGAGCACGTTGCGCCCGTTGACCGTGAACACGTCGCCCGGCTCGACGTCCACGATGAAGCAGTTCTGCGCCTCGTGCGCGAACCAGGCCTCGCCCTGCCCGCGCACCGACATCAGCGCCAGCCCCTCACCGGTGACCGCCCGCTTGAGCATGCCGCCCACACCCTGGCCCTTGCGCTCGAACTGCAGCGCCCCACGCCAGGCGATCATCGCCCCCTGCCGCGCGAACATCTCACCGTTGACGGCGTACTTGATGGATTTGGCGTTCTGCACGGTCATGCCCGGCGCTACGGCCGGCTGCACCATGTGGTCACTGGAAAACAGGTCACCCTTCATGCGGGCCATCTTGTCCCGGAGCCATCGGTTCCGCCAAGATCGCTCAGCGTTCGGGACCAACTGCCCGCTCGGGTCCTGCTCCCGAGGCGGCCGCGCGGGAGCTTCCGTACGCTGGGCATGGAGGCACACATGACAGTTCGCCGTATCGGCCGGGTCGTCCACGGAGGCCGCCGGGAAGCCGTGGACGCCGCCGACCGTGTCCGCGCCTGGTGCGCCGAGCACGCCGTGCAGTGCACGGACATCGACGTGTGACACGAGGGCGGCCGGCACAGCGCCCACGCGGAGAACGAGGCGGCCGGCAACCCCGACCTCGTCGTCACCCTCGGCGGTGACGGCACCTTCCTGCGCGGAGCCCGCCTGGCCGCCGAGAACGACGCGCTGGTCCTCGGCATCGACCTCGGCCGGGTGGGATTCCTGACGGAGGTCTCGGCCACGGCGGTGCGCTCGGCGCTGGACGCGGTGCGCGAGGACCGCCTGACCGTCGAGGAGCGCATGCTGCTCACGCTGCGCGCCTCCCGCCCGCTGGAGGTACCGGCGGACATGGCCGCACTGATGCGCTACGGCCGCGGCCCGCTCCTGCCGCCGCCCCGCGTGCGCACCGACTGCGAGACCGGTGGCGAATGGGGGGTCGCCCCGAACATCACCGCCCTGAACGACATCGTCCTGGAGAAGCTGTCACGGGACCGGCAGGTGTCCGCCGGCGTCTACCTCGCCGGGAGGCTCCTCGCGTCCTACTCCGCCGACGCGCTCCTGGTCGCCACGCCCACCGGGTCGACCGCCTACAGCTTCGCCGCCGGCGGTCCTGTCGTCTCTCCCCGTGCGGACGCCCTGGTGTTCACCCCGGTCGCCCCGCACATGACCTTCAACCGGTCGGTCGTGGCCGCGCCCGACGAGCCCGTCGCCCTGCGGCTGCTCGAACGTTCCGGGCAGGCCGCCGTCAGCATCGACGGCCAGGTGCGCGGCGTTCTCGAACCGGGCGACTGGATCGGCGTCTACGCGTCTCCCCGGCGGCTGTGGGCCGTCCGGCTGGGACCTACCGACTTCTACGGCCGGCTGCGTGAGCGGATGAACCTCACCGACGCCCCGGCCGCCGTCGCCGACGGGGACGCCGCCCCGCTGTGGCCGCAGACCTCCCCGCCGCCCCCGGACCTCGCCCACCTGGCCATGCCGCCCAGGCCCGCCCCGCCCGCCTGAGAGGACCCGGTGCGCCCGGAAGACAGGTGAGCCTGGAAGACAGGTGAGCCTGGAAGACAGGTGCGCCCGGCGGACGGGTGAGCCCGGAAAGAGACGTCCGGGCCGGCGATGGTGCGTGCCGGCCCGGACGTCAGGTGTGCGCTCAGACGAGGTCGAACCGGTCCAGGTTCATGACCTTGTCCCACGCCGCGACGAAGTCCTTCACGAACTTCTCCTTCGCGTCGTCGCTCGCGTAGACCTCCGCGAGGGCGCGGAGCTCGGAGTTCGAGCCGAAGACGAGGTCGGCGCGGCTGCCGGCCCACTTGAGCTCGCCCGTGGCGGTGTCGCGTCCCTCGAAGGCGGTCTGGTCCTCGGAGGTCGCCTTCCACGTCGTGCCCAGGTCGAGCAGGTTGACGAAGAAGTCGTTCGTCAGCACGCCGGGGGTGGCGGTGAGGACGCCGAGCTGCGACTGCTGGTGGTTCGCGCCGAGGACGCGGAGGCCGCCGACCAGGACGGTCAGCTCCGGGGCGCTCAGGGTCAGCAGGTTCGCCCGGTCGACGAGCAGGAACTCGGCCGGCAGCCGGCTGCCCTTGCCGAGGTAGTTGCGGAACCCGTCGGCCGTCGGCTCGAGCGCGGCGAACGACTCGACGTCGGTCTGCTCCTGCGACGCGTCCACACGGCCCGGCGTGAACGGGACCTGGATCTCGAAGCCGGCCTCCTTGGCGGCGCGCTCGACGGCCGCGGCGCCCGCGAGCACGATCAGGTCGGAGAGCGAGATCCGCTTGCCGCTCGCCTGGGCGGCGTTGAAGGATTCCTGGATCCCCTCCAGGGTCCGCAGCACGCCCGCCAGCTGGTCCGGGTCGTTGACCTCCCAGCCGTTCTGCGGCTGGAGGCGGATGCGCGCGCCGTTGGCGCCGCCGCGCTTGTCGCTGCCGCGGAAGGACGAGGCCGAGGCCCACGCGGTGGACACGAGCTGGGACACGGTCAGGCCGGAGCCGAGGACCTGCTCCTTGAGGGCGGCGACGTCCGCGGCGTCGACGAGTTCGTGCGTGAGGGCGGGCAGCGGGTCCTGCCACGACAGCACCTCGTCCGGGACCTCCGGGCCGAGGTAGCGCACGACGGGGCCCATGTCACGGTGGGTCAGCTTGAACCAGGCGCGGGCGAAGGCGTCCGCGAACTCGTCGGGGTTCTCGAGGAAGCGGCGCGAGATCTGCTCGTAGGCCGGGTCGAAGCGGAGCGCGAGGTCGGTCGTCAGCATCGTCGGAGCCAGGCGCTTCGACGCGTCGTGGGCGTGCGGGATGGTGCCCGCGCCCGCCCCGTCCTTCGCCACCCACTGGTGCGCGCCGGCGGGGCTCTTCGTCAGCTCCCACTCGAAGCCGAACAGGTTCTGGAAGAAGCCGTTGCTCCACTGCGTGGGCGCGCTGGTCCAGGTGACCTCGAGACCGCTGGTGATCGTGTCGGCGCCCTTGCCGGTGCCGAAGGTGTTGTTCCAGCCGAAGCCCTGCTCCTCCATCGAGGCGGCCTCGGGGTCGGCGCCGACGTGGTCCGACGGGCCCGCGCCGTGGGTCTTGCCGAAGGTGTGGCCGCCGGCGATCAGGGCGACGGTCTCCTCGTCGTTCATCGCCATCCGGCGGAACGTCTCGCGGATGTCGCGGGCCGCGGCCAGCGGGTCCGGGTTGCCGTTCGGGCCCTCCGGGTTGACGTAGATGAGGCCCATCTGGACCGCGCCGAGGGGGCTCTCCAGCTCGCGGTCACCGGTGTAGCGCTCGTCGCCGAGCCAGGTGGTCTCGGGGCCCCAGTACACGTCCTCGTCGGGCTCCCAGACGTCCGCGCGTCCGCCGGCGAAGCCGAAGGTCTCGAAGCCCATCGTCTCCAGGGCGACATTGCCGGTGAGGATCAGGAGGTCGGCCCAGGACAGGCTCTGCCCGTACTTCTTCTTGACCGGCCACAGCAGACGGCGGGCCTTGTCGAGGTTCACGTTGTCCGGCCAGCTGTTGAGCGGGGCGAAGCGCTGCTGGCCGGCCCCGGCGCCGCCGCGGCCGTCACTGATCCGGTAGGTGCCGGCGCTGTGCCACGCCATGCGGACCATGAGCGGGCCGTAGTGGCCGAAGTCCGCGGGCCACCAGTCCTGCGAGGTCGTGAGGACCTCGGCGATGTCCTGCTTCACCGCCGCCAGGTCGAGGGACGTGAAGGCCTCGGCGTAGTCGAAGTCCTCACCGAGGGGGTTCGCCACGGCGGGGTTCTTGGCCAGGATCTTCAGGTTGAGCCGCTCCGGCCACCACTGGCGGTTTCCGCCGCCCTGGGTCGGGTGCGGGGCGCGCCCGTGTGCGACCGGGCAGCCACCGCCGTCCTCCGTCTTCGGGTCCGTGACGATTGCATCGTGATTCTCAGACATGGGAATCCTTCCGACCAGGCGGATCGCGGTGCTCAAGAACTGCGGGGGGCGGAACAGTTGAGGCACGGGGCCCGTACTGGGTCTTCCTGTCCCTTGGCTATTGCCGGAACTGATCCTACAATGGACAGAGTCCAAGTCAATAAGGATGCCAAATCCATAGAGAATCAGAACCCGGACGTCCACCTCCGTACCCGCACATCCCACCCAACCCGAAGAGGTGACCGATATGAGCGACCTGCTGGAGCGACTGCGCGGGCGCGGCTGGCGGATGACCTCCCAGCGGCGTGTCGTTGCGGAGGTCCTCGACGGCGACCACGTGCACCTCACGGCCGACGAGGTGCACGCCCGCGCGGCCCGGCGGCTGCCCGAGATCTCCCGGGCCACGGTCTACAACGCCCTGGGAGAACTGGTCTCCCTCGGTGAGGTCGTCGAGGTCTCCACCGACGGCCGCGCCAAGCGCTACGACCCCAACGCGCGTCACCCGCACCACCACTTGGTGTGCTCGGGCTGTGGCACCATCCGCGACGTCCACCCGACCGGCAGCCCGCTGGCCGACCTCCCGGAGGCGGAGCGGTTCGGCTTCACGGTGTCCGAGGTCGCGGTCACCTACCGCGGGCTGTGCCCGTCCTGCGCCTGATGCGGCGAAGGGGAACAACCGCCGTCGGCGGACGCCGTGCCGACGGCGTGCCGGCTCAGCCGCACCCGTCCGTGAGGTGTTCCACGCCGAACGGTTCGAAGGCGACCCGTGTCAACGAGCCGTCGTCCGCCCACCGCACCTCGACGCCGTCCGCGCACGCGACCACGTCGTCGACCGCCGCGGCGGGAGAGGCGGGTTCGGGTTCGTCGGTGAGCATTGCCAGGCACGCGTACACCGCCGTGCCCGCGGCCTCGGCCGTGAGCCGTGGCACCCGGGCCCACGCCGTGAAGGCCGTGCCCCGCGGCGCCCGCACCTCGTCCCGCCCGCTCCAGCCGTGCAGGGGATGCAGCACGGAACCCAGCGGCTCCTCGGGTCCGGTCGCCCAGCCCGTCTGCTCGACGGCCGCGCCGGGCGGGGCGCCCACGACGCGGTGCACCCGCAGCTCGTGACGGCCGCGGACCACGGTGACGCTCTCCACCCGCAGTCCGGGAACCATCGGCGGACCGGCGGCGAAGACCGGCCGGTGCCAGGAGGCCGCCCAGCCCCAGCCGCTGCCGCCGCCCGCCCCCAGCGGGTGTATCCGGCGCCGCACACTGCGCGCCCCGCCGACGACCAGGCCCAGGTGGTTGTCCGCGACGTTCCCGGCGGCCGTCGGGCCGGTACGGGTGGAGTACGCCTGCCGGCCGTAGAGCGGATCGTCCTCGGCCGCCGACTCGCCCTCGTGCGGGCGGACATGGTCGCTGCCGTGGTTGTGCAGCCGGACGATGCCGTCCGAGCACGTGCTCTGCACCAGGAGTCCCGGCGCCGGCAGCGCCAGCACCCGGTCGGACCGCTCGCTGGGCGCCGGCTCCTCACGGGCCGTCCACAGCGGGTGGTCGGCGGGCGCGAGCAGTCCGACGAAGGCCTTGGACGCCCAGTACGGGGAGGCGGGGCCCGAGTAGCGCTGGAGCGTCGCCGCGTGCGGACCGTGCCAGCCCGCGCTGAGCAGGCCGTTCTCGTCCACGGCGCCGCGGTCCAGGAAGTACCGCAGGGCCCCGCTCATCAGCCTCCGGGACGTGCCGGGCGTCAGCGGGGTGTGGCCCGTGACGGCGCCGAGCGCCACCGCGGAACCCGCCGCGAAACGGTAGGTGAGCGAGCGGCCGAAGTGCACCGGCGCCCCGTCGGCTCCGAACAGCAGGGAGAAGCCCTCCAGATGCTCGCGCAGCCTGGCACCGTACGCGGTGCTCCCCGCCCCGGCGAGATGATCGTCGAGCACCGGATACAGGTGCAGGGCCCAGCCGTTGTAGTGGTCGAAGGCCCGGCCGTCGCCGTCGGCGTACCAGCCCTGGCCCCGGTACCAGCCCTCCAGAAGACCGAGCGCCCGCTCCCGCACGCGGGCCGTCCGCGCGTCACCGCGGCCGACCGACTCCAGGAACCCGGCCACCGTGTACGGGAAGAGGTACCAGTTGTTCGGCGCCGGTACGTGCCGCAGGGCGTCGCGCAGCCACTCCTCGACCCGGTCCTGCACGTCCGCGTCGAGCCGGTCCCACAGCCACGGCCGGGTCAGGCGCAGTCCGAGCGCCACCGACGCGGACTCCACCATCGGCTGGCCCTGCACATGGTGGTCCAGGATCAGCGGCCACGACTCGGCGTCGTCACGGCCGGGGGTGCGGGTGCCCGCGGCGATCCCCTCGGCGTACCGGCCGAGCCAGCCGTGCGGGTCCCCGCCCGCGGCGCCCGCGACGCGGAAGGCGGCGGCGAGGAACGTCCGCGCGTACCCCTCCAGGCCGTCGGAGCGGACACCGGAGACCGACGGGCGGCCCGGCAGGCCGAGCAGGGCCCCGCGCGGGGTGGCCCAGCGCCAGGCGGCGCGCAGCAGCAGGTCGGCGGCCGTCTCCCAGTGGGCGCGGGAGTAACCGGTGACGGGACTCGACTCGCGGTCGTCGGCGGGAAGTCCGGGCATGGTCATGCGAGGTAGGCCAGCCTTTCGTGCCGTACGGGATGGGCGAAGCCGTCTCCCGCGGACCACCGGGCGACCTCGCCGACGGCGAGCTCCGCCAGGCGCGCCCATTCGTTGCCCTGGGATCCGGCGAGGTGGGGGGTGATCAGGGCGTTGTCGCAGTCCCACAGGGGGTGGTCCGGCGGCAGGACCTCGGGATCGGTGACGTCGAGGACCGCCCGGATCCGGCCCCCCGTGACGGCCTCGGTGAGGGCTCCCTGGTCGACCACCGCGCCGCGGGAAGTGTTGACGAGGACGGCGTCCGGCCGCATCGCCGCGATGAGCCGCCGGCCGACCAGCCCCCGAGTGGCGGGAAGCAGGGGGGTGTGGACACTGACGACGTCGCATCGGGCGAACAGCTCGTCGAGTTCCACGGCCTCCACACCGAGCGCGGCGGCCTCCCCGGCGGTGACGTAGGGGTCGTGCAGCAGCACCCGCAGATCGTGCGGACGCAGCAGTTCGATCACCCGGCGTCCGATCAGGGAGGCGGACAGAATGCCCACCGTGCGGCGGAAGTTGCCGACGTCCTGCGGGGTGTCGAGCCAGGCGTCGCGGTGGCGCGCCGCGCGGTAGTCCCGGGCGCGTTCGAGGATGCGCTTGCCGGTGAGGAGGATCATGGCCACCGTGTACTCCGCCACGGGCAGGGCGTTGGCCGCGGCGGCGGAGGACACCGCGACGCCCCGGTCCCAGCAGGCCCGGGTGACATGGTGGCGCACGGACCCGGCGGAGTGGACCACGGCCCGCAGCCGGGGGGCACCGTCCAGTACGGACGCGTCCAGGACGGGACAGCCCCAGCCGGTGACCAGGACCTCCACGTCCCGCAGGACGGCGCGGGCCCGCTCGGTGCCGAAGTCGTGCAGGGCGGGCGGCGGTTCGAGGTCGCAGACCCGCCCGAGTGCCTCCACGGCATCGGGGGTGAACACGGCCGCCGCCGCGTCCGGCCCCATGGCGAGAGCGGTCCGCGGAAGGGTACGGCCGCCTGAGGAGGTGTGCATGGTGCTCCCGTTGTGCGTGCGTTGCCTGTGTGAGGTGCGTGCCGCGCCGGTCCGGCGGGTGAACTGCGCGCCGGAAAAGTCCCGTTGCGGCTATTTGGCCGCGCCCGCCGTCAGTCCCGAGCGCCAGAACCGCTGGAGCAGCACGAAGGCCGCGATGAGCGGCAGTACGGCCAGCAGCGAGCCCATGATGACGACGGGGTAGTACTCCGGGGAGACGGACGCGGAGCTGTTCCAGGTGTACAGGCCGAGGCTGACCGGATAGAGGTCCTGGTCGGACAGCATGACCATCGGCAGGAAGAAGTTGTTCCATATCGCCGTGAGCTGGAAGAGGAAGACGGTGACCAGACCGGGACCGAGCATCCGCAGTGACACCCTCACGTACGCGGTGAGTTCGCCCGCCCCGTCCACGCGGGCCGCCTCCAGGACCTCGTCCGGGACGTAGCCCTGACTGAAGATCCGCCCCAGGTAGACACCGAAGGGGTTGAACAGCGCCGGGACGAACACCGCCCAGAAGCTGTTGACCAGCCCGGCGCCGGACGCCATCAGGTACAGCGGCAGCGCGAGCACGGTCTGCGGCACCATCACGGCGGCGAGGACCAGCCCGAACATCTTCTCCTTGTGCCGGAAACGGTACTTGTCGAAGGCGTAGCCGCACGCGACGCCGATCAGCGCGCTGACCGCGGCGCCGATCACGGCGTACAGCAGGCTGTTGGCGTACCAGCGGCCGTACAGGCCGCCGTCCATGGCGAACAGGTCCCGCAGGTTCCGCGCGAAGGAGAAGTCGCCGGGCGACAGCACGTCGCTGCCGAACAGCGCGTCACGGTTCTTCGAGGCGGCGAGCACCAGCCACAGCACCGGCAGCAGGGTGTACAGCACCCCCATGCCGACCACGGTGTTGACGGCGGTGCGGCCGAGCAGGCGGGGGCGCAGGGCGGTGGGGGAGTCGGCGCTCATCGGGCAACCTCCTGCCGGGCGCCGGCGCGGTTCGTCAGGCGGGTCACGCCGTAGGAGAGGGCGATGGTGAAGACCAGCAGGATCACCGAAGCGGCCGCGGCCAGGCCGTAGTTGTTGCGGGTGAAGGCCGCGTCGTAGATGTACATGCTGGGCGAGAAACGGGAGTTGATCATCGGAGTGGACTGGCTGAGCAGCATCGGCTCGGTGAACAGCTGGAGCGCCCAGATGAGGGTGAACATGGCGACCATGACGACGGAGGAGCGGACCAGCGGCGCCTTGACCCCGAGGGCGGTACGGACCGGCCCCGCCCCGTCGATCACCGCGGCCTCCAGGACCTCGCGGGGGACGGCCTGCAGTGCGGCGTAGAAGATCACCATGTTGTAGCCGAGGTTGCTCCACAGGGCGATGTTCACGATGGCCGGCAGCACGGTGTGCACCCCGAGGAGGTCGACGGTGACGTCGGCCCTCCCCAGCAGTTCCACGACCGGGCTGATGCCGGGCGTGTAGAGGTACAGCCAGATGAGGGCGGCGATGATGCCCGGCACCGCGTGCGGCAGGAACAGTGCGAGCTGCGCCCAGGACCGCAGGCGTACGACTCCCGAGTCGAGCAGCAGGGCGAGGGCGAGGGAGCCGGTCACCATCAGCGGGATGTAGACGAGGCAGTACAGCACCACGACTCCGAGGCCGCCGAGGAACGTGGGGTCGGAGAGCACGGCTGCATAGCTGCGCAGGCCGACGAAGATCCTGCGCTCGGGGCCGAAGCCGAGCCCCGGCTGGTCGTCGGCGAAGAAGCTGAGCCACACGGCGGTGGCGACCGGCACCAGGAAGACCGTGGTGAGGAGGAGGAAGAAGGGCGCCATCAGGACGCCGCACGCGAAGCGTTCACGGCGGCGCGCGGAGGCCCGGGGCGTGGCCCCGGCCGCGGATCCCGCCCGGCGGGCCGTCGCGCCGACCGGGGGTGCGGTGGTGGTCATGGGGGTCACCTGCCTTACTGGTGAGGTGCGGTCCGCGTCGGTCAGTCGCTGTGCTCGGTGGTGGCCAGACCCAGCGCCCTCAGGTCCGGCATCGTCCCCTGCTGGGCCGCCCGCACCGCGTCGGTGAGCGACATCCGGCCGGCGCCGGCGCGGGCGAAGCCGTCCTGCATGACCCGGTTGGTCGCGGACATCCGCGGGCCCCAGGTCCAGCCGTCCCGGATGGTCGCCGCTTCCCGTGCGAAGAGGCGGTAGATGTCCTCGCCGCCGTAGTAGGAGCGGTCGAACGCCTTGCGTCCGACGGCCACGAGGCGGGGCGCCGCCGGGTACTGGCTGCTGGTGCCGCTGGAGAGCCGGGCGCGCAGCGCGTCGGGGTGGGAGACCTGCCACTCGATGAACTCCATGGCGGCCTCGGGGTGCGCGCAGTCCTTGGTGACCGCGAAGGTGGAGCCGCCGTGCGTGCCGACCGCCGGGCGGGCGGTGTCCCACTGGGGCATCGGCGCGATGGACCACCGGCCCTTCTGGCCCGGACGGGCGTTCATCTGCGCCCCCGCGTCCCAGGCGCCACTGAGCCGCACCAGGACCAGCCCCTCGCTGAGCTGGGCGTCGCTGCGCCGGCTCTCCACCGCGTTGACGTGCACCAGGTCGTCGTCGACGAGACGCTGCCAGTAGGCGGCGACCTCCCGGGTGCGGGCGTCCGTCAGCGAGACGTTCCACGCGCCGTCGCGGGTGTCGAACCACCTGGCGCCCGCCTGCCAGGCGTACGCGGCGAACTGGGTGGCCCCGTCGGTGGGGAACAGGGCGAGCCGCCTGGTGCGGGACGTGCGGCGCACGGTGCGCGCGATGCTCTCGAACTCGTCCCAGGTGCGCGGGACGCGGAGCCCGTAGTGGTCGAACAGGTCGGTGCGGTAGTGCATCACCATCGGTTCCACGTCGAGGGGGACCGTGAAGACCCTGTTCTCGAATGTGGTGAGGCCGAGGGCCTGGGGGAGCAGCTTCCCGCGCAGCCGGTCGCTCACCAGGGAGGTGATGTCGCGGGCGACGCCGTCGATGGCGAAGCCGGGCACCTGGGGGTACTCGATGGTGGCCACGTCCGGGGCGTTGCCCGCCCGGGCGGCGTTGCTGAGTTTGGCGTAACCGCCCTGCCCGCCCGACGGGATCTGCTGGAAGTCGACCTGCACGCGGTCGTGCGTGCGGTTGAACGCGTCGACCACTTCCTGACTGCCCCGCAGCGCGGACCAGAAGGTGATGCGGGTCGCGCCGCCCCCGCTCCGCGCTCCCCGGTTCTCCCCCGGGGAACAGCCGCTCGCCGCACCCGTGAGGGGAACGGCGGCGAGCGTGGTGAGCAGGGACCGGCGGCTCGGTCGGCCAGGCATGGACGCCTCCTGCGGCTCAGGTGCGAGACACGGGCATCCTGATCGACTGAGTGAGCGAGGGTCAAGAGACCGATCAGAAGAAGCTCAAGCGGTCAAACGATCACTCTGGAACGGGTGGATCCCCGTACCTTCAGCTCGGGGAGCAGCTCCACCCGGCGGGGCCGGCCGGCCGCCGGTCCTGCCGGCTGTGCGAGACGCTCCAGCAGAAGTGCGGCCGCGACCCGGCCGACCTCGGACTTGGGCGGGGAGACGGCGGTCAGCGGCGTGCTGCCCAGGGCCGCCACCACGTCGTCGTAGGCCACGACCGAGCAGTCCTCGGGAACGCGCACCCCGCTGTCGTTCAGCTGCTGCACCAGCATCAGCGCGTCCACGTCCCCGTGCAGCACGGCGCCCGTCGCGCCCCGCTCGCGCAGCAGGGCCGCCAGGGACCGCGGCACCGCCTCGGCGGAGTCCGCCCCGGCGTCCTTCGCGCTGAGGACGACCACCGAGTCCTCGATCCCGGGCCGCGCGGCGACGATGTCGGCGAAGGCGGCCCGCAGCGCGCGGGCCGTGGGGCTGTCGTCGCGCGCCGCGAGGACGATCCGCCGGTGGCCGAGGGCGGTCAGGTGCTCCAGGCCGAGCCACATCCCGTACCAGTGGTCCGAGCAGACCGAGTCGAGGGCGTGCAGCGGGCTGCCGGGGCGGGGCCGCCGTTCCATGACGACCGTGGGCACCTCCGTGCGCGACAGCCAGTCCGCGTCGGCGTCCTCCGCCGCGGCGGTCCGCCAGCGGGGCGCGATGAGCAGCCCCCGGGCGCCGTCGGCCAGCGCCCGCTCGACGATGGGACGCTCCGTGCCGGGCGCCTGCGGGGTGATGTGCAGGGCGACGCGTGTCCCGGCCGCCTCCAGGACGGCCCGCGCGCCGTCCATCGCCTCGTACAGATAGGTGTGCCGCTCCGGCACCACCAGCGCCACCGGGCCGCCCTGCCGCTCCGGCCCGGCGGACGGGGCGACGGCGGGCTCCAGCACGGCGGTGACCGGGCGGGCAACCCCGTGGCCGCGGCGCAGCCTGCCGGCCCGGGCCAGCTCCTCGACGTCCCGCCGGGCGGTGACCACCGAGACCTCCAGCTCGGCGGCCAGCTCGGTCACCTTGACGGCCCCTCGGGACTCCACGACCGCGAGGATCCGCTGCCGCCTGACATCGCCCGGTTCCCGCATGCCCGTGATCCCCTCGCGGCACGATCGCCTCGTGTTCGTTTGACCGTTTCGAG
This sequence comes from Streptomyces sp. NPDC043867, assembly GCF_056435845.1. Taxonomy (NCBI): domain Bacteria; kingdom Bacillati; phylum Actinomycetota; class Actinomycetes; order Kitasatosporales; family Streptomycetaceae; genus Streptomyces; species Streptomyces sp. NPDC043867. The sequence goes on along the minus strand of NZ_JBWKDS010000014.1, from coordinate 75,894 downwards.
GCGAGCATAGCGGCCGGGCGTCCGCCGCGGGACCGGAGGGGATCACTCCTTCGGAGCACCGGTGCGGCGCGCGGTCCGGACAGGGCCGCACCGCGCGCACCTGATCGACGTGCGCGTTCAGCTGAAGGGATCCAGCGTGAGGTACGCCTGCCGCGGGTTGCCGTCATGCACCAGCGACTCGTGGTTGCCGACGTCGTCGAAGGCGAACGCGTAGGCCTTGCCGTCGGCCATCTGCGCGTGGATCTTCCGGGCGTAGTGGTTGGTCACCCCGTCCTGGTAGAAGCTCGCGGAGCCGGTGTCGGGCTGGTTCGGATTGACCAGGAGCGTGGAGCGGTTGAACCCCGCGCACAGGGTGCGGGAGATCGGACCGCGCACCAGGTCGTTCGGGGCGTCCAGGAGCTTGTAACAGCCGAAGACGCTGTCCGAGTCCGGCTTCTGGAAGCTGGTGACGACGGCGCCCGAGCTGTTGGTGAAGTTCATGACGTTCCCGGAGACCCGGCCGTAGTACCTGGTGTTCGGCTGGTCCGCGAACGGTGTCACCGTCAGCGTCGACGAACTGTACTTCTGCCACACGCGGTTGACGTAGTCGTCCATCACGGTGGCCGGCAGCGCGCCGCTCTCGATGCCGTGGCCGGGGGCGAGGGCCCGCAGGACGGTGCCGTCCGGAGCGGTCTGGATCAGGTTGGCCCACCCGCCCGGCTGTCCCCTGAGGGCGTTGAAGAACCCGTTGTACCCACCGGGCTTGAGGTGTCCGGTGTTCTTCGAGGTGCCGTCGGCGAGCTGCACCCCGACGGCGTACGGCGCCGAGAACATGTCGACCTGCGTGCTGTTGATCCACAGGCCGCTGTCGTTGAGCGTGTACTCGGACCAGTTGAAGAGGATGTTGCGGTTGGGATCGCTCGGGTTCTGCACGGCCGGCTGCACGAGACCGCCGGTGGTCAGCCGGAAGTCGAGCTTCCTGCCGTAGGAGAAGTAGATCCGCCCGGAGAACTTCGGGATCCGGATCGTCTTCGACTGTCCGTTGGCCGGTCCCGTGATCGACGCGTCGGGCGCGGGAGTCGGCGGATTACCGCCCGCGGGCCACGGGTGGAAGGTGCCGCTCTCGTCGGCCCAGCCCTGCCGGCCCGTCGACAGCTGGGTGCCGAGGTCGTAGATGTAGACCGGGTCGCTGCGCCCGGAGTTGTTCGTGAACTGGAGCGGGATGGTGGCCGGGACGGCTGCCTCGGCGGGGGACGGGGTCCCGAACGTCAGCAGGGCCGCGGCGATCGTGGCCGCGGCCGTCATCAGGGATCGCAGTCTGAGTTGTCTGGACACTCTCAGCCTCCTCACGAGGTGGATCTCCTACGGACGGAAGCCGTCCGGATGCGCTGTGAGAGCGCTCTCAATGTTGCGCCAGGTTGCGTACATGTCAACTACTTGCGCACGGGGCGATGCACAACGACCCCTGCTGCGGGGCCCGTTGGCCGTGCGGCGCTCCACTGCTCGTTGACACCTGAGCGGTGTGCCCACCCCAATGGCCCGGCGCGGTTCGCGGCGTCCGGAGTCCGCGCGGAGCATGGGGCGTACGCGTGCGTACGACGGGCGCCGAACCGGCGGGAAGAGGAAGAACGGCCATGATCACACGAATCGCAGAAGACGGGGACCGACCGCGCCCAGCACGTCGGAGCGCCGCTGCCGACCGCCGCCGGACCCGGCCCCGCAGGACCGGCCGACGGGCGGCCGGGACGGCGCGCGGTCGCCGGACCGTCGCTCTGGTGTCCGCGCTCCTCGGCGGTGCCGTGCTCGTCTCGTGTGCCACGGACAGCGGCGGCGACGAGGGCGGGGCCTCGGTGAGTTCACGGCCGAGCACGCCCGACAAGTCCTCGTTCACCGGGACCCCGCCGTCCGCGCTGGCCTCGTCCGCGGCGTCCGCCATCAACTCCGCCCGGGCCTCCGCGTCGGCGGCCGCCTCCTCGGCGTCCGCCGCCGCGTCCTCGTTCGAGGCGTCCGTCGAGGCCGACACGGCCCGCGCCTCCGCCGCGGCGGAGGCGGAACTCAAGAAGGTGCAGGGCCGCGGCAACGCCCTGTCCGAGGTCGCGATGAGCGGGCTCCCGAAGTCGGAGACCGGCGGACTGCTCGCCGTACTCGTCGCCATCACCAACAAGAGCGGCGGGCAGGCCTCGTACGCGGTGCGGGTCGACTTCAGGAACGCCGACGACGAGGTCGTGGAGACCAGGTACGTGGGAGCGCAGGACCTCGCCCCGGGGAAGAAGGCCCAGCCGGTCGTCATCAGCCGGGAGCCCGCCGAGCCGAGGCTGACCCCGTACCTGGCGAAGGCCCAGCGCTACTGACCCGCGCCGCGGGGAGCGCTCACCGCCCGCGGCCCTCCTCCGGTTCCCGCACCAGGTGCACCGCCGTGCTGGACCAGTCGCCCGGCGGCAGGTCGAGGCTCAGGCCGTACCCGCTCAGCACGGTGGCGTGGTGGACGGTGCCGGTGCGGGTGTCGCGGTAGCGGCCCGCCGGCGTGAGACCCCGCAGCCGGACCGGCAGCTCCGGGCTGCCGTGGCGGGCGGTGCGCCGCCAGGCCAGCAGCAGGGCCTGTGCGCCGTCGACGGCCGTGTACTGCACCACCGAGGGAAGATCCTGCGACGGCGGTGACAGCCGGTCCAGCCTGCCGTGCTGCACGAGATGGCGCACCCGCTTGTACTCGGCCACCAGAGCGGCCCCCTCCCGCAGTTCCTCCTCGGACCAGTGGGTGAGATCACCGCCGATCCCGAGCGCCCCGGCCATCGCCACGTGGAAGCGGAAGCGCAGGGGGACCGTGCGTCCCGTGAGCTGGTTGGGCACGTCGGTCACCCAGGCGCCCATCGTGCGGGCGGGGTAGACCTGGCCGTAGCCGTGCTGGATCCACATCCGGTCGGCGGCGTCGGTGTTGTCCGACGCCCACGCCTGGTCCGTGCGGGACAGGATGCCGAGATCGACGCGTCCGCCGCCGCCGCTGCACGATTCGACGCGCAGCCCCGGATGGTCGGCCCGCAGACGGTCGAGGACGTCGTAGAGGTTGCGCACGTACTCGTGCCACAGGCGGTCGGCGCCGTCCTCGCGCCCTGGCCAGCCGGCCTCGCTGAAGACCCGGTTCATGTCCCACTTGAGGAAGTCGATGCCGTGGTCGCCGACCAGGCGGGTCAGCCAGTCGTACGCCCAGTCCGCGACGTCGCGGCGCGCGAAGTTCAGCACGAGCTGGTTGCGCAGCTCGGAGCGGGGACGGCCCGGGAAGTGCAGGACCCAGTCGGGGCGCCGGCGGTACAGGTCGCTGTCCGGGTTCACCATCTCGGGCTCCACCCACAGGCCGAACCGCATGCCGAGGCCGTGCACCGCGCGGACCAGCGGGGTGAGCCCGTCGGGGAACCGGTCCGGCGAGGGCGTCCAGTCGCCCAGCCCGGCCCGGTCGCTGCGGCGGCCCCCGAACCAGCCGTCGTCGACGACGTACAGCTCGACGCCGAGGGCCGCCGCCCGCTCCGCCAGGGCGAGTTGCTTCGGAGCGGAGACGTCGAAGCCGGTCGCCTCCCACGAGTTGTAGAGGACCGGCGCGACCTCGTCTGGGTGCGGCACCACATGGGCGAGGGCGTACGCGTGCCAGGCCCGGCTGGCCGCGCCGAACCCGCCGTCGGTGCACACCCCCGCGAACACCGGGGTGGTGAACTCCTCGCCCGGGGCGAGCGGCACGCTCGTGCCGTCGTGACCGACGCCTCCGGTGAAGGCGGCCCGTCCGTCCGGCGTGCGCTGGGCGGTGATCCGCCAGCTCCCGCTCCAGGCGAGGGCCGCGCTCCACACCCGGCCGTGTTCCTCCGTCGCGTCGCCCGCGTCGAGCATCACCCACGGGTTCGCGTGGTGGCTCGTGATGCCGCGGCGGCTGGTCAGCACCGTCTCGCCGTACGGCAGGTGGTCGCGGCGCAGTTGGCTCTCGGCGGACCACTGGCCGGTGACGTGACTGAGGCGGTAGTCCGCGAGGGCCGGCAGCGTCCACGCGGCGGAGTCGGCGCGCAGCAGGGTGACGGGCTCCTCACCGTCGTTGCGGACGACGGTCCGGCGTTCGATGACGTCCGTGTCGTCGCTCACGCGGTAGTGCAGGGCCACGTGCAGGGGGTGGTGGCGGTCGCGGAACGACAGCACCAGCTCGCCCCCTTCGCTGCGGCGACCGGTCGGCAGCCACTCGAAGGCGCGGGATCCGTCCGCGAACCTGACCTGGAGCGACGGCGGTCCGTAACGCGTCCCGCCGTCGACGGGAAGCTCCTCGCCCACGCCCGGAGTCCCCTCGAAGCTGTTCGCCGCCGGGACACGGGCCGCCGCGAGTTCCCCGGCCTCCTCCAGGGTCAGCCGGGGGCCCCACGCGAGATGGCAGGGGGCTCCGGCCTCGTCCACTCTCAGCGCGTACGAGGTCCGCGGGGTGGTCAGCAGCCAGACTCCGGTGTCCGGGGCGAAGGAGATCATCGGCGGGGTTCCTCACGTTCCGGTGGCGCGACGAGACGTCCGAGAGCCAACCTCGGCCTTCGATCATGTGTCAATACCTCGCCGCAATCTGAGATGTGCAGGCCGAGGGCACTTCAAAGGAGAGGCTCACGATGATTGAGCTTCTTTCATTGACGAGAGAAAATAAAGCACCTAGGTTCCGGTCATGCGCTCCCCCGATCGGACCGAGGCGTTCCCGGCCCGCACGCCGGCCGCCGCCCAGATCTTCACCACCGTGCTGTCCCGCGGTCCGCTCACCCGCGCGGACATCGCCGGCCGGACCCGGCTGTCGGCCGCGGCGGTCACCAAGGCGGTGCGGCCCCTCATCGAGGCCGGTTACCTGCGGGAGGACGCCGCCGAGGACGCCCGGCAGGTGTCCCTCGGGCGCCCGGCGAACCCGGTGCGGGTGGACGGGGGAAGGGCGTTGTTCATCGGCGTCAAGATGACGGGCGACGAACTCATCGCCGTGCTCACGGACCTGTGCTGCCGCATCAGGGTCGCCCGGCACGTGCCGCTCACCTCCCACGACCCGCAGGCGGTGCTGTCCTCGACCGCGGCCCTCGTCCAGGAACTGCTGACCGAGGCCGACGGCTTCGGGGTCCGGGTCCAGGGGCTCGGCATCGCGGTGGCCGGCGACGTGGACCGCGCGGACGGGGTGGTGCGTTACTCGCCGTTCCTGAAGTGGCGTGACGTCCCGCTCGCCGGACTTGCGGCCATGACCACCGGCCTGCCGGTCACCGTCGACAACGACGTCCGGGCACTGACGGTCGCCGAGCAGTGGTTCGGCGCCGGGGTGGGCCTGTCCGGCTTCGCCCTGGTGACCGTCGGCGCGGGCATCGGCTGCGGTCTCGTGGTGCACGGGCAGGTCGTGTCGGGTGCGCACGGCGTCGCCGGTGAGATCGGGCACGTCGCCGTCGACCCGGCCGGGCCCCTCTGCCACTGCGGCAACCGCGGCTGCGTGGAGGCCATCGCCTCCGACTCGGCGATCGTCGACAGGATCAGGGAGGTGACCGGCGTGCACGTCGCCGACGCCGCCGAGGCCCTGCACCTGGCCCACGACGGTCACCCCGGCGCCCGCGCGGTGTACGCGCGGGCGGGCGAGGCGATCGGCCGGGGCATCGCCACGGTCGCCAACCTGCTGGGCCCCGAACGCGTGATCATCTCCGGCGAGGGCCTGGCCGCCTACGACCTCTTCGCCGAGCAGATCCGCGACGCCTTCGCCGCGGCCGCCTTCGGCTCGGCCGCACGGTGCGACGTGCGGACGCGCCCCCTGCCCTTCGAGGAGTGGGCACGCGGAGCCGCGGCCACCGCGATCCAGTCCTTCATCACCTCGGACCCGAACTGACAGGACCGGCGGCCGACCGCCCGGCCGCCCACCGCCGGTGCGGACACGTGCCGAGTACGGACACGTCCCGACCAGAACGAGGGTGGCGATGATGCAGCAGGGCCGCCTGCCCCTGGCGGCGCGTGGCCTGCCGGCGCCATGTCGCCTGCGGGCTGTTCGGGCGCGGTGCCGCCGCCCTGGCGGCCCCGTCCTGGCCGCGTACGGCGGGGGAGGGGCGGCCTCACGAGCCCCGGCCTGCGACCGCAGCACAGGCGGACCGTCCCCGGGCCGGTGTCCGTCCGCACGGACACCGACGCGATCGCCTGCGCTCCGGCCGCACGACTGTGCCCGCGGTCGACAGCGGGACCTCCAGCAGCAAGGGCGTGCCGGTCGACGAGGCCGGGACCGTCTCCGACGTCACCGGCCTGTGTCCGGCGACCCGCGACCTCGCCCGCACCCTCGCCCTGCGCCGACGCGGCACGGCCGGGCCGGGAGCACACCACTGACCGGACCGGCCGGATCGCGGGTCGCCGGCCCGGCTCACCTGACCGGGGGCGGCGGTGCGCTGTCCGGGAGGGGCGCGGGGAGCGCGGGACGGGCGGCGGCCGCCTGTTCCTTCGTCAGCGCGTTGATCACCTTCCGGGCCGACAGGGGATCGGCCGGAAGCGTGTGGGAGGCGAACCAGCGGGCGGCCGAGGGGTCGGGTGACGGTTCGACGAACTCCGCGCCCGCGTAGTCGTCGAGCGGGGGATCGTAGACGTATCCGCAGACCAGCCCGTGTCCGACCAGGCGGTGCAGCAGGGCGTCGCGGTCCTCGACCAGGAGCGGGACCCGGAAGAGGGGGAGAGGGACACCGTCCGCGGGCCGGGCGCGGAGCGCCGGTGCGGCCCAGCTGGTCCCGGACAGCAGCGAGACACCGATCCGGCGCCGGTCGAGGTCGGCGTCCAGCCGGGCCATGCGCAGCGCCAACTGCCCCCTCACCAGGGCCCCGTGACGGGACCTGAAGCCGTGCAGATCGACGCGGACCCAGGGTTCGTAGGCCTCCAGGCTCGGTGCCCGGCGGGCACAGTCGGCAAGGCGCGGTCCCTCCAACGCCATGCGGAACGCGTCGCGTTCGAGCATCCCGAGGCGCTCCATCGTGCGCCACACGGGACGCACCAGGTTGAGGCCGCGCACGGACGAACGCGCCAGCGGCCGCAGGGCCGTGGCCAGGTCCCCGCTGAGGCGGCGCGCCACCAGGAGTTCGTCGCGCAGCCGTTCCACCTCCCGGCGCGTGCGCGCGTCGTCGACGGCGAGGAAGCCACCGGCCATTCCCGCCACGTGCTTGGACAGGCTGAAGGCCGCCGCCGTCCCGAACGTGCCGACCGGCCGTCCGTCCACGTGCGTGCCGATCGCGTGCGCCGCGTCCTCGAACAGCGGGATGCCCAACTCCACGCAGCGGCGCCGCAGTTCCACCACCCGGTCCGGCACGCCGTACAGATTCGAGGTCAGGACGGCGTCCACGTTCCGCCAGGCCGACTCCGGGACGGCGGCCGGATCGATGTTGCCGTCCCACACGGACACCGGCGCCTGCACCGGGCGCAGTCCGGCCGCGAGGACCACGAAGAGGATCACGTCGTCGGTCACCGGGGACATCAGGATGCGGGCGCCCGGCCGGCACCAGTGCCGCAGCGCGAGGTAGAGGGCCAGCCGCGCCGACGGCGTGTAGACGCATTCGCGCCCGAGCCGCCGTGCCATCACCGCGGCGAGCCGCGATCCGTACGGCATCGTCACCTCTTTCGTCGAAGGGACTCGGAGCGCCCTCCCGGACGTCACCGGCCGGGAGTCGCGCGTGCTCGCGGACGTCGCCGGTGGGGCGCCCGGGCCTCGGCCTGCGACGGCCCCCGTCGTCGGCACCGCACGACCGGCGGAGCGGGGGCCGGCGACACGTCACCGTCCCCGGAACGGGAGCGGCGGAACGCGTCAGCGGGCCCGGGTGCCCGCCCTGGCGGAGTCCGGCCGCCCCGACGCCCGCAGAGTGCCGACCGTCTTCAGCAGCCGGTCGGCGGGGTCCCGCAGCGTGGGATGGGCCAGGACCGTGTTCCGCAGGCCGCGCACCGGCCGGCGCCACAGCCGGTGCGCCGCCGCCACCGGATGCGGGCGGGTCGCGAACCCCTCGCCCACGCGCAGCTCGCGGGTCTTCAGCCAGTCCTTGTACTCCTTGTCGCCGCGCCCCATGTCCATGAGCCGCACGCCGTCACGCCCCGCGGCCTCGGCCATCCTGAGGTGCATGATCAGCCCGGGCGAGTAGTAGCGCAGCTCCGGGTCGTACGCGGTGAACCAGGCCGCGAAAACCGAGCGCGACGTCGGCCCGAAGTGCGCGGCCACCGGCCGGTCCCCGGCGTACACCACGGACAGCACGCCGGTGAAGTGCTCCTCGCGGACCCGGAAGAGATGGTTCACCAGAGCGACGATCCACGGCCGCGCGAAGCGGTCCATCCGTCCCGTCCTGCGGTACTGGGCGGACTTCCATTCCATGAGCGTGCGCAGCGCCCCCGGGTCGCGCTCGTCGTAGACGAACCTCAGCTCGCCCAGGTCGCGCCCCAGCCGGCGTTCCTTCTTCAGCGTCGTCTTGGCCAGCTTGGGGTAGGCACCGCGCAGCCACTGCGCGTAGCTGTCGCCGCCGTGGTCCAGGTCGATCACCGGGGAGGCGAACCTTCCCGTCACGTGCCTGCCGAACGGCTTCTGCTCCTCGACGAGATGGTCGAACTCGAAGACGGAGAGGCCGCACGCCCGCAGCAGTTGCCGGGTGTCCCAGGTGACCCCGGGGCGGTGCACCAGGGCCTGGCAGTCGGAGAGGCCCAGACCGATGGCCCGGCCGACGCCGAAGGAGTTGCGTTCGTACGGGAGGAAGCCGACCGGTTCCCCGTCCTCGTGCAGGACCGCCACCAGGGCCCCGCCCCGGTACCGGGCGACGCCCGTCGCGAACTCCGGTGACAGGAAGGGGTTGGCGTACTCGGGCGACTCGTCCATCGCCTGATGCCAGGCCCGGCCGAGCGAGGCGCTCAGCCCGTCGAGCCTGTGGACCGTGATGCCCACCTCAGATCAACCGCCCTTCCACGGGCTCCGCGACGGATGCCCCGCCCACCGCACGGGCCGGCACGGCAGGTGTGCCACTGCTCATGGACCGCATGGACGACCGCTCCCCCCACCACGCGCCGGCGGCGTCGTGCCACCTTCTCCGGTCGGTCATGTCCTCGGTGTTCCCCGATCCACGCCGGTGCGCCCTCGTCCCGCGGTCGACGACCGAGATCCGAACCGTTCGGCGGGGCTCAAACGTCGCGAAACAGTACGCATGTGTCAAGGGTGCCTGCCGGGCCGGTGGGCGTGGCCGCAGGCGGCACGGCGCTTCCCTGGCCGTGTTCCCGCCCCGCCGGCGCCGTGGGCGGTGGCCGGCAGCGTTCAAGATCTGAAACCAAGAGGTCCGCAGGACCCCGTCGTGGGTGAGTCCGGTGTGAACTCTTGACGACGCCATGACACTGAGGTTGACTCGCGGCTCAGCGTCGGAACCGGTACCGGTACCGGTTCCGGGCGGTGAAGTCGCCCTGCCGGTGCGTCAGGAGGCAGCCTTGCGCGTCACGATCGCCGATGTGGCTCAGGCTGCCGGGGTGAGCAAGACGACCGTCTCGCGGGTGCTCAACACCCGCGGCGAGGTCGACGCGTCGACGGCGGCGAGGGTCCGCGGAGTCATCGACCGCATGGGCTACGTGCCCAGTTCGGGCGCCGTCGGTCTCGCACGCGGCAGCAGCAGGACCGTCGGCATGCTGGTTCCCTCGCTGACGTGGCCCTGGATGGGCGAAGTCCTGCAGGGGGTGGTCGACACGGTGGAGGCGGCCGGCTTCGGCCTGCTGCTGTTCACCTGCAACCGGGGCGCCGAGTCCGTCGCCCGGTTCACCCACCAGGTGTCCGCCCGCGCCTTCGACGGACTGCTCGTCGTGGAGCCGGAGAACACCCTCGACATGCTGACGGCGCTGCACCGGGACGGGCTGCCCGTCGTGCTCGTCGACGACCGCGGCCGCCACCCCGAGTTCCCGTCCGTGACGGCCGCCAACACCGAGGGCGGAGCGGCGGCCGCACGGCACCTGCTGGCCGGCGGCCGGCGCCGTCCGCTCGTGCTCACCGGCCCGCTGCGGTTCGGCTGCGTACGAGACCGGCTCGACGGCTTCCGTGCCGCCCACGCCGCCCACGGCATCGACGTCGGCCTGGTGGTCGAGGGCGACTTCACCGAGGCCGACGGCCGGGCCCGGGTACGGGGACTGCTCGCCGAGGGACGACGGTTCGACGCGGTCTTCGCGCACAACGACCTCGCGGCGATCGGCGTGCTGGGTGCCCTGCGGGACGCGGGGCTGCGGGTACCGGACGACGTCGAGGTGATCGGCTTCGACGACATCCCGGTGGCCCGGCACACGGAACCCTCCCTGACCACCGTCCGCCAGCCGATGCGCGAGATGGGGGAGACGGCGGCGCGGCTGCTCCTCGCCCGGCTGGCGGGAGCGGGCTCGCCCGCCTCGCCGGTCGTCCTGCCCACGGAAGTGATCGTCCGCGCCTCGGCCCCGGCCCGATAGCCCGCGTACCCACCGCACCCCGCGAGCCGCCCCCGGGGGGGGGGGGCGTGAAGGCTCGGCCCCGCCCAGCAAGTCCAGCTCGGCCCCGCACAAGCAAGCCCAACTCTGGCCCCGCACACGCAAGTCCAGCACCGGTGCTCCACCCAGCACATCGGCCCCCGCAAGGAACGGCACCCCACACGGAACGGCACCCCCGCAAGGAACGGCACCCCACACGGAACGGCACCCCCGCAAGGAACGGCACCCCCAACTCCCCAAGGAGAGCCGCATGTCATCCCGTACTCCCCGCACGCTGATGACCGCCCTCGCCACCCTGTCCGCCCTGTGCCTGCTGTCGGCGGGCACGGCCGTCGCGGCCCAGGACCCGCAGTCCGGCGCGGTCGCCGCGGCGGCCTGGGACACCGACCGGGCCGCCGCGGCGTACGCCGCAAGTCCGGCCGCCGTCACCGCCTCCGGCAGCGAGAACGCCGGCACCGCGCCCGGGCTGGCCTTCGACGGCAACTCCGCGACGCGCTGGTCCAGCCAGTTCGCGGACGACGCGTGGATCCGCGTCGACCTCGGCGCCACGCTCCGCATCGACCGCGTCGCCCTGGACTGGGAGGCCGCCTACGGCAAGCGCTACGTCCTGGAGGTGTCCAGGAACGGCACCGACTGGACCCCCTTCTACACGGAGACCGCCGGCACCGGAGGATCCGTCACCGCGCACACCTACCCGCAGGAGGTGACGGGCCGGTACGTGCGCCTGCGCGGCCTCGAACGCGCCACGCCCTACGGCTATTCGCTGTACTCCTTCAAGGTCTACGGCGGCGAACCGGCCCCCGCCTCGACCACCCGGGCCAACCTCGCGCTGAACCACCCCGCCTACTCGAACCTCTACCAGCACGCGGGCAACTCACCCGGCCTCGCCACCGACGGCGGCTGGCCCGCGGACCTCAGGAGCGACGCCACCCGCTGGTCCAGCGACTGGAACGCCGACCGCTGGATCTCCGTCGACCTCGGAGCCACCTCCACCATCGACACCGTCGACCTCTACTGGGAGGCGGCCTACGCGGTCGACTACGAGATCCAGGTCTCCGACGACAACAGAACCTGGCGCACCGTCCACCGGCCGTCCGCCGCCGAGGTCGCCGCCCGCCGCGCCGACGTGAAGTCCCCGGGCGAGGCGGTGGGCCGCCACGACACCGTCCGGCTGTCCCAGCCGGCGACCGGGCGCTACGTGCGGATGCTCGGCAAGGAACGGCGCTCCTTCTACAACCCGGCGCCCGCCACGGCCCAGTTCGGCTACTCCCTCTACGAGTTCCAGGTCTGGGGCACGGGAGGCAGCGCCTCGGCCGCCTACCCGGCGCTGCCCGGCGAACAGTCCGGTACCTACCAGACGACGTTCTTCGACGACTTCACGGCGGCGAGCCTCGACCGCTCCAAGTGGCGCGTGGTCAGGACAGGCCAGGAGATGGGCCCGGTCAACGGGGAGTCCCAGGCCTATGTCGACTCCGCCGACACCATCAGCACGCAGAACGGGAGCCTCCTGCTGAAGGCCAAGTACTGCAAGGGCTGCACACAGGCCGGCGGCGGCACCTACGACTTCACCTCCGGGCGCGTCGACACCAGCACCAGGTTCGACTTCACGTACGGACGGGTCAGCGCGCGGATGAAGCTGCCGGTCGGCGACGGGTTCTGGCCCGCCTTCTGGCTGCTGGGCAGCAACGTCGACGACCCGTCGGTGTCCTGGCCGGCGTCCGGCGAGACCGACATCATGGAGAACATCGGCTACGCCGACTGGACCAGCACGGCGCTGCACGGTCCCGGCTATTCGGCCGACGGCAACATCGGCGCCCGTCAGACCTATCCCGACGGGGGCCGGGCCGACCAGTGGCACACCTACGCCGTCGAGTGGACGCCGACGGGCATGCGCTTCTTCGTCGACGACCGCCTGGTCCAGGAGACCACCCGCAACAAGCTGGAGTCGACGCGAGGCCAGTGGGTCTTCGGCCACAACCAGTACCTCATCCTCAACCTCGCCCTCGGCGGCGCCTATCCGGCGGGCTGGAACAAGGTCACGACGCCCTACTGGGGCCTGCCCCAGTCGAGCGTCGACCGGGTCGCCGCCGGGGGAGTGCGGGCGGAGGTCGACTGGGTGCGCGTGGAGCAGAAGCGATGACCGGAGCCGTACCCTCACCTACGGTCCGGCGACCGGCCTCGTCCACCTGACCGCGGGCGGCAGCCCTCCCGGAGGAGTCCGGACGGGCTGCCGGGACCCGGCCCCACGGCACGTCAGCTCTGCTCACCCGCCCGCGACATCCGCAGCGCCAGTTCCTGAAGGAGATCGGCCGACGTGACGTCGGTCCGCCCGGAGTCGTGCACGTCGGCGAGCTCGGAGAAGAGGAACGCGAAGGCGCCCACGAGCGAGATGGTGGCGGGCAGGTAGGCGTCCGCGACGGCCTGTCCCGCTTCGGCGGGACCGGCGTCCGCGGGCACCTCGACACTCGGGAACACCTCCGTCACGAGCGCGCCGAGCTGGCTCTCGGTCGAGTCGACCTCGGCGTCCTCGTCCTGAGCGATCCTGCGGACCATCGCGTTGGTCTCGGTGAGGACGCCGATGGCTCGCAGGATGATCTCCGTCTGTTCCATGCGGTGAGCCTAGACGTGCGATCGGCTCCCCGGTCATGACCTCCGGTTTCCGTCCTCGGTCACGGGCTCCCGGTCCGTCGTCCGACAGCGGGCCGGCCGGCGTGGCTGAAGCGGGCATGACCGTGTCCAGCTTCTTCCGCCGGCCCCGGAAGGCCCGTTCCGCACCGGGTGACGCGCCAGGTCACCGGGGCGGCGGACGCCACTCGAACAGGATGATCGTTGCGTCGTCCTGCAGACGCTCGCTCTGGGACTCCAGGAGGGAATGGATGAGACGCCGCAGTGTCTCCGGGGCCAGTTCACCGCCTGCCGTGGCACGGATGACGGAGTCGGTGAACCGCTCCAGACCGAACAGGCCGCCCTCCCGGGTCCGCGCCTCGGTGACCCCGTCGGTGTACATCAGCACCCGGTCACCCGGTTCGAGGGTGATCTCGTGCACGTGCCTGGCCATCGGGGAGAGGAGCGAGGGCAGGCCCATCGGCGGCTCCGCGTCGCGGTCCATCGCACCGTCGACGACCCGCTCGTCGCGGATGAGCAGCGGTGGCGGATGACCGCAGTTGATCCACCGCAGCAGTCCGCCGGCCAGATCGAGCCGGCACAGGACCGAGGTGCAGAACTGGTCCGGCAGCCACTCGCCGAGAGCGGCGTCGACGGACTCCACGAGTTCCGGCAGGTCCGACCCGGTCCGGCGGGCGTTGCGACAGGCAGCCAGTGACACCGCCGTGGTCAGACCCGAGGCCAGATCGTGTCCCATGGCGTCGAAGATCGACACGTGCAGGGTCGTCTCCGTCAGCGCGTGGTCGAAGGCGTCTCCGCCGATCCGGTAGGCGGGTTCCAGGACGGCCGTCGACAGCGCGTGCGTGGTACCGATCGTGCGGGGCGGCAGGAACGCGCGCAGCATCTCGGCGGGCAGCTGCATCGGCTCGGTCCGGGTCCGCCGTACGAAGGAGTCCTTGTACGCCCGTTTCGACGTGACCATCATGGCGAGCAGGGTGGCGAGCGTCCTGGCGCGCCGCAGCGACAAGGGGTCCAGGGACGGGCTGTGCACGGCGAGGACACCGAGGCGTTCGGCGCCGTCCAGCAGCGGAAGCCACGCCGTCATCCCGCCGGACTCGGACTCCTCGACGCGCAGGGACTGCGTGCGGTACGTCCAGCCGGCGAGGGAGCCGTCGATGTCGAGTGTCGGGACGACGTCCGTCAGCGGCACGAGCTGCCGCTGCTGCAGATCGGCGAGGTAGACGACGGAGTGCTGGAGGCCCAGAGCCTCGGAGCAGCGCGCCACCGCCGTGGACAGGTCCAGCGCCACGTTGCCCGGATCGGCGAGGAACTCCGTCAGCAGCGCTTCCTCGGTCTCTGCCGTCACCACCTGTTCTCCCCTCGTCGCGTTCTTGCACATCCGGGTCCGGGCATCCTGCCCAGCAGTCTCACACCGGCGCGGGCCGCGCGCCCGGCGACCGGGCCCCACGCGAAGCTCACGGCCGGACACCGGCGCCTCGATGTCCCGGCCTTCGTCACGCACCGTGTTCACCACCAGTCCCTGGCGTGCCGGAACGTGTGGTCTGCCGCAGCCTGGATACGCGGGCTGCAGGACAACACTTCCGTCCGTCCGGAGGACACAGACACCATGAGCAGTCAGGACAACGAAGAAGTCATGGGCGACGAGGTCTACCAGCCCGACGGCGCCGAGGGCCGCGGAAGCGACGGCATCCTCGACCCGGAGGACACCCTGAACGACCGCGAGTCCGACCCCTACGAGGAGGGCTGGTCGCCGCCCGAGCGCCCGCTGGCGGTGGAGCACGAGGGGACGACCGCGCGGGAACAGCGGGAGGGCGAGAGTTTGGACCAGCGGCTGTCCGAGGAGCGTCCGGACCCCGCCCTCGCGGAGCCCGATGCCGGTGACGGACTGGGCGACCTCCCCGGCGGCGAGGGGGAACCCGTGGACGACGAGGTCGGGCAGGACCGCGCCGGCCGCCTGGTCGCTCCCGACGAGGGCGCCCACGAGGCGGCCGAGAAGGACATGCTCGCCGAGGACATGGGCATCGACGGGGGCGCCGCCTCCGCCGAGGAGGCGGCCGTCCACCTCATCCCGGACGACGAGACCGGCTCCCTCTAGGCCGTGTCCGCAAAGTCCCGCCTGTTCCGCGGCGCCTGGCACGCACTCTCGCCGCACCGGGCGAAGCCCCAAGTACGTCCAGTACGAGGGTCTCCGCCCGGCACGCCGAGAGCATGCACCAGACGCCGCGGAACCCGCCCTCCGGGCGGACGACGAGACTGTGCGGCCACGACCTAGGGCCGCTCGCCCAGGGGCCGCCCCGGCTGCCCGGCGCGCCGACGCGCGCCGGGCGCCCGGCCCGGTGACCGAAGGTGCTGGTGGGGCCGCTGCCCGGCGGACGGCGGCCCCGCCTGTGCTAAAGTCGCGTTGATACGCTATTCGGTTATCCCCTTACTTTCTGCGCCTGATCGGAATCTTCCGCAGGCGCGTTTTGTTTTGCGGAAGGACGCCCCCGTCTCCCGAGCCGGGGACGCTCTTCTTTTGAGCCGGGGCCCGCGCCTCTCGGGTGCGGGCCCCGACTCCTGCTCTTTTTGGGGCCCAGGAAGGAAATCCAGAGCCAGCATGACTCGATCCGAACGCGCCGCCCGTACCACTTCCGGCCGGCCCACCGGCGCCGCCGCCCGGCGTCCCCAGAAGAACGGCACCAGGGGCGCCGGCAAGGGCGGCCCGGTCCGCAAGGCCGTGGCGCCGCAGGAATTCTCGCTGCCCGAGAGCGTCACGCCCGCACTGCCCGCCGTCGAGTCCTTCGACGCGCTGGACATGCCGGCCGCGCTGACGAAGACCCTCGCGGCCCAGGGGGTGACCGAGCCGTTCCCGATCCAGGGCGCCACCCTGCCGAACACCCTCGCAGGACGTGACGTGCTCGGCCGCGGCCGCACCGGCTCGGGCAAGACGCTCGCGTTCGGACTCGCCCTGCTGGCCCGCACCGCCGGCCGCCGTGCCGAGCCGAAGGCCCCGCTCGCGCTGGTCCTGGTACCCACCAGGGAACTCGCCCAGCAGGTCTCCGACGCGCTCACCCCGTACGCCACCGCCGTCAACCTGCGGCTGACCGTCGCCGTGGGCGGCATGTCCATCGGCCGGCAGGCCGGATCGCTGCGCCGCGGCGCCGAGGTGCTGGTCGCCACCCCCGGCCGCCTCAAGGACCTCATCGAGCGGGGTGACTGCGCGCTCGACCGCGTCTCGATCACCGTCCTCGACGAGGCCGACCAGATGGCCGACATGGGCTTCATGCCGCAGGTCACGGCGCTGCTCAAGCAGGTCGAGCCGGACGGGCAGCGGATGCTGTTCTCGGCGACGCTGGACAAGAACATCGACCGCCTCGTCCGGATGTTCCTCACCGACCCGGTGGTGCACTCCGTCGACCCGTCGGCGGGCGCGGTGACGACGATGGAGCACCACGTGCTGCACGTCGCCGACGAGACCGACAAGAAGGCCGTGGCGATGCGGATCGCGGCCCGCGAGGGCCGGGTGATCCTCTTCGTGGACACCAAGCGCGGCGCCGACCGCTTCACCAAGCGTCTGCTGGCCAACGGCGTCCGCGCCTCCGCCCTGCACGGGGGACGCAGCCAGCCGCAGCGCAACCGCACGCTGGACCAGTTCAAGAACGGTGACGTCACCGCCCTCGTCGCGACCAACGTGGCGGCCCGCGGCATCCACGTCGACGACCTGGACCTCGTGGTGAACGTCGACCCGCCGTCCGACCACAAGGACTACCTGCACCGCGGTGGGCGCACCGCCCGCGCGGGGGAGTCCGGCAGCGTCGTGACCCTCGTACTGCCCGAGCAGAAGCGGGAGATGACGCGGCTGATGGCCGACGCCGGTATCAGCCCGCGCACGGCACGCGTCTCCTCCAGCGACGAGGAGCTCGCCCGGCTCACCGGAGCGCGCGAGCCCTCCGGCGTCCCGGTCGTCATCGAGGTGCCCCAGCCCGTCGAGCAGCCGAAGCAGCGCCCCGGGTCGAGGCCGCGGTCCGCGGCCGGCACCGGCACGGGCCGTCGCACCGGCGCCGCGAAGCGCACGAGCGGCACCGGCGCGGGTACCGGCGGCCGAAGCTCCGGCACGGGCGCCGGTGGCCGTACGAACGGCACCGGTACCGGAGGACGTACGAACGGCACCGGAGGTCGTACCGCGGCCGGCACCGCGGGCCGCACCGGATCCGCTGCCGGGGGCCGCACCGGCACGGGCACCGGGGGCCGCGGCGGCTCGGGGGCCGGTGGCCGTGGCGCCGCCGGGTCCGGAGCGGGCGCGGGCGGCACGCGTTCGGGTTCGGGTTCGGCCTCGGGAGGGCGTGGCCGCGGCCGTGCCCCGCAGCGCGGCGGCCAGGGCGGCGGCGGACGCAGCGCCGCCTAGGGCCTGTCGTTTGGATCAGGCTGGCTGTGACCGACGGTTCGTCCTGACCGACCCGAGCGGGGTCTGGCGCGTGCAGCTGCAAGGCGGAGGAGGGAGTCGACGCGGAGCGTCGGCGACCGACGACAACGCCGCAGATGTGCGTGCCAGACCCCGCGACGCCGGCGTGATCCAAACGACAGGCCCTAGGTCAACGTCCCTGTCCGGCCGGTCCTCGCGGGGCCGCGGAGACCGGCCGCAGCGGATTCCGGCCGCACCGGATTTCGGCCGTACGCGGCCGTGGGCGCCCGGGGCGCCGCCCGGTCGCCGGACCGGGTCCGGCCCCGCGTCGCCACAGACAGGCCCTAGACGTCACCCAGGAAACCGGGGTCGACGGAGTCGAGTTCCTGGCAGAAGTGCCGCTGCACGCCGAGGAGTTCGGCGAGGGGGACCGCGCGGCGCCTGGTCGCGGCCAGGTCCCGCCGGGCCTCGGCCGACCACAGGAACGGCGTGAACGAGAGCGCCTGCGTCCCGTTCAGCGCGCCCGACTCGGCACGCCAGCCGGACCAGCGCAGGGTCTCGTAGAACTGCTCCATGCCGCCGGTCAGCAGCCACGCCAGCCACGGGCCGTACCCGGCTTCGAGGGCCTCCCAGCGCAGCGAGTCCGGCGCGAAGTACACCATCTCCCCGGGGTCGCCGGGCCGGCCCGACGCCCGGGGCTCGGCCCCGTTGAGGACGAAGACACCGCCCAGGACGTCATGGCCGACGACGAGCCCGCCGTCGCGCGGCCGCCACCGGGGATCGAAACGCTCGGGGAAGCCGTTGACGTCGGCCAGTGACGGCACCCCGCGCAGTCCGGGCGGCCCGGTGAGCGGGCCGGGTCCAGGGCTGCCGTAGACGCGCAGCCAGCCGCTGTCCAGCACCAGCCCACCGCAGTTGAGGACCAGCGCCCCGAGCCGGGACCTGGCGGTGATCTGCATCTGGAGCAGGGACGCGCGCGCCCCCTCCGGGTCCACGGGGAGCACGTCGACGTGCACCGCGCTCACATCCAGGTCCGCGGAGACGAGGGGCCAGGCGGGCTCCTCGACGTCGGTCAGCTCGATCAGGTCTCGCATGGGTCCACCCGGGGGTCTCGCGGGCCGCGGCCGCCGTGCTCAACGGGCCGTCGTGCGCTGCTCAGTAGGCCGTCGCACGCTCCCGCCGCACCGAGTACGCCACGAACCCGGCGCCGAGGCCGAGGAAGAGCGTGCCGCCGATGACGTAGGGGGTGGTGTCGATGCCGCCGGTGTCGGCGAGCCGGGTGCCGGCGTCCGCCGACACCGCGGAGGTCCGCGTCACCTCCGCGGACGTCGAGGAAAGGGCCGCACCCGAAGACTCCGGCGAGTCCGACCAGGCCGACGAGTTCTCCGCACTCGACGAGGTCCGTGTCATGGACACCGAGCGCTGCGCCGGTTCGTCCTGGGTGGCGTTGGCGGACGGAACGAACCACAGGGCCCCCAGGAGGGTCCCGGCGGCGGTGGCGGTCAGCAACGAGCGACGTGCGGACACGGAATATCGATCCCCTTGTGGCGCTGGCGAATTGGCCGTGTGGGGCGATGCTAATGAAAGGCGCGGGTCGTGGGAAAGTCGCGCATCGCGCGGGTCGTACGCTCCCTCCCATGAGTACTCCTGAGACATCACGGTTTGTACGGCTTCGGGTCGAACTGGTGCTGGAGGTCGACGACTCCGACGCCGTCACCAAGGCCGCGCTGCAGCGGATCGCCGGTGATCCCGACCTGCCCGCCGACGAGCGCGCGCACGCCGAGAGCGCGGTGACGCAGGACACTGCCGAGGCCCTCGCATACATCGTGGATCCGTTCGACCTGGTCAGCGAGGTGCCCGGGATCGAACTCGCCCAGGCGTCCTGGAGCAGCGAGCACATCGACTACGACCCCGATTCGCCGGATTGGGACCTGGACGAGGATGATGCGGCGGAGGACGAGGAGAACGGACTCGGCTGACGCGGCTTGGGGAAATCGTGACCCCGGGTGGCAACCGCCGTCCGGGGTTTCCTCGTCTCACCAGGCGCACTGACCACTTCCGCACCACGCCCGGTCCCGGTCCCGCAGTGGGACCGGTCGATCCGACGTGGTGTGCCCCACACATCCGAGGGATGTGGAACGGGACGTACCGGTCGTAGCGTTGACAGTTCGACGGGGCCCTCGGGGTTTTCGGGTTTTCGGCAACGATGGAGAAGCGTGTGATGACGGACAGTAAGCGGCGCAAGGGTCTGATGGCCGCGTCCGCACTGCTCGGCGGGGTGCTGGTGCTCTCTGCGTGCAGCGGGGGCGACGACACGTCCGGCGCGTCGGACGGCGGTGACAGCACCTCGCAGGCCAAGGTCGACGAGGCAGCCGCCAAGAAGACGTCCGAGGCCCAGATCAAGATCACGCCGAAGGACGGCTCCGACAACGCCTCCATCAACACCGGCACCAAGGTCACCGTGAGCAAGGGCACGCTCACCGACGTCACGCTGAAGACCGCCGACGGCACCGCCGTCGCCGGCCGGATATCCGCGGACAAGAAGAGCTGGGCCCCCACCGGCCAGCTCGAGCGCGCCACGAAGTACCGGATCACCGCCGAGGCGAAGGACTCCGCGGGCCGCGCCGCCCACGAGAACGCCTCCTTCACCACGGTCTCCCCGGCCAACAGCTTCATCGGCAACTTCTCGCCCGAGGACGGCGCCACCGTCGGCGTCGGCATGCCGGTCTCGATCAACTTCGACAAGGCGATCACCGACAAGGCCGCCGTGCAGAAGGGGATCACCGTCGCCTCCAGCAGCGGCCAGGAGGTCGTCGGTCACTGGTTCAGCCCGAACCGCCTGGACTTCCGCCCCGAGGAGTACTGGAAGGCCGGCTCGACCGTCACCCTCAAGCTGAACCTCGACGGTGTCGAGGGCGCGGACGGCGTGTACGGCGTGCAGCAGAAGACGGTCACCTTCAAGATCGGCCGCAACCAGGTCTCGGTCGTCGACGCCGAGACCAAGACCATGAAGGTCACCCGGGACGGCAAGACCGTCAAGACCATCCCGATCTCCGCGGGCGCCCCGGAGAACAAGACGTACGAAGGCCAGCTGGTGATCTCCGAGAAGTTCAAGGAGACCCGGATGGACGGCTCGACGGTCGGCTTCACCAAGGAGGACGGCAAGGGCGAGTACGACATCAAGGACGTGCCGCACGCCATGCGCCTGTCCGCCTCCGGCACCTTCATCCACGGCAACTACTGGGGTGCCAAGTCCATCTTCGGCTCGGTGAACACCAGTCACGGCTGTGTCGGCCTGTCGGACACCAAGGGCGCGAACGACTCGAACACGCCCGCGGCCTGGTTCTACGACAACTCGCTGATCGGTGACGTCGTCGTCGTCAAGAACACCGGCGACAAGACGATCTCCCCGGACAACGGTCTGAGCGACTGGAACATGGACTGGGCCGCCTGGCAGGCGGGTTCGGCGGCCTGACCGCCCCTTCGTACCGCTGACAGCGGCGGCTTCCCGACGGGGAGCCGCCGCTGTCGCGTTCCGCCGCCCTGCCGATGCGCCTTCGCGGGCGTGAGGCGGCCAGCCCGGCCGGGGGCCGGGCCGTTGACCGGGGCCGGGACCCGCCCCCACGGCGCACAGGGTTCCGAGGCGGCGCACAGCGATCGCGAAGAAGGCGCCGCGGCTCGCGACGATCCGCAAGGGCCGGATCTCCGTCAAGGAGAACGCGGGCGCCTGAACGCACAGTCGACGGCACAACACCCCGATAATCAAGGCGTTTTGAGCCAAAAACGGAAGCAAGTCATCAACTCTTCACCCTCGTCACACTATTGAGCAGCTGATCACCCCCCGGGCATACTGCATGTTCCGGGGGGTGTACGTGCACACGTGCGGGACTGCCCCCGGCCGGGTGAATGGGGAATTCACCCGGACCTCATCTCCAGGGGGAGACTTGCGCAGACAAGTGAAAAAAGCATGCGTGGCCACGGTCGCCACGGCGGCCGCGGTGGCGCTGGCGGCGGGTATGACCAGCCCGGCGTCGGCGACCGGGGCGGAGAATGCGAGCAGCGCCGCGGGTACGGCCCTGACGGCCAAGCACCGCGTCACACTGATCACCGGTGACCGCGTCGTCGTCGGCCCCAAGGGCCGCGTCGTCGGCTTCGAACACGCCAAGGGACGCGAGCACATACCCGTCCAGGTGCGCAAGGCCGACGGGCACACGCTCGTCGTGCCGGCCGACGCACAGCGTCTGATAGCCACCGGCAAACTCGACCAGCGGCTCTTCGACGTCACCGAGCTCAACAAGGCCGCCGCCCGCAAGGCCCAGAAGCGGGGCCTGAAGCTGATCGTCGGCTACCGGGGCGCCGCGGCCGCCGCGAAGGCCGACGTCCGCGACGCGGGTGACACCAAGGTCCGCCGGACCCTGAAGTCCCTGAACGCGGACGCCGTCCTCACGCCGAAGCAGGACGCGGGCCGGCTGTGGACCGCGGTCACCGACGACGGCTCCGCCGCCGCCGGCATCGCCCATGTCTGGCTGGACGGCGTCCGCAAGGCCAGCCTCGACAAGTCCGTGCCGCAGATCGGCGCCCCCAAGGCGTGGGCGGCCGGCTACGACGGCAAGGGCGTCAAGATCGCCGTCCTGGACACCGGTGTCGACGCGACCCACCCGGACCTCAAGGACCAGGTCCTGGAGTCCAAGAACTTCTCCGCCTCGCCCGACGCCACCGACCACTACGGCCACGGCACGCACGTCGCGTCGATCGCCGCGGGCACGGGCGCGAAGTCGAACGGCAAGTTCAAGGGCGTCGCGCCCGGCGCGAAGATCCTCAACGGCAAGGTGCTCAGCGACGAGGGCTACGGGGAGGACTCGGAGATCCTCGCCGGCATGGAGTGGGCCGCCGCGCAGGGCGCCGATGTCGTCAACCTCAGCCTGGGCGGCGGGGACACCCCCGAGATCGACCCGCTCGAGGCCGAGGTCAACAAGCTCTCGGAGGAGAAGGGCATCCTCTTCGCCATCGCCGCGGGCAACGACGGCGACTTCGGCGAGCAGACCGTCGGCTCCCCGGGCAGCGCGGCCGCCGCGCTCACCGTCGGCGCCGTCGACGGCAGCGACAAGCTGGCCTCCTTCTCCAGCCGCGGTCCCGGCCTCGACGGCGCGATCAAGCCCGACGTCACCGCGCCCGGCGTGAACATCACGGCCGCCGCGGCCCCGGGCAGCGTCATCGACAAGGAGGTCGGCCAGAACCCGGCCGGCTACCTGAGCATCTCCGGTACGTCCATGGCCACCCCGCACGTCGCGGGCGCCGCCGCCATCCTGAAGCAGCAGCACCCGGGCTGGACGTACACCGAGCTCAAGGGCGCGCTGACCGGCTCCGCCAAGGGCGGCAAGTACACGCCGTTCCAGCAGGGTTCCGGCCGCATCCAGGTCGACAAGGCCATCAAGCAGTCCGTGATCGCCGACCCGGTGTCGGCGAGCTTCGGCCTCCAGCAGTGGCCGCACACCGACGACACCCCGGCGACCAGGCAGGTCACCTACCGCAACCTCGGCACGACCGACGTCACGCTGAACCTCTCGGTCGCCGGCACCAACCCCAAGGGCCAGGCGGCTCCGGCGGGCTTCTTCACCCTCGGTGCCAGGACGGTCACCGTCCCGGCGGGCGGCAAGGCCTCCGTCGGCCTCACCGCCGACACCAGGCTCGGCGGCACCACGGACGGCGCGTACTCCGCGTACGTCACGGCGACGGGCGGCGGCCAGAGTGTCCGCACGGCCGCCGCGGTGCAGCGCGAGGTGGAGTCGTACACCGTCACGCTCAAGCACGTCGACCGTGACGGCAGGCCGGCCGTGAACTACGGCACGGACCTGTCCGGCATCTCGGGCCTCGCGAAGGAGAAGTGGTACTCGCCGTACGACGCCTCCGGCACGGTCAAGGTGCGCGTCCCCAAGGGCGGCTACATCCTCAACACCGGTCTCTACGTGGACCGGGAGGACTTCACCAAGGGCGCCGACTGGATCGCCCAGCCCAAGCTGAACGTCGTCAAGGACACGACGATCACGCTGGACGCGCGGACGACGAAGCCGGTGGACATCACCGTCCCGGACGCCGCTGCCAAGCCGGCCTTCATGTCCCCGGACTTCACCGTGGACACGGGCGACGCCGGCTACTCGTACGGCTGGTGGCTCGACTCGTACGAGAACTTCCGCACCGCTCACCTCGGCCCGCAGATCACCGACGGTTCGCTCTCCCAGCAGTGGGACGCGCACTGGACCAAGGATGACGACGAGGAGTACGACACCACCACCGCCGCCAAGGTGAAGCAGGTCGCCACCGGCTACACCAAGCACTACAAGGCGAGCGAACTGGCCTCGGTGAAGATCGGCCTCGGCGCCTCGTCGAGCGGCAAGACGGGCGCCGTCAGCGCGTTCGGCTGGCTGCCCGGCAGCTCAGGCGGCTCGGCCGTCTCCATCCCGCAGAGCCTCCCGGGCACCCGGACGCTGCACGTGTCCACCATCGGCGGGGTCAAGTGGAGCATCGACTTCGAGCAGTCCGCCGGGGTCGACGAGGACGGCTGGCCGATCAGTGAGGCGTACTACACGCTCGGCGACGAGCAGAGCTTCACCGGCGGCAAGAGCTACGAGAAGACGTTCAACACGGCCGTCTTCGGTCCGCGGATCGGCGGGTCCTACGGCCTGTTCCGCCAGGGCAACGACATCTACGGCTCCCTGCCGCTGTTCGCCGACGGCAAGACCCACGCGGGCTCCTCGACGTTCAGCTCGGTCGCCACGACCCTGTACCGCAACGGCACCAAGGTCGGTTCGAACGAGGACCCGCTCTTCGGTGACGGGCAGTTCAAGGTCCCGGCGGGCGAGGCCGAGTACAAGCTGACCACCTCGGTCAAGCGCAGCGTCAGGGTCGCCGCGGCCTCCACCCGGATCGACGCCAGCTGGACCTTCCGCTCCAAGAAGGTCGACGCCGCGAAGCTGCCCGCCTCGACGGTCCGCTTCAACGCCGCCACCGGCCTGGACAGCCGCGTCGAGGCCGACAGGAAGGTCTCGGTCCCGGTCACCGTCCAGGGCGCGGCCGCGGGCAGCAACCTCAAGTCGCTCTACGTCTACGTGTCCTACGACTACGGCCAGACGTGGACCAGGCTGACCGTGACGAACGGCAAGATCAGCGTCAAGAACCCGGCGAAGGGCAAGGGCATCTCCTTCCACGCCAAGATCACCGACAAGAAGAACAACAAGTCGACGATCTCCATCTACAACGCGTACTACGGGAAGTGACCCGGAGCCGTCCGGCCTGATCCGCCGGACGGCCCCGGCCCCGTGGTCCGCCGAGTGCTGACCGGTTTCCGCTCAGCGCTGATATGCGCGACGGCCCGTCGGAAGCAGAGCTTCCGCGGGCCGTCCGTGTTTGTGTGGGGGCATGACCATATCGACCGTGGAGTACATCCGGTACCGGATCCCCGAGCACCAGTCGCCGGAGTTCCTGGCCGCCTACACCCGGGCCGCCGCCCAGCTCGCCGCGGCCCCGCAGTGCGTGGACTACGAGCTGGCCCGCTGCGAGGAGGACTTCGAGCACTTCGTCCTGCGCATCACCTGGACCTCGACCGAGGATCACCTGGAGGGGTTCAGGAAGTCGGAGCTGTTCACCGACTTCCTCGCCGAGATCCGCCCCTTCGTCGGCGACATCGAGGAGATGCGCCACTACAAGCCGACGACCGTGCGCGGCACCGGTGCGGCGGTGCCGACCCTCTACTCCTGGGCGGGCGGCGCCGAGGCGTTCGCCCGGCTGACCGAGGCCTTCTACGAGAAGGTCCTCAAGGACGAGGTCCTCGCCCCCGTCTTCGAGGGCCTGGCGCCCGAGCACGCCGCGCACGTCGCGCTCTGGCTCGGGGAGGTCTTCGGCGGGCCGCCCGCGTACTCGGAGAGCCAGGGCGGCCACGGCCACATGGTCGCCAAGCACCTCGGCAAGGGGATCACGGAGCCCCAGCGCCGCCGCTGGGTGAACCTCCTCCAGGACGCGGCCGACGACGCCGGCCTGCCCACCGACGCCGAGTTCCGCTCCGCGTTCGTCGCCTACGCCGAGTGGGGCACCCGCCTCGCCGTCCACTTCTCGGCCCCGGACGTGGCCCCTCCGGCGGACCAGCCGGTCCCCAGGTGGACGTGGGGGGCTGCGCCGCCGTATCAGGGCTAGGGCCTGTCGTTTGGATCAGGCTGGCTGTGACCGACGGTTCGTCCTGACCGACCCGAGCGGGGTCTGGCGCGTGCAGCTGCAAGGCGGAGGAGGGAGTCGACGCGGAGCGTCGGCGACCGACGACAACGCCGCAGATGTGCGTGCCAGACCCCGCGACGCCGACGTGATCCAAACGACAGGCCCTAGGGGCGGAGGTCGCCGAGTGCGCCGACGTAAGCGGTGGGGGCGGTGCGTTCTTGCCGGGGCCGGGGGGCGGCCCGTCCGGCGTTTGAGGGCGAGGCCGTCCAGGCCGAAGCGGGGGACCGGAGCGGCTGACCTTCCTGGGTGCGGGTAGCCTCTGACCTCCCGAAATCCCCCGTTTCAGGCCAATCTTCGGGCCCTGACACAGTTACGGAGCCGTGGCCAGGGTCCACGGGGTCGGCTCCTTTTGATGACCGAGCGAGTCACAGCTTCCCCATACTGCGCCGGTTGGCTTCGGCCACAAGGAAACGCAGCCTGGTCCTGCTGCCCCTGTCCTTGCAGTACCGACACGCGCAGGGCGGATATCCGCTGGAGAGTTCTGGCACCTCGGCCGGTTTCACGGTGTGCTTTCTGCGCACCTCAGTGCGGACTCCGGTTTCCGGATTGATCCGGTACACCTCAATGCTCATCACTGGACGCGCTCCCAGGGGTCCACCAGGGCGCCTGTGCGGGCGTTCCGCGGCTGCGGAACGATGTGTGCCAACGGGCGGTGCCTGCGGCCGATGACCAGCCGTGCGCCCCGCACGGCCGGCGTAGGGCGGCTGCGGGGCGCTGCCGGGGGTGTCTGTGCGGCAGCGTGCTTGCCGGGGGTGCGTCGCCCGAGTAGAGCCACTCTCACCCGTTCGAGGGTTCGTGATACGTAGGACATTGTCAGCGCTCCTCTGAAGCGTCGGCCGCGCCCCCGGACGTTGCCGCGTCGCGGGGTACTTGCTGTCCGCCTAAGGTCCCGTCCGGCTGATTCGCTGCCTAGCGGCCTCATGTGGGCCCCTTGTAGGCCAGACTTGGGACATGCGCGGTGAGACAGCGGCCCACATGATCCGGCGCCTGCGGCAGGCCAGGGGTTGGAGTCAGGCACGGCTGGCGGCCGAGGCGTGCCGCGCGGCGGGTTTACCACCCGACTCACTTACGCGGCAGGACGTTTACCGGTGGGAGAAAGGGAAACGGACTCCGCGCGAATGGCTGCCGTTCATTGCTGCCGCGCTCGGCGCGCCTGCGGTCGAGCTTGAACAGGCCGCCGCAATGGTCCCCCAGGGAAGCGCCCCGGTATCGGTCGCTGACTTCCTGCCGGACACTGATCCGCTCACCCCTTTGAAAGTGCGTCAGGGGCGCCGCATTGGTATCAGTGATGTGACGGACCTGGCCGGACGTGTCCACGGTCTGCGCCTCGCGGACGACGTCCTGGCGGGGGGTGACCTCATCAGGCCTGCGCTGCGTGAGCTGAAGTCCGCTGTCAAGCTCTACCGCGAGGGAAGTCACACACAGGATATCGGGCGCGCCTTGCTGTCCCAGATTGGCGAGTTGGCGCAGATTTCCGGATGGATTGCCTCTGATGCTGGGCGCCACGAGGAAGCGGAACGCATTTACAAGCTGGGCATGAGTGCTGCCCAGCAAGCGAAGGACACAACGCTGGTCGGCAACCTCGCCGGTTCGCTCGCCTATCAGTACAGCAATACCGGGCAGGAACGACAAGGCTTGTTGCTCGCTCGCGCAGCACTGGAACAGGCAGGCGACGACGCGCCCCCGAAAGCGCGGGCCTTGTACCTCGACCGCGTCGCCTGGGCGCTTACGAAGGCCAACGAGACGCAGCCTGCGATGCGCGCCCTGGGCGAGGCATCGGAAGCACTGGCCGAAGGCACCAAGGGGCGGGAGTCTCCCCAATACCTTTACTGGGTTGAGGCGGGCGAGTTGCAAGTCATGGAATCGCGTGTCTACACGGAGCTGAAGCGCCCATTGCGCGCGGTGCCCCTGCTGCGGGAAGTCCTCGCCCGGTACGACGCTACGCACACAAGGGAACTTGCTCTCTACCTTTCTTGGCTTGCCGTTGCTCTGGCTGACGCCAACGAACCGGAGGAGGCGGCAGCAACGGCCCAACGGGTCATCACGCTTTCTGCGGACGTGGCGAGCGAGCGGACAGCAGAGCGCGTAAAGGTGGTCCTGCACAGGCTGGAGGAATACCGCGACGTTCCGGAAGTGCGGGAAGTCCTCGACGGCGCGGCATAGGTAGGGAGGAAAGCAAGGACGGGTAGGACAGCGTGCCTGCTTAACCGCACCTGAGAACCTGCACCGGGCGGCAGTCCCTGGACGGCGGGACAACCGGCCGGGGCAGGTCACGCGCCGAGGTCGGCCACCGGAGCCGGCCGCGCCCGGGCGAACCCCCGGACCGAGAGAGCGGAACCGAGGGCACCGGGGCACATGGCACCCGGGCCCGGGGTCACCCGGCGGCCCGGGGCCGAGAACCCTATGGCGGGGTCACCGACCCCGCACGCGTCGCATCCGCACCCCACGCCGCCAGCAACCGCAACGCCTCCGCGGACGCGGACCCCGGCTCGGCGTGATACGTGATCATCGCCTGCTCGGCGTCGTCCGGGAGCCGGAACGTCTCGAAGGACAGGTCCAGCGCACCGACCAGCGGATGCCGCAGCCGCTTCATGCCGTGGCTCTTCTCCCTGACGTCGTGCGTCGCCCAGAGCCGCCGGAACTCCTCGCTCTTCACGGAGAGTTCGCCCACCAGGGCGGACAGCCGGGGGTCGTCGGGATGGCAGCCCGCGTCCATGCGCAGGAAGCTGACGATGTCGCTCGCCTTCTGCCCCCAGTCCACGTACAGGTCGCGGTACTCGGGCTTCAGGAACACCATGCGCGCCCAGTTCCGCTCCTGCGGTGGCAGCTCCGTCCAGTCGCCGAAGACGGCCGCGGCCATCCGGTTCCAGACGAGGATGTCCGTACGCCGTCCCGTGATGTACGCGGGAACGCCGTCCAGCGTGTCCAGGAGCTGCCGCAGCGCGCCCCGCACCTGCTGCGGCCGGGCGGTCTGTTTCTTCTTGTGCTGCTTGGGCTTGGCGAGGTGCGTCAGGTGCGCGTGCTCGGCGTCGGTCAGGCGCAGGGCGCGGGCGATCGCGTCCAGGACCTCCGAGGACACGTTCCGCCCGTTGCCCTGCTCGAGGCGGGTGTAGTACGCCACGGACACCCCGGCGAGCTGCGCCAGCTCCTCACGGCGCAGTCCCGGCACCCGGCGGTGCCGCCCGAAGTCCGGCAGCCCCACGTCCTCCGGCTTCAGCCGGGCCCGGCGGGTGCGCAGGAACTCGCTGAGCTCGGCACGCCGGTCCAGCGACCGCCCGGTGTCCCCGGCGGGCTGAGGGGAGGCCTGATCGTCCATGCGTCCAGTATTCACGGTCGTACGCCCAGGAGCCTGACCCCGTCAGTAGTAGGACCACTGAACGTAGGCAAAGCCGTGACCTGGGTGAATGTCGCGCGGAGGGGCACTCTGGGAGACGTGCCCGGTCAGCAGGCGACCGGGTGCGAACGAACCCTCCTGAGGAGAACCCCGGCATGACCACTGTTGCTGCGTACGCCGCCCCCGCCGCCAAGGCTCCCCTGGAGCGCACCACCATCGAGCGGCGTCCGGTCGGCGAGTCCGACGTCCTCATCGAGATCAAGTTCGCGGGCATCTGCCACTCGGACATCCACCAGGCCCGTGAGGGCTGGGGCGAGGCCATCTTCCCGATGGTGCCGGGCCACGAGATCGCCGGCATCGTCACCGAGGTCGGCTCCGGTGTCTCCAGGTTCGCCGTCGGTGACCGGGTGGGCGTCGGCTGCATGGTCGACTCCTGCCGTGAGTGCGACAACTGCAAGGCGGGCCTGGAGCAGTACTGCTCGAAGGGCATGACCGGCACGTACAACGCCGTCGGCAAGGACGGCGAGCCCACTTACGGCGGCTACTCCACCCACATCGTCGTCGACGAGAACTACACCGTCCGCATCCCCGAGGGCCTGGCCCTGGACGAGGCCGCGCCGCTGCTGTGCGCGGGCATCACCACGTACTCCCCGCTGAAGCACTGGAACGCGGGCCCCGGCAAGAAGGTCGCCGTCGTCGGCATGGGCGGCCTCGGCCACATGGGCGTCAAGATCGCGCACGCGCTCGGCGCGGAGGTCACGGTGCTCTCCCAGTCGCTCCGCAAGAAGGACGACGGGCTGAAGCTGGGCGCCGACCACTACTACGCGACCAGCGACCCGGAGACCTTCGAGGAACTGCGCGGCACGTTCGACCTGATTCTCTCCACGGTCTCGGCCCCGCTCGACCTGGACCGCTACCTGTCCCTCCTGCGGACGGACGGCGCCTTCGTGAACGTGGGCGCGCCCGAGGAGCCCGTCGCGCTCAACCTGTTCTCCGTCATCGGCGGCCGGAAGACCCTCGCGGGCTCCGGCATCGGCGGCATCCAGGAGACCCAGGAGATGCTCGACTTCTGCGCCGAGCACGGCTTCGGCGCCGAGATCGAACTGATCAGCGCCGCCGAGATCAACGAGGCGTACGAGCGGGTGCTCGCCAGCGACGTCCGCTACCGCTTCGTGATCGACACGGCCACGATCTGACCCCGACCCGGGGCCCCGACTCCCGGGGGCGCCGCCGGACCACGGGTCCGCCCGGCGCCCCTCGGCGGTCTCGGGGCCGCCGCACGACCTGCCGCCGGGACAAGGACTCAGGAGACGACCAGGCCGGGAATGAAGGCGGCGATCCCTGACAGGAAGCTGCCGATCGCGGCCAGGGTGACGAGGGCGGCCTTGGCGTCCGAGAAGAGGCCGGAGCGGAACTCTCGTACGCGGCGTCGAAGGATCAGCATTTTCAGCTTCTGCCACCGGTGCTGACGGATGTGGCAGCCCAGCAGAAGGCCGGTCGCGTTGTTGCGGCAGCCGTCCGGACGTCCCCGGACCGGAGCGCTGCATGTCACCGGAGCCTGGACGAAGCACCAGACCAGGACCAGTGCCGAGAGGGTGACCACCACCGGGGGCCCGGCCGCCTTGTTGATCCAGGCCGCGATCAGCAGAGCGCCGGCCAGAACACCCCACCACTGCCCCAGCCCGCCGAGCCGGCCGCTCCGTGCCCCCGATGTCGCCATGTCCTGAATCGTGGCGAGCAGCTGGATCACTCATGCGTGGCGGTGTGACGTTGGCCGAAAAAGATCTTAGGACGGCTGACTGCCGGTGCTCCGGATCCGCTGTGTCCTGTCGACGCGTGTGACGTGCAGACCCGAACCGATTCCGCAGGCCGTGCTGTCACAGGACCGTTCCGGAGGGCTGTGCGAGGGACGCGCCGTGGGGAGCTGTCCCGCGCTGTCGCAGCGGCGGCGCCGGGTGTTCCCCGAAGGGAGCCCCGGCGGAGAAGCGGCCCCCCGGCCCCGCGTCACTGCGTCAGCGTCGCCGGGCTGCCGCCGTTCGCCTCGTAGCCCGCGACGGCCAGCGCGCGGTAGACCGCGTAGTCCGCAGCCGGGTCGGACGTCAGGGTCCAGGGGAGGGCGCCGATGTGTCCGTCGATGTGGACCAGCTGGTTCATCGCCTCGGACCAGCGCTCGCCCCGGACCAGGAAGAAGACCAGGAGATGGCGGACGTGGGCCAGCATCGGGTCGTCCGGACGGGCCGCGTGCACCGCGAAGAGCGCGCCGTGCACCGCCTTCGTCACGACCTCGCTCCGGTAGAAGCCGCTGACCAGATTCACCTCGGGCAGGTGCTCGAAGACCGCGAAGAGGGGCATGGCGGCCAGCAGGGACCCCTGCGGGGCACGGGCGGCGGCCGCCTCCGCGAAGGAGTACGCCGTCTCGCGCGAGCCGTGCCACTTCTCGCACCAGTAGTGCAGCGCCGCCAGATGCGCGCCCATGTGGGCCGGCGCCCGGTCCAGGATCTTCAGCCACAGCTTCTCGAACTGGGCCCGCTCGTAGGCCAGCCCGCGCGCCACGGACAGCTCGATGATGTACGGGACCGGGTCGCCCGGCGCCAGCAGCGCCGCTTCGGCACACGCAGCCCGGGCCTCCTCCATGATGATCCGGAACTCGTCCGTGCCAGGCGTCGCGGTCCGCCACGCCTGCTGCACGAGGAACTCCGCGTGCACCGCCGCGCCGCCCGCGTCCTTGGGCGCCTCGGCCCGCCACACCCGCAGCCACTGGCCGCCCGGCGTGTCACTGACCCCGCCGGGGCGCTGCTGGAGCTCCAGCGAGGCCGCGCCCGCGAAGGCCTGCACCCGCTGCCAGCGGAGCTCACCGGCCGCCTCCGTGCCCGCCAGGAGCTGCGCGGCCGCCCGGTAATCCCGGGTGCGCTGCACCAGGTCAAGCACGTCGACCAGGTCGCCGTCCGGGCCCGGCATGCGGACGTCCAGCTCCTCCTGGCGTACGAAGCCGTAGTCCGCCGGGTCCGCGGCGTCCGGGTCGCCGGGGGCGACCTGCTGAATGCCGGCCCGCCTGCGCATGAAGAACGGTCCGAGAACCATCCCCATCATGAGCAGCGCCATCAGGACCCAGAGAATCTCCATGCCTCAAGCGAACCAGAAGGGTCCGACAATTGGCCAACCCGGTCGCCCCGGACCCCCGCCGAGGCTCCCCGGCGTCCCGCACGGCGCGGAACGATCACGCTCCGGGCGGACGTGTGCCGTCATCGGCCCCGCGGGCGCACTACGCTCGGTTCCCATGAGCGACAGGCACATCAGTCAGCACTTCGAGACCCTGGCGATCCACGCGGGCAACACCGCCGATCCCCTCACCGGCGCGGTCGTCCCGCCGATCTACCAGGTCTCGACCTACAAGCAGGACGGCGTCGGCGGGCTGCGCGGCGGATACGAGTACAGCCGCAGCGCCAACCCGACGAGGACCGCCCTCGAAGAGAACCTCGCGGCCCTGGAGGGCGGCCGCCGGGGCCTCGCGTTCGCGTCAGGACTGGCTGCCGAGGACTGCCTGCTGCGTACGCTGCTCAGCCCCGGCGATCACGTGGTGATCCCGAACGACGCCTACGGCGGCACGTTCCGGCTCTTCGCGAAGGTCGTCTCCCGGTGGGGTGTGGAGTGGTCCGTCGCCGACACCAGCGACCCCACGGCCGTGCGGGCCGCGCTCACCCCGAAGACCAAGGCGGTCTGGGTGGAGACGCCGTCCAACCCCCTCCTCAACATCACCGACATCGCGGCTCTCGCCCAGGTCGCCCGGGAGGCGGGCGCCCGGCTCGTCGTGGACAACACCTTCGCGACGCCCTACCTCCAGCAGCCGCTCGCGCTCGGCGCGGACGTCGTCGTGCACTCGCTGACCAAGTACATGGGCGGCCACTCGGACGTCGTCGGCGGCGCCCTGGTCACCGCCGACGAGGCACTGGGCGAGGAGCTGGCGTACCACCAGAACGCGATGGGCGCGGTCGCCGGGCCCTTCGACTCCTGGCTGGTGCTGCGCGGCACCAAGACGCTGTCCGTGCGCATGGACCGGCACAGCGAGAACGCCGGCAAGGTCGCCGAGATGCTGACGCGGCACCCGCGCGTGACGAGTGTGCTGTACCCGGGTCTGCCGGAGCACCCCGGTCACGAGGTCGCCGCCAAGCAGATGCGGGCGTTCGGCGGCATGATCTCCTTCCGGGTCGACGGCGGCGAGGAGGCGGCCGTCGAGGTCTGCAACCGCGCCAGGGTGTTCACGCTCGGGGAGTCCCTGGGTGGTGTCGAGTCCCTGATCGAGCACCCGGGGCGGATGACGCACGCCTCCACGGCCGGCTCGCTCCTGGAGGTGCCCGCCGACCTGGTCCGCCTGTCCGTGGGCATCGAGAACGTCGACGACCTGCTCCAGGACCTCCAGCAGGCCCTCGGCTAGGCCGCGCTCACCAGCCGGTGAGGGGTGGGGTCGTGTCCGACGGCGGCTCCACCCAGGGCCGGGCGGTCGACGCCCAGACCACGAAGGCGACGGCCGCAGCGAGCAGCAGCAGCCACAGCAGCCGGCGGGCGGCGGTGCGGCGCCGCAGCATCCGCGCGCCCCGCCGGACGACGTCCGGGTACAGGCCGGGCGGCACCGGGGGCGGTGTCTGCTCCAGCAGCCGCCGTACGGCCGCCTCCCGCTCGGGCAGGTTCACGACGGCGCCACCTCCGCCAGGGCCGGCGCCGGTCCGCGCGGCGGATGCAGCAGGGTCGCCATGGCGCGGGCGCAGATCGCCCGGACGCGCTCGGCGGGCAGGCCGAGCAGGGCGGCCGTCTGCTCCTCGGCGACACCCTCGTACAGCCGCAGGACCAGGATCAGCCGCTCCTGGGGCGACAGGTGCGCCAGCACGCTCCCGGGATCGGGCCGGGCCCGGCCGAGGGCGCCGTACTGGTGCCAGGCCCCGCGCGCGAAGCGGACGGCCAGCTCCTGGCGGGCGCGGTCGTACGGGTCCTCGCCGCGCAGCCGGTCCCAGCGGGCGTACGTGAGGGCCAGGGTGTGGGTCAGCAGGCGCCGCGCGCGGGGGTTGGCGTCCGGGGGCTCCGCGGTGAGCAGGGTGGCGGCATGCAGCAGCCGCCCCGCCGCGCCCGCGACGAACGCCTCGAACTCCCGGGCGCGGCGGGCGTCACGGAACGCCCGCCGTTCTCGCACCGCGCCTCCCGCCTGAGGGTGACCCGGAGGGGTCTGTGGGACCTGAGGGGACCGGTGGTCCCGGCCGCGTACGGCATGCCAGACCGTGTACGGCGGGGCCCGCTCTCATATGAGGCCAGGTCCGGCCCCGGGGTCAAGGGTCCGGCGCACATGGGCACACGCGCGCGTACGGGTACGCGGGCGCGTGCGGGTACGCGGGCGCGTGCGGGTACGCGGGCGCGTGCGGCAGTCAGGAGACGGACGTGCGTGCGGGCGGAGAGACGGACGCGCGTGCGGGCGGGGAGACGGGCGTCCCGTGCGGGCGGCGAGGCGGCGGGATCGGCTCCCGGGCGGTGCGGACGGTCCGCGGCCGGTCGGCGTGCGGAAACGGACGGTACGCGGCGGGGGAGCCGGGAAAAGGGGCGGGCCGGGCGATCAAGCCGCCGGCCGGGCAGCGGTCTCCGCCGTCCGGTCGCCGGTCAGGAACCCGGCTGCGGCTCCGCCACCGGGCCGCCCTGCGCCGCCTGGCGGGCGGACAGCGCGCCGTTGAAGCGCGTGAGGAGCGTGCAGAACGCGTCGCGCTCCTCCGGCGCCCAGTCGTGTGTCAGCTCGGCCATCAACTGACGTCTCGACGAGCGGACTTCCTCCAGGCGGGACCCTCCGCGCGGGGAGAGCTGGAGCACCACGGCACGCCCGTCCTCGGGGTGCGAGGTGCGCTTGACGAGCCCGGTGTCGACGAGCGGCGCCACCTGCCGGGTGACCGTGGAGGAGTCGATCCCCATGCTCGCGGCGAGCGCCTTGACGCCCATCGGGCCTTCCTTGTCGAGGCGGTTGAGCAGCAGGTACGCGGCCCGGTCCATCGAGTTGCGCACCTGCCCCACGCCGCCGAGCCGGGTCTGTTCGGCACGGCGGGCGAACACCGCGACCTCGTGCTGCAGCGTGTCGAGGAGACCGGTGTCACCGACGGTCGTCATGTCCATCGACATTTCAGGTGTTGTGGGCATGGCCGGGGGCTCAATTCATGCGTGGGGTCCTGGGTTGGGGGACAGGGTACGCGGCCGGGACGCGGGTCGTACCGGCGCTGCGCAATCCAGTCTCGCCCGGTGGTCACACGAGGAGCGGCACGCTGTGAACTGCGAGACTGGTGGTCATGAGCTACAGCACGGCTGACTCCTTGCCGACGGTGACCCTGGACGACGTACGCGGGGCGCAGAAGATGCTCTCCGGCGTGTCGCGGGTGACCGCCATGGAGGGCAGCAGGCACCTGTCCCAGCTGGTCGGCGCGCCGGTGCACCTCAAGTGCGAGAACCTCCAGCGGACGGGCTCCTTCAAGCTGCGCGGCGCGTACGTGCGGATCGCGGGCCTGCTCCCCGAGGAGCGCGCCGCCGGTGTCGTCGCCGCGAGCGCGGGGAACCACGCGCAGGGCGTCGCCCTCGCCTCCTCGCTGCTCGGCGTGCGCTCGACGGTGTTCATGCCTTCCGGCGCCCCGCTGCCGAAGGTCGCGGCCACGCGCGAGTACGGCGCGGAGGTGCGGCTGCACGGGCAGGTCGTCGACGAGACGCTGGCCGCCGCCCAGGAGTACGCGGCCGAGACGGGGGCCGTGTTCATCCATCCGTTCGACCACCCCGACATCATCGCCGGGCAGGGCACGGTCGGCCTGGAGATCCTGGAGCAGTGCCCCGAGGTCCGCACGATCGTCGTGGGGATGGGCGGCGGCGGGCTGATCGCCGGGATCGCGACCGCGGTGAAGGCGCTGCGGCCCGACGTACGGATCGTGGGTGTGCAGGCGGCGGGGGCCGCGGCGTACCCGCCCTCGCTGGCTGCCGGGCGGCCGACGGTGGTCGCGAACCCGGTGACGATGGCCGACGGCATCAGGGTCGGGCGGCCGGGCGACGTGCCGTTCCGGATCGTGCACGACCTGGTGGACGACGTGCGCACGGTCTCGGAGAACCATCTGTCCAGCGCGCTGCTGCTGTGCCTGGAGCGGGCCAAGCTGGTCGTCGAGCCGGCCGGCGCCAGCCCGGTGGCGGCTTTGCTGAGTGAGCCGGGCACCTTCGAGGGTCCGGTCGTCGCGGTGCTCTCCGGCGGCAATGTGGACCCGCTGCTGATCCAGCGCATCCTGCGTCACGGCATGGCCGCGGCGGGCCGCTATCTTGCTGTCACGCTGCGGCTGACCGACCGGCCGGGCGCCCTGGCGACGCTCCTCGGGGTGTTGTCGGTGGCCGACGCCAACGTCCTCGACGTGAGCCACGTACGGACCGACCCGCGGCTCGGACTCACGGAGGTGGAGGTCGAGCTGCACCTGGAGACGAAGGGGCCCGAGCACTGCGCCGAGGTCAACAGGGCGCTGCGCACGGCGGGTTACACGGTCATCGACTGAGGCCGGCACCCCGTCGGACCGGGCCGGGAAAACCTGTTGTGAGACGCGATACATCGCGATACTGTGTGTCCCTCGCCACACCTGTGGCCGTGCGACGCGACGTTTTTCGCCCAGGAGAGTGACATCGCGTCCGTCGAGCGGCGCACACCACGCAAACCTAGGATCTTTCCGTAGGAATTCTCCAACTG
This sequence comes from Streptomyces sp. NPDC043867, assembly GCF_056435845.1. Classification (NCBI taxonomy): domain Bacteria; kingdom Bacillati; phylum Actinomycetota; class Actinomycetes; order Kitasatosporales; family Streptomycetaceae; genus Streptomyces; species Streptomyces sp. NPDC043867. Next base: position 39,126 of record NZ_JBWKDS010000014.1, on the reverse strand, counting down.
TTTTGGGAGACCTCACATGCCAGGCGCCATCTATGCCGAAGGCCTGGTGAAGACCTTCGGCAACGTCAAGGCTCTGGACGGCGTCGATCTCGATGTCCCGGAGGGCACCGTGCTGGGCCTGCTCGGGCCGAACGGCGCGGGCAAGACCACCACCGTCCGCTGTCTGACGACCCTGCTGCGGCCCGACAGCGGCAGGGCGGTCGTCGCGGGCATCGACGTGCTCAAGCACCCCGACGCGGTGCGCCGCTCGGTCGGCCTGTCCGGACAGTTCGCCGCGGTCGACGAGTACCTGACCGGCCGGGAGAACCTCCAGATGGTCGGCCAGCTCTACCAGATGCGGGCGAAGCCCGCGAAGGCGCGGGCGGCCGAGCTGCTGGAGCAGTTCCGCCTCGCGGACGCCGCCGACCGCCCCGCCAAGACGTACTCGGGCGGTATGCGCCGCCGGCTCGACCTGGCCGCGGCCCTGGTCGTCTCGCCGCCGGTGATGTTCATGGACGAGCCGACGACCGGCCTCGACCCGCGCAACCGCCAGCAGCTGTGGGAGGTCATCAAGCAGCTGGTCTCCGGGGGTACGACGCTGCTGCTCACCACCCAGTACCTGGAGGAGGCCGACCACCTCGCGCACGACATCTGCGTCGTCGACCAGGGCCGCGTCATCGCCCGCGGCACCTCCGACGAGCTCAAGGCGCAGACCGGCGGCGAGCGGGTCGAGGTCGTGGTGCACGACCGCGAGCACATCGCGACCGCCTCCGAGGTGCTGCGCGGCTTCGGCAAGGGGGAGACCGCGGTCGAGGAGCACACCCGCAAGCTCACCGTCCCGGTGTCCGGCGGCGCCAAGCTCCTCGCCGAGGTCATCCGCGAGCTGGACGCCCGCGGTATCGAGATCGACGACATCGGTCTGCGCCGCCCCACCCTGGACGACGTGTTCATCTCGCTCACCGGCCATCTCGCCGAGGAGCGGGCGGAGGACGCCGCGCCGGCCGGAGCCGTCAAGAGCCGCAAGCACCCCGAGGAGACCGCCAAGTGAGCGCCGCCACCGACGCCGTGCAGCCCGCGGCTCCCAGCAACGCCCTGATCCAGTCCGTGCGGGACTCCCTCGTCATCGCCAGACGCAACCTGATCAGGATGTCCCGCATCCCGGAAATGGTGATCTTCGGGCTCATCCAGCCCGTCATGTTCGTGGTGCTCTTCTCGTACGTGTTCGGCGGCTCCATGCGGATCGGCGGCAGCACCAGCGCCGTCGACTACCGCAACTTCCTGATGGCCGGCATCTTCGCCCAGACGGTCACCTTCGCCACCGCGGGCGCCGGAGCGGGCATCGCGGACGACATGCACAAGGGACTCATCGACCGGTTCCGCTCGCTGCCGATGGCCCGCGGAGCGGTGCTCACCGGGCGTACGCTCGCCGACCTCGTCCAGACCGCGCTCACCCTGCTCGTCCTCGCCGCCGTCGCCCTGCTGGTCGGCTGGCGGGTGGGTTCCGACGGCGACACGAACGCGGCCAAGGTGCTCGGCGCCTTCGCACTGCTGCTGCTCTCCGGGTACGCGTTCACCTGGATCGGCGCCCTCATCGGCCTCTCCGTGCGGACGCCCGAGGCGGCCACCTCCGGCGGCCTGATCTGGCTCTTCCCGGTCACGTTCATCTCGAACGCGTTCGTGGACTCCGCGAACATGACGCCCTGGCTGCGGCACATCGCGGAGTGGAACCCGTTCAGCGCCACCGTCCAGGCCTGCCGGGTGCTCTTCGCCAACCCCGGCCAGTCGCAGTCCGACGCCTGGCCGATGCAGCACCCCGTCCTCGCCTCGGTGATCTACTCCGTCCTGATCATCCTGATCTTCCGCACCCTGGCGGTCCGCAAGTACCGGTCCGCCACCGCCTGACATCAGCGTGACGCATGCATGACGAAGCCCCCGGCGACGGACGCCGGGGGCTTCGTCGAGACCGTGGCCGCCGGGCTCAGCCCTGGTACGGGTGGGCCTTCAGGATCTTCACCGAGGCCCGCTTGCCGTTCGGCAGCTCGTACTCGGCCTCGTCGCCGACCTTCTTGCCGCTCACGCCGGAGCCCAGCGGGGACTGCGGCGAGTACGTCTCGATGTCGGTGCTCGCGTACTCGCGGGAAGCGAGCAGGAACGTCAGGGTGTCGTCCTCGTCACCGTCGAAGGCGATGGTCACGACCATGCCGGGCGCGACCGCACCGTCCGCCGCGGGAGCCTCGCCGACCTTGGCGTTCTCCAGGAGCTGGGTCAGCTGGCGCACTCGGAGCTCCTGCTTGCCCTGCTCCTCCTTCGCCGCGTGGTACCCGCCGTTCTCGCGCAGGTCCCCCTCCTCGCGCGCTGCCGCGATCTTGGCGGCGATCTCCGTGCGCGCAGGACCAGACAGGTACTCCAGCTCGGCCTTGAGCTGGTTGTACGCCTCCTGGGTCAGCCAGGTGACGTTCTCGCTTGTCTGGGTCACAGGTGCTCCTCGTAGGTACTGGGAATACAAAGCATCGCCCTACCCAGAAGAATGTTCCTTCTCGGGTGGGCGAAACCACGAGCCTAACAATTCAACGGCTGAAGGGGGAGGACATAAGGCATCAGAATAACGTCGGCGCAGGTCAGTGCGGAAGCAGTACATGCCGGACGAGCTGTGTCGCCGCGCTTCGCCGCCGGTCGCCGCCGGGCAGGACCCGGCTCAGCCGGCGTGACAGCCCAAAAGCTGAGCCGTGGTGCCGCGGGCCGTCGTCCGCAGCGTGACGACCTTGTCGATGCGCGAGGAGTGCCCGCCGAAGCGGAAGTCCGCACGGCCCACCTCGGCACCGTCCGCACTCTGCGAACGCAGCGTGCAGTAGCCGCTCGCGTCCGCGTCCTTGCGCACTTCCAGATGCACCTCGACCGCCTCGTCCGAGACGGCACTGAAGGTGATCACCTCGGCGCTGATCCTGCTGCCGCCCACGTAGTAGTACGCGAACCAGCCGACGAGGGCGAGCAGGGCCACGCCCAGCACGGAGCCGATGACCTTGAGCCTGCGGTCGGCACGCTCGTCCGCGGAGCGGCCGTACCGGCCCTCGGGCAGCCGCGTGCTCGCCGTAGTCATGGTCGTCCTCTCGCAGGGGGCCGGAGCGGAAGTCCCGGCAGGGGCTCCCGGGGCCGGGCCCCGGAATTTTTCGCCCCCCTGTTCCGTCACTATAGAAGCCGCCCACCACGCCGATCCACGCCGGGCGCCGACCGACGACTTGACCAGGCGACAGCCGACTGACTGAGGATTGAGTCTTGACTGACCAGCTGCGACTGATGGCCGTGCACGCCCACCCCGACGACGAGTCGAGCAAGGGCGCGGCCACCATGGCGAAGTACGTGTCCGAGGGGGTGGACGTACTGGTCGTGACCTGCACGGGCGGGGAGCGGGGCTCCATCCTCAACCCCAAACTGCAGGGGGACACGTACATCGAGGAGCACATCCACGAGGTACGCAAGAAGGAGATGGACGAGGCCCGCGAGATCCTCGGCATCAAGCAGGAGTGGCTCGGCTTCGTCGACTCCGGCCTGCCCGAGGGCGACCCGCTGCCCCCGCTCCCCGAGGGCTGCTTCGCGCTGGAGGACGTCGACAAGGCCGCCGGCGAGCTGGTGAAGCAGATCCGCTCGTTCCGTCCGCAGGTGATCACCACGTACGACGAGAACGGCGGCTACCCGCACCCCGACCACATCATGACCCACACGATCTCGATGGTGGCCTTCGAGGGCGCGGCCGACGCCGAGAAGTACCCCGAGTCGGAGTTCGGCCCGGCGTACCAGCCGCAGAAGCTCTACTACAACCAGGGCTTCAACCGCCCGCGCACCGAGGCGCTGCACCAGGCCATGCTGGACCGCGGCCTGGAGTCGCCGTACGGGGACTGGCTGAAGCGCTGGTCGGAGTTCGAGCGTGTCGAGCGCACGCTGACCACGCACATCCCCTGTGCGGAGTTCTTCGAGATCCGCGACAAGGCACTGATCGCGCACGCCACGCAGATCGACCCCGACGGCGGCTGGTTCAAGGTCCCCATGGAGCTCCAGAAGGCGGTCTGGCCGACCGAGGAGTACGAGCTCGCCAAGTCCCTCGTCGATACGTCCCTCCCCGAGGACGACCTCTTTGCGGGCATCCGCGACAATGCCTGACATGAGCGCAAGCGCAAGCCTGGCAATGACGAACCTCGTCTCCCTCGCCAAGGAGGTCGACGAGAACAAGGTCACCCCCGGTGTCCTCGGCTTCATCGTGTTCGCGGTGATGGCCCTGGCCGTCTGGGGCCTGATGAAGTCGATGAACCGCCAACTGCGGAAGGTCGACTTCGAGGACCCCGAGACGGCGGAGACCCCCGCCGGCCAGACGCCCCCCGGCGCCTGAGCCGCCGAGCCCCGGCAGGGCTGAGACCACCCGCCCCGCCCGTCGGCCCGTCCGCACCCTCCGTCCCCCTCCGGCGCGGGAGAGGGACGGCACGGTGCCGCCGGGCTACCGGCGCGTCGTCACCGGTACGCCCATCACCTCGCGGGCGTGCCGGTCGGGGACCATGCCCAGCCGCCAGGCCTGCCAGCCCGCCTCCAGGCTGACGCCCCGCTCCAGCAGCAACTGGTACGCCTCGACGTACTCGTCCAGCTTCCCGTCCCGGGCGGGATGCCGTGAGCGGGCCAGCTGGGCCAGCTCCTCCTGCGCCACCGCGCTGCCGATCTCGGAACCGCCCGGCGCCCCGTAGGGCAGCAGCGTGCAGCGCAGGAACCGGGCCCAGTCCTCGCCGCGGCGGTCGCCGTACGACGTGAACAGACCGACCGCCTCGTCGCACAGGGACAGCGCCTGCGGAGTCCGGGCATTGCCCGCGTCCACCACCGCCAGCTCCAGACACGTCCACGCCTCGCCGTGGGCCACCCCGATGCGATGGAAGTCAGCGCGGGCGTCCACCAGGAGCTGCCGCGCGAAGCCCGAGTTCCGCAGGGAGCCGGTCTGGGCGGCCCGCTGGTCGCGGGTCACCCGCGCCGAGTGATGACGGGCGCAGGCCAGGCCGTACACGTCCCGCATCCGGGAGAACATCGTCCGGGACCGCTCCAGCTCACGCACCGCGTGATCCAGATCCCCCGTCTCCTCCAGCGCCTGGCCCAGGTAGTACACCGTCCACGCCTCCCCGCGCGCGTCCTCGTTGTCCCGGTGGCGCAAGGCCGCCTGCCGAAGACCGTCGACCGCGGACGAGGAATCACCGCCGACGAGCCGGGCGCGGGCCAGCTGCGTCAGCGCCCACGCCTCACCGCGGCCGTCGCGCGTACGGACGTACAGATCCAGCGCCTCCCGCAGCTCCCGCTCGGCGCGCGGAACGTCGCCCATGCGCAGCCCCAGCTGACCGAGCTGGAAGTGCGCCCACGCCTCGCCGTGCACCGACTCGCTCTCCCGGTGCAGCACCAGCGCCTCGGTGAGCAGGTCCAGCGCCGCGGACAGCCGGGCGCGGTCGCGTTCCACCGCCGCCAGGGCGTGCATCGTCCACGCCCGGTCACCCGCCAGCTCCGGCGCGGCCTGGAGATCCATGGCCTCCTGGAGCCGCGCCGCCGCCTCCGTCAGATTGCCCTGGTGGTGCAGCGTGATCCCCAGGGAGCACAGCGCGCGGGCCGCACCCGCGTCGTGATGCGCCTCGAAGTACAGGTCCACGACCGAGGACAGCGTCGTCCGCGCCTTGTCCAGCTCACCGAGCTGACGGGCCGCGATACCCGTCCGCCACTGCACCGACCGCACCAGCAGCCCCTGGTCCACGGCCTGGGTCAGCTCGCTGATCTCGCCCAGGCGGTACAGATCACCGCGCAGCAGGCAGTAGTCGCACAGCGCGCCGAGCAGATTGAGCACGGCCGCCTGGTTCACGCCCTCCGCATGGCGCAGCGCCGCCGTGATGAAGCTCGACTCGTCGTCCAGCCAGCGCAGGGCCGCGTCGAGCGAGGTGAAGCCGTGCGGGCCGACCGCGCTGGAGTGGAACGCGGAGTCCGCACGCGTCGACGTCTTCCCGTCGACCAGGCGGATCACCGAGTCGGCCAGCTCCCCGTAGTTCACGATCAGCCGCTCCTGCGCCGCCGTCCGCTCGGCCGGATCCTCCTCGTCCAGCAGACGCGCCTGCGCGAAACTCCGCACGACGTCGTGCAGGCGGTAGCGGCTGCCGCGCACATGCCCGATCAGGCCCGCCCGCGCGAGCGCGGCCAGCTGACGGGCCGCGTCCTGCTCGTCCGTCGCGAGCAGCGACGCCGCCGCTGCCGCGCCCAGCGAGGCACGCCCCGCCAGCGCCAGCCGCCGCAGCAGCCGCCTGGCCGTCTCCGACTGGTCGGTGTAGCGCAGCCACAGGACCCGCTCGACCGGCTCGACCGGACCGTACGCCCCGAGGTCCGTGGCCAGCTGGCGCGCGGTGCGCGGACCGAGGGAGGAACCCGCGATGCGCAGCGCCAGCGGCAGGCCGCCGCACAGCTCCCGGACGCGGTCGCAGGACTCGGCGTCGTACGGCCCCGACGGGTCCTGCGCCGCCGCGTTCAGCAGCTCCTCGGCACTGCCCGCCTCCAGCGCCTCCAGCGGCAGATGGTGCACCCGGGCGGCCAGATCCGCGGGCAGCGCGAGGGGGGTGCGGGCGGTGACCAGCACCAGGCTGTCCGACCGCTCCGGGACCAGGGTGCGGACCTGTTCGGCGTCGGACGCGTCGTCCAGCACGATCGTGACCGGCAGCCCCGTCAGATGCTGGTGGTACAGCTCGCTCAGCCGCCTCACCTGCTGGTCCGCCGAGGAACGCTCCCGGAACAGCAGCTGCTCGCGCGGCGCCCCGAGCCGGTTCAGCAGATGCAGCAGCGCGTCGCGCGTGGACAGCGGCGACTCCTCCCCGCTGTCACCCCGCAGGTCCACCACGCACGCGCCCCGGAACTGGTCCCGGAGCTCGTGCGCCACCCGCACCGCCAGGGTGCTGCGGCCGGAGCCGGGGGCGCCGTGCAGCACCACGACCGTCGGCTTGGTCTCCGTACTCGCGCGGGCCGCGTGCACCCACTGCGCCACCCGCGAAAGCTCCTGCCTGCGCCCGGTGAACACCGGGTCCCGCTCCGGGAGTTGATTGAAGGACTGGTCCAGGACCGTGCGCCTGCGGGCGGCGGCGCTCTTGTCCGTGCGCCGCAGCTGCGGAGCCCCCTGCTTGGCCCCGGCGGACGCGCTGAGCACCCGCTGCTGGTCGAGAAAGGGCCGGATCCCGCGTATCTCCAGGGCGGTCAGCCACTGCAGGCGCAGCTGTTCGGCGCCGCCTGGCTGGTTCCGGGCGCCCGCGCTGCGGCTCGCCGCGGGCAGATGCGAGGCGGTCACCTTCACCACGGTGACCGCCGCCCCGGCCGCGCCGGCCACGGCCCCGGCACCCAGGGCCGTCCCCGCGCCGGTACCCAGCGCCAGGTCGGCGACGCAGGCCGCCAGCGCGGCGACGCCCGCGACCAGCACCGCCGGGCCGGCGCCCGCCCGGGCGTACCGCTGCCCGAAGGTCGACTCGACCGCCGCCGCCTCGTCGAGCGCGCGGGTGTACGCCTCGTACTCCTCCGCGGCCGTCCGGGCCATGGCGTCCAGCTCACCGCGCGCCCGCGACAGCAGCACGGCCCCGTCGGTGCGCCCGCCCGACCGCCGCACCTCCTCCTCCACGGCACGGCCCAACAGCCGCTCGGCGTCCGCCCGATGGCTGTCCCGCATCTGATGTCCCCCTCCGGCGGCAACTCCTGTGCGTATGAGTGTCCTTGGTACGGGGCGGGAGCGACAGAGGACCGGCGATCATTGGCGCGGCCCGTCGCCGGGGCGCCCGCGCGGGTACGGGCCGTACCGCGGCGAAGGCACGCCGGGTGAAGCCGTGCTTCTGCCCCGCACGGGACACCGTGGGAGAGTGGACGGGTGAACCGACTGGCCGATGAGACGTCCCCGTATCTGCTCCAGCACGCCGACAACCCCGTGGACTGGTGGCCCTGGTCGGCCGAGGCCTTCGACGAGGCGCGCAGGCGCAATGTGCCCGTCCTGCTCAGTGTCGGGTACAGCAGCTGCCACTGGTGCCACGTCATGGCGCACGAGTCCTTCGAGGACGAGGCGACGGCCGCGTACCTGAACGAGCACTTCGTGAGCGTGAAGGTGGACCGCGAGGAGCGGCCGGACGTCGACGCCGTGTACATGGAGGCGGTGCAGGCGGCGACCGGGCAGGGCGGCTGGCCCATGACGGTCTTCCTCACCCCCGACGCGGAACCCTTCTACTTCGGCACCTACTTCCCGCCCGAGCCCCGCCACGGGATGCCCGGCTTCGGTCAGGTTCTGGAGGGCGTGCGCGGTGCCTGGACCGACCGTCACGCCGAGGTGGCCGAGGTCGCGGGAAAGATCGTGCGGGATCTCGCGGGCCGGGAGCTGAACTACGGCGGCACCGGGGCGCCGGGTGAGGAGGAACTGGCCGGTGCCCTGCTCGGGCTGACCCGGGAGTACGACGAGCAGCGCGGCGGCTTCGGCGGAGCGCCCAAGTTCCCGCCGTCCATGGTGATCGAGTTCCTGCTGCGCCATCACGCCCGCACCGGTTCCGAGGGCGCCCTGCAGATGGCGCGGGACACCTGCGAGCGGATGGCCAGGGGCGGCATCTACGACCAGCTCGGCGGCGGGTTCGCCCGCTACTCGGTGGACCGCGACTGGAAAGTCCCGCATTTCGAAAAGATGCTCTATGACAACGCCCTGCTGTGCCGCGTCTACGCGCACCTGTGGCGTTCCACCGGGTCCGGTCTCGCGCGGCGGGTCGCGCTGGAGACCGCCGACTTCATGGTGCGCGAACTGCGCACCGCCGAGGGCGGGTTCGCCTCCGCGCTCGATGCGGACAGCGACGACGGGACCGGCAGGCACGTCGAGGGCGCGTACTACGTGTGGACGCCGGAGCAGCTCCGCGACGTCCTCGGGGACGACGCGGAACTGGCCGCCCGGTACTTCGGCGTGACCGAGGAGGGCACCTTCGAGGAGGGCGCCTCGGTCCTGCAACTCCCGCAGCAGGAAGAGGTGTTCGACGCGGAGCGGATCGCGTCGGTCCGGGAGCGTCTGCTCGCCGCCCGGTCGCGGCGCCCGGCTCCCGGCCGCGACGACAAGGTGGTCGCCGCGTGGAACGGCCTGGCGGTCGCCGCGCTCGCGGAGACCGGGGCCTACTTCGGGCGTCCCGACCTGGTGGAGGCCGCGATCGGCGCCGCCGACCTCCTCGTACGGCTGCACCTGGACGACCGTGCCCGGCTGGCGCGGACCAGCAGGGACGGCCGGGCCGGTGCCCACGCCGGGGTGCTGGAGGACTACGCGGACGTCGCCGAGGGCTTCCTCGCGCTGGCGTCGGTCACCGGCGAGGGGGTCTGGCTGGAGTTCGCCGGGTTCCTGCTCGACCATGTCCTCGCGCAGTTCGCCGACGCCGAGTCGGGCGCCCTGTTCGACACCGCGGCCGACGCGGAGCGTCTGATCCGCCGGCCGCAGGACCCCACCGACAACGCCACGCCCTCCGGCTGGAGCGCGGCGGCCGGTGCCCTGCTGTCGTACGCGGCGCAGACCGGCGCCGAGCCCCACCGCACCGCGGCGGAGCGGGCGCTGGGTGTGGTGAGGACGCTCGGGCCGCGCGCCCCGCGCTTCGTGGGCTGGGGTCTTTCGGTGGCGGAGGCGCTGCTCGACGGGCCCCGCGAGGTCGCGGTCGTCGGCCCGGCGGAGGCCGAGGCGACAAGGGCCCTGCACCGTGCGGCTCTGCTGGGGACGGCGCCGGGGGCGGTGGTCGCCGTGGGAGCTCCTGGCAGTGACGAACTGCCGCTGCTGGCGGACCGGCCGCTCCTGGACGGTGAACCGGCCGCGTACGTCTGCCGCAACTTCACCTGTGACGCTCCGACGTCCGACGTCGAGCGGCTCCGGGAGGCGCTGGGGAACGCGGTCTCTGACTGAATCAGGCGGATCTGGACCGGTAACTTCCGACGTAGTCGCATACATGCGCTTACTCGGCCTAGCGTTCCGAAACACTCTATTTATCTGAACAGCGTACGGGCTTCACAGTTCCCCCCTAGTCTCCTCACGGTGACGCGACGGTTGACGGCTCGCCGTCGCGACCGGGGTTTGGGGATCTGGGGGGATCTGTTGCTCACGTCTGTCTTCATCGCTGCCGTTTCACTGGCTCTGTTCTGGATGGCCGCCTTCACTCTGTGGTGGCAGATGCACGCGTGGCGTACGCCCGAGGTGCTCGCTTCCACCCGTTTCAGCAGACCGGACGGCGGGGAGGGCCTGTCCTTCTCGCTGCTGCTGCCCGCGCGGCACGAGCAGGCCGTGCTGGACCACACGATCCAGCGCCTGCTCGAGTCCGGCCACGACGACTACGAGATCATCGTCATCGTGGGACACGACGACCCGGAGACCGCCGCGGTCGCCCGCCGGGCCGAGGCCCGGGACCCGCGCGTGCGGGTCGTCGTCGACACCCACGAGAAGAAGAACAAGCCGAGGGCCATGAACACGGCGCTGCCGTACTGCCGCGGCGAGGTCGTCGGGGTCTTCGACGCCGAGGACCAGGTCCATCCGGAGCTGCTCGCCCACGTCGACCACGCGTTCCGCACCACGGGTGCGGACGTCGTGCAGGGCGGGGTGCAGCTGATCAACTTCCACTCCAGCTGGTACAGCCTGCGCAACTGCCTCGAGTACTTCTTCTGGTTCCGGTCGCGGCTGCATCTGCACGCACAGAAGGGGTTCATTCCGCTCGGCGGAAACACCGTCTTCGTGCGCACCGACGTGCTGCGCGAGGCCGGCGGCTGGGACCCGGACTGCCTGGCCGAGGACTGCGACCTCGGGGTACGGCTGTCCAGCGTCGGCAAGAAGGTCGTCGTCGCGTACGACTCCGACATGGTCACGCGGGAGGAGACACCGGGCAGTCTGGTGTCCCTGCTGAAGCAGCGCACCCGCTGGAACCAGGGATTCCTCCAGGTCTACCGCAAACGGGACTGGAAGCAGCTGCCGGGATTCGGGCAGCGGCTGCTCGCCCGCTACACGCTGATGACGCCGTATCTGCAGGCCGTCTCCGGGGTGATCATCCCGCTCAACGTGGCCGTCGCGCTCTTCCTCGACGTGCCGGTCGGCATCGCCTTCATCACCTTCCTGCCGGCGGTCACCGCCATGGTCACCTTCGTCTTCGAGCTGGTCGGCCTGCACGACTTCGGCAAGCAGTACGGGCTGCGGGTCCGGTTCGTGCACTACCTCAAGCTCGTCGCCGGCGGGCCGTTCTACCAGGTGCTTCTCGCGGGGGCGGCCGTCCGCGCGGTGTGGCGGGAGCAACGGGGCCGCAGCGACTGGGAGTTGACCAGTCATGTAGGTGCGCATCTCACCGAAGCGATCCGAGAGGACGTTCCTGCGTGACCTCCACCCTTCCCGCGGTGACCGGCACGGTCCCCGCGCAGCGGCCTCGCGCGCCCAGATACGTTCCCGTGGTCCTTCCGGTCCCGCGTTTTCGCCGTTCGCGGTCCGATCTGGTCCTCTGCGGGCTGCTGCTCGTGGCGATCATGGTCGTGCAGGGCTGGAACATCGCCGACTACCCGACCCTCAGCGACGACGAGGGCACCTACCTCGCCCAGGCGTGGGCCGTGCAGCGGGGCGGCGGGCTCGCCCACTACACGTACTGGTACGACCACCCGCCCCTCGGCTGGATCCAGTTGGCGGCACTCACCTGGATCCCCGCGAAGATCAGCCCGTCGTTGATGGCGGTCGGGCCGATGCGGATGATGATGCTGCTGGTCAGCGCCGCGAGCGCGGTTCTTCTGTACGTCCTCGCGCGGCGGCTGCGGCTGCCGCGCTGGGCGGCCGGTCTCGCCATGGCGATCTTCGGGCTGTCGCCGCTGTCGGTCGTGCTCCAGCGCGAGATCTTCCTGGACAACATCGCGGTGATGTGGACGCTGCTCGCGTTCTGCCTGGCCGCCTCGCCGAACCGTCATCTGTGGCACCACTTCGGGGCGGGCGTCGCAGCCGCGGCGGCGGTGCTCACCAAGGAGACGATGCTGGTCGTCCTGCCCGCGCTGGTGGTCACCATGTGGCGCCACGGCCACCGCGACACCCGCAAGTTCGCCCTCACCGGAGCCGTCACCGCCTGCGTCCTGATCGGCCTGGCGTATCCGCTCTTCGCCCTGCTCAAGGGCGAGTTGCTCCCCGGCTCCGGGCATGTCTCGCTGTGGGACGGCATCACGTACCAGATGAGCCGCCCCGGTTCCGGTTTCATCCTCGACCCCGGCTCCGGCTCGAACGGGGTGCTGCGGTCCTGGCTGTACTACGACCGTGTCCTGCCCCTCGGCGGTCTCGCGGGCGCCGTGCTGCTCATGCTCACCTGGCGCTGGTCGGTGACCGCCCGCGCGCTGGCCGGGCCGGCGCTCACCGTCGGCGTCCTCGCCCTGGTGGCACTGCGGCCGAACGGCTATCTGCCCGCGATGTACGTCATCCAGGCGCTGCCCTTCCTCGCGCTGGTCCTCGCCGGAGGCGCCGCGAGTGTGGCGCACGCGGTGCTGCGCCGGCGGCGGAGCACCGCGGAGAGGCCGTACGTCACCTGGGGACGCCGGGCGACGGCGGTCCTGCTGGCGGCGGCGGCCGCCCTGTACGTCGTGCCCCGCTGGTACGACGGCGACCGCACCGCGGTGACCGCCGACGCGAACGCCCCCTACCGGGCCGCGTCGCACTGGCTCACCACGCGGGTCGAGAACCCCGGGAGGACCCGGGTCCTCGTCGACGACGCCCTCTGGCTCGACCTGGTGCACGACGGGTACCGGCCCGGGCTCGGCGTCATCTGGTTCTACAAGGCCGACCTGGACCCGGCGGTGACGAGGACGATGCCGGGCGGCTGGCGCGACCTCGACTACGTGGTGGCCTCCCCGACGGTACGGCGCGACGCCGCCGACCTGCCCAACGTCGCGGCAGCGATGCAGCACTCGACGCCGGTCGCCACCTTCGGCACCGGCGAGGACCGGATCGAGATCCGTCGGATCCAGGCCGTGGGAGGTCCCCGATGAGCTACGAGTCCACCGTCCCCGAGGAGCTCGGCACCTCGGCGGTCCGCGCCGCCGAGGTGCCCGAGCCCGGCGCCGTCACCATCGTCGTGCCGACCTTCAACGAGTCCGCGAACGTCCGCGAACTGCTGCGCCGCATCACCGAGTCGGTGCCGGCCCGGCTGCCCTGCGAGGTCGTCTTCGTGGACGACTCCACCGACGACACCCCCGAGGTGATCTCCCGGGCGGCGCAGGACTGCCCGTTCCCGGTCACCGTGCTGCACCGGGAGGAGCCCGTGGGCGGTCTCGGCGGCGCCGTGGTCGAGGGGCTGAAGGCGGCGACCTCCGACTGGATCGTCGTCATGGACGGCGATCTCCAGCATCCGCCGTCCCTGGTACCGGAGTTGGTGGCCACGGGCGAGCGGGCGTCGGCCGGGCTCGTCGTCGCGAGCCGCTACGTCGAGGGCGGCAGCCGTGCGGGGCTGGCCGGCGGCTACCGCGTCGCCGTCTCGCGCGGTGCGACCTGGCTCACCAAGTCGCTGTTCCCGGGCAGGCTGCGGGGCATCAGCGACCCGATGAGCGGCTTCTTCGCCATCCGGCGCAGCGCGGTCACCGCGGACATCCTCCAGCCGCTCGGCTACAAGATCCTCCTCGAACTCGCGGTGCGCAGCCGCCCCCGCGAGGTCACCGAGGTGCCGTTCGTCTTCCAGGACCGGTACGCGGGCGAGTCCAAGTCGACGGCGCGGGAGGGGCTTCGCTTCCTGCGCCACCTGGCCGGGCTGCGCACCGCCTCACCCGTCGCCCGGATGGTGGCCTTCGGCCTGATCGGCGCCACCGGGTTCCTGCCGAACCTGCTCGGTCTGTACGCGCTCACGGCCGCCGGACTGCACTACCTGCCGGCCGAGATCGTCGCCAACCAGTTCGGCGTCGTCTGGAACTTCCTGCTGATCGAGCATCTGCTGTTCCGCGAGCGCCGCAGGCATCGCAACGGGTGGGACCGTACGGGCCGGTTCGTGCTGCTCGCCAACGCCGATCTGGTGCTGCGCATCCCGCTGATCGCGCTGTTCGTGCGCGAGTTCGGGATGGGCGCGCTGTCCGCCACCGCGCTGGCGCTGGTGATGACGTTCGTCCTGCGCTTCGCGGGGACCGAGGCGCTGGTCTATCTGCCGCGCCGGGGCCCCGGGGCGAAGCGCGAGGGCCGCGACCGCACGGTGGGGAGAGCCGCATGACGTTCCGTTTCAGGGCACGGCGCAGGACGTCCCTGCTGGCCGTGACGGGTCTTGCCGCGGGACTGCTCCTGGTCTCGCCGCAGCCCGCCGCCGCGGCGAACCTCGTGGGGAACCCGGGCTTCGAGACGGCGGGCACGGACGGGATGCCGTACTGCTGGGAGAAGTCCGGCTGGGGCGACAACGACTTCACCTTCTCCACCGTCGCGGACGCCCGTTCCGGCAGCAAAGCGATGAAGGTCGAGCTGACCCGGCGTGCCGACGGTGACCGCAAGGCGCTGATCACCGAGAGCGCGGCCTGTGCGCCGGTGGTCACGGCGGGCAGGCAGTACGACCTCGGGCTCTGGTACCGGTCGACGACCCCGGACGTGTCCCTCACGCTCTTCCGGCACGACGCGACGGCGGGCTGGCAGTACTGGACCGACCTGAAGACGTTGCAGATGGCGGGCGGCTGGACCGAGGCGTCGGTCCGTACGCCCGCGGTGCCGGCCGGCACCGACCGCATCACGTGGGGTGTCTCCGTCTACGGCACCGGGTCCGTGACCACCGACGACTACAGCATGGAGCAGGTCGCCGAGGCGCCGCCGCCGGTCCGGTGCACCGGCACGGCCGACCAGTGCGCCAACGGGAGGTGGGACGTGCTGCCCACCCAAAACCCGGTCCGGTCCATGCACTCCGTCGTGCTGAACAACGGCAAGGTGCTGCTGATCGCGGGCTCCGGGAACAGCGAGGAGATGTTCCAGGCGGGCACGTTCACCTCCGCGGTGTACGACCCGGTGCGGGGCACGTACAAGGTCGTCCCGACGCCGAAGGACATGTTCTGCGCCGGGCACGTCCAGCTGTCCGACGGGCGGGTGCTGGTGATGAGCGGCAACAAGGCGTACGGGGTGGCGGGCGGGCACGGCTACGAGGGGTACCGGGACTCGTACCTCTTCGACCCGGTCACCGAGACGTACAGCAGGACGAACGACATGAACGACGGGCACTGGTACCCGTCGGCGACCGTGCTGGGCAACGGTGACGTGCTCTCCTTCGGCGGACTGCGCGAGGACTCCACCGGGTCGGTGACCGCCGAGCGCTGGTCGGACGCCGAGCGGCGGTGGCAGCCGCTGTGGAAGGTCAACCAGACCTGGTCGTTCTGGGGTCTGTACCCGTCGATGATCCTGATGCAGGACGGCCGCCTGTTCTACTCGGGCAGCCATGTCTTCGGCAACGGCACCCCGGGCACGGGCTCGGCGGTCTACGACTACGACGCCAACACGACGACCGCGGTCCCGGGGCTGCGGAACAAGGACGAGCGCGACCAGTCCGCGAGCGTGCTGCTGCCGCCGGCCCAGGACCAGAAGGTGCTGACGCTCGGCGGCGGCAACATCGACTCCAACCCGGACGCGAACCGGCTGACGGACATCATCGACCTCAAGTCCGCCGACCCGGCGTACGTCGCGGGCCCGCAGATCCCGCAGGGGAAGGTCGACCTCGGCAACGGCAAGGCGGAGCAGACCGGCGCCCAGGGCAAGATGTACGTCTCCGCCGTCCTGCTGCCGGACGGCAAGGTCCTGGAGACCGGCGGTGCCCTGCACAACCGGGCGGACCCGGTCTACGAGTCGTCGATCTTCGATCCGGCGACCTCGGCCTTCGATCCGGTGACGCCCGACCCGGAGGAGCGCGGCTACCACTCGTCCGCGTTCCTGCTGCCCGACGGCCGGGTGATGACGACGGGCGACAACCCGGGCAACGGCACCTGGAACCACGACGTGTCCGTCTACACCCCGCCGTATCTGCTCAAGGGTCCCCGCCCGGCGATCACTTCGGTGATCGACAAGGAGTGGGTGTACGGCGACACCCAGCGGATCACGGTCGACCGGCCGGTCGCCAGGGCGGAGCTGATCAGGCCGGCGGCGGTGACGCACTCCTCCGACCCGAACCAGCGTTTCGTGGACCTGCCGCTGAGCGTGGACGGGAACAACGTCGACCTGAACGTGACGAGCAACCCGAACCTGGCGCCGCCCGGCTGGTACATGCTCTTCGCGGTCGATGCCAACGGGGTGCCGTCGGTGGCCGAGTGGGTGCACCTCCAGGGGCCGTCCGCGCTGGCCGCGGACGCCCCCTCGGCGCACGTCCACGCCTTCGCCGGCTCGCTGGAGGGCACCGTCCGGGAACCCGGGCGGAAGCGGGCCTCGCAGAAGGTCGGCCCCACCGTCTCCGGCTGCGACCGGCACTACGGGTCGGTCAACGTCTGCGTGCCGACGGTCTTCCCGGACGGGGTGCGGAAGACGGCGGACGCCCGCTGCGGCTGGCTGAAGACGAACGAATACGGCCGGCTGAGGGTCAACGGCGGGGACGACCCGCTGGGCCTGGACCGGGACGGGAACGGAGTGGCCTGCGGGAAGGGGGACCTGCGGAAGCCGTAGGTCAGCTTCCGAACTCGGCGAGGGCGCGTCCCACGATGGCTTCCAGGCGGTCGTGGTGCGCGCCCCGCCAGTAGGCGCGCCCGCACTCCGCGCACTGGGCGAAGACGTCGTACGACCGGCTGGTGCCCTCTTCGAGCCGGCCGGCGAGCTCCTCCCTGGTCGCCTCCCGGAGCGGGCCGTTGCACGCGGTGCACCGCGTCCAGGGGTTCAGGGCGGGGGCGAACCGGCTCAGGACGTCCCGGAGCTGGTCGTCGGGCCGGGTGCTGTAGACGAAGGCGCCGGCCCACAGCTCGCGGCGGCGCAGCAGCCCGCGGTCCCGGCTGAGCAGGACGCGCCGCTCGGCCGCGGAGCGGGTGGCGAGGGCCGGGTCGCCGATGTCGGTGGACTCGTAGGCGGTGTCCACGCCGAGCAGGCGCATCCGGCGGGCCAGGGTCCCCAGGTGGACGTCGAGGAGGAAACGGAGCGGCGCTCCGGGTACGGACTGCGGGCGCCGGACGGCCCGCACGTGGACGGACTCGCCCGCCGCGGGGATGTGCGACACGGGCACCTCCCGGCCGTCGACGACCAGGGCACCGACCTCGGTGAGCGGGACGCCGAGCGACTCGACGACGTGGCCGAGCGTGGAGGCGCCGTCGGTGACGACGCCGGTGGCGCCGGCGCGGCGCGGGGGCGGCACGAAGAGGCCCAGTTCGGGGGCGAATTCGACGTGGATCTCCGGTCCGTTCACCGGGTCAGGATGCCACGGGGGAACGCATGTGGCCTCCGGGTTTTCAGGCGGGGAGGCCGTGTTCCAGGACGTGGACGGCGCGGTCGTACCCGTCCGCGAGGACGATGTCCTCCTTGACCGGGAAGCAGCGGAAGACCGTGGACGGGGAGACCTCGGCCGCCTCGGCGATCCGCTCGACGGTGGCAGCCTCGTACCCCTGCTGCTCGATCAGCCGGAACGTCGCGTCGCGGATCGCGGATCGCGGCCCGGGTCCTGGTCTTGGGCGGTGTGCGGTGGCGGCCATGGAACAGATTGTCGGACAGGTCCTAGTAGGCGACCAGCGAGATGCCGATGTAGTGGGCGACGAACGCCGCGAGGGTCAGGGAGTGGAAGACCTCGTGGAAGCCGAACCACTGGGGGGAGGGGTTGGGGCGCTTGAGTCCGTAGATCACGCCGCCGGCGCTGTACAGCAGGCCGCCGACGACGACCAGGACGAGGACCGCCACCCCGCCCGCGTGCAGGAAGTCGGGGAGGAAGAAGACCGCCGCCCAGCCCATGGCGATGTAGCAGGGGGTGTAGAGCCAGCGCGGGGCGCCGACCCAGAACACCCGGAACAGGATGCCGGCCGCGGCGGCCCCCCAGATGCCCCACAGGAGCCACTGGCCCTTCGCGCCGGGCAGCAGCAGCATCGTCAGCGGTGTGTAGGTGCCCGCGATGATCAGGAAGATGTTCGCGTGGTCGAGCCGGCGCAGCACGCCGTCCATGCGCGGGCTCCAGTCACCGCGGTGGTAGACGGCGCTCACGCCGAACAGCAGGCAGGCGGTCAGTGTGTAGATCCCGCAGGCGAGCCGGCCGCGGCCGGAGTCGGCGAGGGCGGTGAGCAGCAGGCCCGCGACGAGCACGGCCGGGAACATTCCCAGGTGCAGCCAGCCCCGGAGCCGGGGCTTGACGGGGTGCGGCAGGGGGAGCTCGACGGGGCCGCGGCCGGCGGGCGGCGAGTCCGTGGGCACGTCGGGGACGGGCGCAGTCATGCGGCCAATCGTACCTACGGCACCGTAAGTTACGCGTCAGTACGGCGTACTGGGCGGTCGGCAGTGGCCAGCGTCTCACGGGACGCCGGGGGTCCCCGAGGAGGGGTCGGGGAGGAGCCCGGGATGCGCGCGGGGAAACCTCGGGCGGAGTGGCGATGCTCACGCCGCTCAGGTGGGCGGCCCTCTGGACATATGGGCGGCGGCGTCGGATGATCAAATGAGTGCGGTCGGCACCGGATGAGCGCCCATGATCCATCACCGTGAAGCATCCGGGTCGCGGCCCCCAAGGGGCATTCAACAACAAAACCCCTCATTTAGGAGCAATCGTGGCGCGCGACATCGCGGCTCCCACCGACGTCCCCACCCAGCATCAGGAACTGATCTCGTGGGTGGACGAGATCGCCGAACTGACCCAGCCGGACAGTGTGGTCTGGTGTGACGGATCCGAGGCGGAGTACGAGCGACTGAGCGAGGAGCTCGTCCGCAGGGGCACCTTCCGCAAGCTCGACCCGATCAAGCGCCCCAACTCCTACTACGCCGCCTCCGACCCGACCGATGTCGCACGCGTCGAGGACCGGACGTTCATCTGCTCCGAGAAGGAGGAGGACGCCGGCCCGACCAACCACTGGAAGGCGCCCGCCGAGATGCGGGAGATCTTCCAGGGGCGGGACGGCGAGGGCGGCGTCTTCCGCGGTTCGATGCGCGGCCGCACGATGTACGTCGTCCCGTTCTGCATGGGCCCGCTCGGCTCCGACCTCGCCGCGATCGGCGTCGAGATCACCGACTCCGCCTACGTCGCGGTGTCCATGCGCACCATGACCCGCATGGGCCGGCCGGTCCTGGACGAGCTCGGCTCCGACGGCTTCTTCGTGCGTGCCGTGCACACGCTCGGGGCGCCGCTGGCGGAGGGCGAGAAGGACGTGCCGTGGCCGTGCAACTCCACCAAGTACATCTCGCACTTCCCGGAGACCCGCGAGATCTGGTCCTACGGCTCGGGCTACGGCGGCAACGCCCTCCTCGGCAAGAAGTGCTACGCCCTGCGCATCGCCTCCGTCATGGCGCGCGACGAGGGCTGGCTCGCGGAGCACATGCTCGTCCTGAAGCTGACCCCGCCGCAGGGCGAGCCGAAGTACGTCGCCGCCGCCTTCCCGAGCGCCTGCGGCAAGACCAACCTCGCCATGCTGGAGCCCACGATCTCCGGCTGGACGGTCGAGACGATCGGTGACGACATCGCCTGGATGCGGTTCGGCGAGGACGGCCGCCTGTACGCGATCAACCCCGAGGCCGGGTTCTTCGGCGTCGCCCCGGGCACCGGCGAGCACACCAACGCCAACGCGATCAAGACGCTGTGGGGCAACTCAGTCTTCACCAACGTCGCGCTCACCGACGACAACGACGTCTGGTGGGAGGGCATGACGCAGGAGACCCCCGCCCACCTGACGGACTGGAAGGGCAACGACTGGACGCCGGAGTCCGGCACCCCGGCGGCCCACCCCAACGCCCGCTTCACGACGCCCGCCGCACAGTGCCCGATCATCGCGCCCGAGTGGGAGGACCCCAGGGGCGTGCCGATCTCGGCGATCCTCTTCGGCGGCCGCCGCGCCACCGCCGTACCGCTGGTGACCGAGTCCTTCGACTGGAACCACGGCGTCTTCCTCGGCGCGAACGTCGCCTCCGAGAAGACCGCCGCCGCCGAGGGCAAGGTCGGTGAGCTGCGCCGCGACCCCTTCGCCATGCTGCCGTTCTGCGGCTACAACATGGGCGACTACATGGGCCACTGGATCGACGTCGCCAAGGACAAGGACGCCTCGAAGCTCCCGAAGATCTACTACGTCAACTGGTTCCGCAAGAACGACGAGGGCAAGTTCGTCTGGCCCGGCTTCGGCGAGAACAGCCGCGTGCTGAAGTGGATCGTCGAGCGCCTGGAGGGTACGGCGGAGGGCGTCGAGACGCCGATCGGTGTGCTGCCGGCCAAGGGCGCGCTGGACACCAAGGGGCTGGAACTGTCCGAGTCGGACCTCGACTTCCTGCTCACGGTCGACAAGGAGGTGTGGCGCGAGGAGGCGGCTCTGGTGCCCGAGCACCTCAACACCTTCGGTGAGCACACGCCCACCGAACTGTGGGACGAGTACCGCGCGCTGGTGCAGCGCCTGGGCTGACGCCCCCACTGCTCCGCGGCCGGCCTGTTGCCCTGACCTGCGACGTCGTCGAGGCCGGCCGCGGTGACGACGACACGCCGCACCGGGCAACCCCTTGCCCCGGCGATCCACGCGGCTGTTTCATGCCCCTCCAGGCGCCCCGCTCGTCACGAGCGGGGCGCTCGATCCAGCCTGTGGGGGGCACAGTTGAGAACCGCACACAGTCGTGGGCGCACGGTGGCCGTGCTGGCCGCACTCGGGATGGCGGGGGCCGGCCTGACGGTGGCCGCGGCACCCGAGGCGCTCGCCGCGACGGACTCCGTGGCCAAGCTGCCGATCTCCTCCTACTCGGCCATGGTGATCGACTCCGCGCACGAACGGGTCTACCTCACCGAGGACAGCCGCAGCAGTACCGACGGCGCCATCCAGGTCTACGACTTCGCGGGCCGCAAGGTGACCACGCTGTCGTCCAGCGGCCCGGTCTCGGGAATGGCGCTCAGCGAGGACGGCGGCACGCTCTACGCGTCCAACTACGAGATGATCGCCGCCTACGACACGCAGACGCTGACCAGGAGCGTCTACGCCTACACGCCCTGGTACGCCTACTGCGGGCGCCAGGTCGCCCGTTCCGGCGGCAAGGTCTGGTACACGCAGAACTACAACACCGGCGACTGCCACTCGTACACGAACAGCGTCTTCGGCGTCACCGGGGGCACCGCGTACGACACCAAGTGGTCCGCCGGCGGACGGCTCCAGCTGGCGACCGGGGAAGGCGCCCCGGACCGGCTGTTCATGGGGCAGCCGCCCGGCGGCGGCGAGAGCGACCCCTTCCTCACGTCGTTCGACACCGGCGGCGACACCCTGGTGCGGGGCGCCGCCCGGCGGTTCGCGGACGGCGACGGCAAGGGCGCGCTGAACTTCAAGGACATGTCGGTCTCGGCGGACGGCAAGCTGCTCGCGGTCGCCGACGCCGGGTACGGGACGAGGCTGCTCAACACCTCAGACCTGTCCGACGCGGCCGGCTCCTACGGGGCGCTGCCCGCCGGCGCCACGGCGTCGGCGGTGGCCTTCAGCGGCGACGGCACCTACCTCGCCCGCGGCGCCGCCGCCCCGGGCAGCACGGCCGACCTGCTCGTGCAGAAGGCCGACCCGCAGAGCACGGCGGCGCCGCTGGAGTTCGCCTTCGAGGGCAGCCTCGACGGCAACCGGGTCGCCCCGCGCGGACTGGGCTGGTCCAAGGACGGGACGCGGCTGTTCGCCGTCACCACCGACGCGGCGGGCAGCGAGTACTGGCTGCACGTCATCCAGCCGCCCGCCGCCCAGTACGACTCCCGCTTCACCGGCGGTCTGACGTACTCGCCCGGCAGAGCCGTCGTGGGGGAGCCGCTCGCGGTCCGGGGCCGGCTCACCCTGGACGGCACCGCTCCGGTGGAACCGGTGAAGGTCTCCGCCGTACGCACCGACGCGGACGGCACGCACCGGCTCGCCGCCGTGGAGGCCAAGGCGGACGGCACCTTCACGGTGCTCGACGAGCCGGACGCGGTGGGGGACGCCACCTACACCGTCTCGTACCTGGGGGACCTGACCCACCGGCCGGCCGGGGACGTCAGCCTGACGGTCCCGGTGGCCAAGGCGCCGACGGCGCTCACGCTGAAAGCCCCGGGCGAGGCAACCCTGGACGGCGGGGTCCGGATCACGGGCACGCTGACCTGGCAGGGGCGGGCCCTGGAGGCCGGTGCCTCCGTGCAGGTGCGGCGCACCGACCGGCTCGGTTCCGGCGCGCTGTCGTCGGTGGCGGTCGGGGCGGACGGCGCGTTCACCGTCGAGGACCTGCCGCGGACCACGCGGACGGTCACCTACACCGTCAGCTACGCGGGCGACGCCCTGCACGAGGGGGCGACGGCCTCGGCGGAGGTCGTGGTGCGCAGGCGCTGACAGCCGAGGCCGTGGTGCGCGGGGGGCTGACAGCGGAGGCCATGGTGCGCCGGCGCGTGAGAGCCGAGGTCGTGGTGCGCCGGCGCTGACAGCGGAGGTCGCGCCGCTTGGCGCCGAGAGAGGTGGCGCCCGGTCCGCACGTCGCTGCGGGTGCGCGCGGACCGGGGCCGATCAGGGGGAGCCCGGAGGGCTCAGCGGGCGGCGAGCGCCCGGGGGCCGAGGGCCGCCGCGTGGGCGTCCATGCGCTCGGCCGCCAGGATCGCGACGGCCGTGTCGGCGCGGGAGGCCGCGACGACCAGGGCGCGGCCGGCGAGCGCGTGCGCCCGCCGGTGCAGCATCGCCGGACGGGGTTCGTGGACGGCGGCGGCCACCGGGGCCCGCACGGGCGCCGACCCGCCGCGCAGCCGGGCCACCTGGCCGGCGAGCCGCTCGGCCGCCTGGTCGAGGTCGGCGGAGGGCGCGAGCGCGCGCAGCTCGTCCGTCACCGCGAGCAGGGCCGCCACATGCCCCGCGAGCTGGATGTCCAGCTCCTCCTCGCGGGAGCGGTGCGGGAAGCCGGGGTTGGGGCCGTCCGCCGTGCTGTGGACCGACTTGGAGCGGATCGGTTCGTACATGGGAGGCCTCCTGTGCTGTCAGGAAGCCATCCTACCTTGGATTCCGTCTAAAGTTGAGTCGGTTCACGGTGGCCGGGCGGGTGCCCGCCCGGCCCGCGCGTCACGGCTGGCCGTAGCCGTCCAGGAAGGTGCCGATGCGGGTGACGGCGGAGGTCAGGTCCGCGACCGACGGCAGGGTGACCACCCGGAAGTGATCCGGTTCGGGCCAGTTGAAGCCCGTGCCCTGGACGACCATGATCTTCTCCTGGCGCAGCAGGTCGAGGACCATCCGCCGGTCGTCCTTGATCTTGAAGACCTTCGGGTCCAGGCGCGGGAAGAGATAGAGCGCGCCCTTCGGCTTCACACAGCTCACGCCGGGGATCCGGGTCAGCAACTCGTACGCGACGTCCCGCTGTTCCTTCAGCCGCCCGCCGGGCAGCACCAGCTCGTTGATCGTCTGGCGTCCGCTCAGTGCGGCGACCACGCCGTGCTGCCCGGGCATGTTCGCGCACAGGCGCATGTTCGCCAGGATCGTCAGTCCCTCGATGTACGAGTCGGCGTGGGCCCGCGGCCCGGAGATCGACATCCAGCCGACCCGGTAGCCGGCCACCCGGTAGGACTTGGACATCCCGTTGAAGGTGAGCGTCAGCAGGTCGGGGGCGACGGACGCGGTCGGTGTGTGCGTGGCGCCGTCGTAAAGGATCTTGTCGTAGATCTCGTCGGAGCAGACCAGCAGGTTGTGGCGGCGGGCGATGTCGGTCAGCCCGCGCAGCACCGACTCGTCGTACACCGCGCCCGTCGGGTTGTTCGGGTTGATGATGACGATCGCCTTGGTGCGGTCGGTGACCTTGCGCTCCACGTCGGCGAGGTCGGGCATCCAGTCCGACTGCTCGTCGCAGTGGTAGTGGACCGCCGTGCCGCCGGACAGGGACACCGCGGCCGTCCACAGCGGGTAGTCCGGCGCGGGGACGAGGACCTCGTCGCCGTCGTCCAGCAGGCCCTGCATCGCCATGACGATCAGCTCGGACACGCCGTTGCCGATGAAGACGTGCTCGACGTCCGTCTCGATGCCGAGGGTCTGGTTGTGCATCACCACGGCCCGGCGCGCCGCGAGCAGGCCCTTCGCGTCACCGTAGCCGTGGGCCGACGAGACGTTGCGGAGGATGTCCTCCAGGATCTCGGGCGGGCATTCGAAGCCGAACGCCGCCGGATTGCCGGTGTTCAGCTTGAGGATGCGGTGGCCTGCCGCTTCCAGCCGCATCGCCTCCTCGAGAACCGGACCCCGGATCTCGTAACAGACATTGGCGAGCTTCGTGGACTGGATCACCTGCATGTCCGCGAGCTTACGGCCGCCCCGGGGGGTGCGGGGGGTGTTTTTCACCACGTGAGACGTCGGGCTTCGGGTGATTTGTCGCTCCGCTACGCCGTAAGCCCTTGCGGTCTCTACAATCCGCGCCCATGTCATGGCAGCACGGCGGACCGGAGAGTCCGCCGAACGTGTACCTCCCGCGCGGCGACGCGGTGACGCCCGCCTACGAGGCGTACGCGGATCCCGCCGCGGCGCACGGCTGGCAGGACACCTACGGGCCCGGGGGCGAAGGGGCGGGGGAAGCCCACGGCGCCGGGGGCGAGGGGGCGGGGGAAGCCCACGGCGCCGGGGGCACGGGGTCGCGGGACACGTACGGGGCGCGGACCCAGGGCGGGGGCGCGTACGGCGGTCCCGGCTCGCCCGACGGGCGGGGAGCGGCGCCCGAGGGCCCCGGTCCGGCGGCGGTCATGGAGATCCCCGACGCCCCGGCGCGGGGCTCCGGCCCCGCCGCCGGCGAGCCGGGCCGGCGCGCCCGGCTGCTGCGGCGGCGCCGCACCCGACTGCTGCGCCGGATGGGTGCCGGCCTCGGGGTGGTCTGTGCCGTGCTGCTCGCGGCGCTGCTCGCCGGGGTCTTCGGCTCCGGGTCCTCGCCGGCGCCGCGGCCCCGCGGAGAGAGCGCCGACGTGGACGCCGGCACGGGCGCCGGCACCGGTTCGGGGGAGGTGTCCGCGCCCGAAGGCTCCCCGGCGCGTCCTTCCGTCGCCGCGAAACCGACGTCGGCCTCCCCGGCCCCCGCGTCCACGGCTCCGGCGTCCCCGGTCGTCCGCGCGTCCGCGAGCGTCACGGAGGCCGCGGAGCCGAAGGTTCCGGCGCGGAGTGTCCCGGCGAGTCCCACGAGCGCCGCGCCGGCCGAATGGACGCGCAACGGCGCGGACGGCAGGCCGGGCCGCGGATCCGGCTCCACCAAGCGACCCAAGTAGCCGGAAGACGCCGGTCGCGGCCGGAAACAGCTCCTTGCCGCCCCGCCGGGGCCCCCTCACAATGCGCATGACAAACAGGACTCGGCCGGAAGACCTCCGGCCACCCACCCATGTCGCACAACAGAAAACAGAGGGGACCCCCACATGAGAAAGCCTCTCGTCGCCGCGCTCTTCGCCCTGGTGACCGCCGGGGCCGGCGCGGCACCCGCGGTCGCGGCGCCCGCGCCCGCCCCGGCCGAGCGGACGGCACCCGCGCCGGCCGTGCAGGCACCGGCCGTGCAGGCGGTGAACTACGCCGGCACCGTCGCGCTCAGCAACTGTTCCGGCTCCGTCGTGCGGATGCCCGGATCGGAGGACGACGACCCCGCGCTCGTGCTCTCCAACGGCCACTGCCTGGAGACCGGCTTCCCGGCCGCGGGCGAGGTCGTCGTCGACCAGCCCTCAAGCCGCTCCTTCGGCCTGCTCAACTCCGCGGGCACGCGGGTCGCGACCCTGCGCGCCAGCAAGATCGCGTACGCGACGATGACCGACACGGACATCTCGATCTACCAGCTCACCCGCACCTACGCGCAGATCAGGACCTCGTACGGCATCAGCGCGCTGACGCTCGACGCCGCGCACCCCGTCGCCGGGACCGCGATCAAGGTCGTGTCCGGCTACTGGAAGCGGATCTACAGCTGCAACATCGACGGGTTCGCGTACCGCCTGAAGGAGGGGGAGTGGACCTGGAAGGACTCGGTCCGCTACACCTCCGCCTGCAACACCATCGGCGGCACGTCGGGTTCGCCGGTCGTCGACAACACCACCGGCAAGGTCGTCGCCGTCAACAACACCGGCAACGAGGACGGCGCCCGCTGCACGGACAACAACCCGTGCGAGGTCGACGCGAGCGGCAACGTCACCGTCCGCCAGGGCATCAACTACGCCCAGGAGACCTACCAGATCGTGCCGTGCGTCGGGATCGACAACAAGATCGACCTGAGCCGCAGCGGGTGCACCCTGCCCAAGCCGTAGGCGTCCGGCGGGCGGTCACGTCGTACGGCGGACCGCCCGCCCGGCCAGGACGTCCGTCCGCCGCCCGTCCTCGATCACGAAACGGCCGTCGACGAGGACGTGCGGGATGCCGGCCGGCAGGGTGCGCGGCGCCTCGAAGGTCGACCCCGCGGCGACCGTGTCCGGGTCGAAGAGGACGAGATCGGCGCGGTAGCCCTCGCGCACGAGTCCGCGGTCTGGCAGCCGCAGCCGGGCGGCGGGCCGCGCGGTCAGGTGGGCGACGCACTCCTCCAGGGAGAGGACGCCCAACTCCCTCACGTAGTGGCCCAGATAGTGCGGGAAGGTGCCGTACGCGCGCGGGTGCGGCTTGTCGCCCCGCAGGATGCCGTCGGAACCGCCGGTGTGCACCCCGTGCCGCATGATCGCGCGGACGTTCTCCTCGTGGCCGACGTGCTGGAGGATCGTCGGGCCGAGGCCGTCGGCGATCAGCAGCCGTCGGGCCGTCGTCCACGGAGCCTCGCCGCGGCGGGCCGCGGACTCCTGGACGGTGCTGCCCACGTACGGCGCGAGAGCGGGGTCGCCGACGCCCGAGATCTCGATCGTGTCCCACTCGACCGGCACGCCGTGGCAGCCGTCGGCGCCCACGACCTCCATGTCGTGCCGGATCCGCTCGGCCGTCGCGTCGTCCGCGAGGCGGGCCAGGACCGCCTCCGGGCCTCCCTCGCCCGCCCAGCTCGGCAGCAGCGCCACCAGGGTGGTGCAGCCGGGGGTGTAGGGGTACGTGTCCAGGCTGATGTCGGCGCCCGCCGCGAGCGCGTCGTCCAGCAGGGCGAGCAGGTCCGGGGCCTTCCCCCTGTTCACGCCGAAGTTCATCGTGGCGTGGGCGAGATGCAGCGGGCAGCCCGCCTCCCGGGTGAGGGCCACCATCTCCTCGTACGCCTCCAGGGCGCCCGCCCCGTACGAGCGGTGGTGGGGGCAGTAGTAGCCGCCGTACTCGGCCACCACCCGGCACAGCTCGGTGAGTTCGGCGTCCTTCGCGTACATGCCGGGGGTGTACGTCAGCCCGGAGGACATGCCGACGGCTCCCTCGCGCATGCCCTCCGCGACCAGGCTCCGCATCCGGTCCAGTTCGCGGGGCGTGGCCTCGCGGTCCTCCCAGCCGACGGCGAGCATCCGGACCGAGCCCTGCGGGATCAGGTACGCGGCGTTGACCGCGATGCCCTCGCCGTCGAAGCCGTGGTCGAGCCGGTCCAGGTACTCGCCGACCGAACGCCAGGTGAAGTCGATGCCGTCGCCGGGGCCGTTCCAGCCGGTGATCGCGCGGCGGACCTCGGTGAGGGTGCGGTCGTCGACGGGGGCGTACGACAGGCCGTCCTGGCCGATGACCTCCAGGGTCACGCCCTGGGCGGCCTTGGCGCTGTGGTCCGGGTCCGTGAGGAGGGCGAGGTCGCTGTGCGCGTGCATGTCGATGAAGCCGGGGGAGAGGGCGAGGCCGTCCGCGTCCACGGTTCGGGTCCCCCGGGGGAGGGGGCGGCGGCCGTCCCTGCGGATCTCTGTGATCCTGCCGTGCCGGATGCCTACGTCTGCCCGGTACGGGGCCTGGCCGGTGCCGTCCACGACGGTGGCGTTTGTGATCACCAGGTCCATGGTGGGCGTCTCCTTCCGCGCCTGCGGCGCGTGTCTCCGGGCTGCGCCCGCGCTGTCTCTTTCCCGCGCTCCGCGCGGTCCCTGCCCACCCACGGCCACCCGTCCCGGTCCGTCTCCTCGGCTCCGCCGAGAACAGCCTCTCCTCGGTTTCGCCGCGAGCAGCCCGGGTGGAGGCCTCAGAAGAAC
This sequence comes from Streptomyces sp. NPDC043867, assembly GCF_056435845.1. NCBI lineage: Bacteria > Bacillati > Actinomycetota > Actinomycetes > Kitasatosporales > Streptomycetaceae > Streptomyces > Streptomyces sp. NPDC043867. Next base: position 10,993 of record NZ_JBWKDS010000014.1, on the reverse strand, counting down.
GTCCGTACGTACTCCGTCACCGTGCCGTCCCGTTCGGTCACGGGGATCAGCTGCCATTTGTCGAAGGTCGTGCACGGGTGGGAGAGGCCCAGGCCCAGCCAGTCGCCCACGCGCAGGTCCGTCCCGGGGGCGGTGCTCAGCCACGTGTGCTGGTCGGAGAGGCCGGTGACGGTGACGCCTGCGGCCGGGTGTTCGGTGCCGTCTCGGCGGATCACCTGCGCCGTCGGCAGGTCCAGGTCGTAGGCGGCGTCGCGCTTGCCCGCGTTGGCGAAGGCCTGCTCGGCGGACGGGCGGGAGACCACCTGCGCCCAGAGGCGGAAGGCGGGCTGGAGCGCGCCCTCCTCGGGGACCCGCGTGAAGGGGGTGAGCCTGCGGTAGTGACCCTCGTCGTGCGAGACGTACGCGCCGGAGCGCAGCAGCTTCAGCACCGGCAGGGACAGCTCGGGGAGCTCCGCGAACACGTCCGCGACCGCGTCGAACCAGGCGCTGCCGCCGGCGCTGACGACGATCTCGTCGGCGTCCTCGGAGCCGGCGCCCCGGTCCGCGCGCAGGCCCCCGAACCGGCCCGCCCGGTCGAAGTCCGCCGCCAGGGCGGTGAGGCGGCGCAGCCAGGCGCGGACGCGGTCCCCGGTCGCGTCCGGGACCTCGCCCTCGTAGCCGGCCACGCCGACCAGGCGCAGGGTGGAGGTGCCGGCCACCGCGTCCGCGACCGCAGCGCACTCCGCCTCCGTGCGGGCGCCGGTGCGGGCCCCCTCACCGGCGGCGAGCTCGACCACGACGTCCACGGGACGGGCCGTACCCCGCAGCGCGGCGTCCATCAGCTCGACGCCGCGCACCGAGTCGACGTAGCAGACGAAGCGGAAGGACGGGTCGGCGGCGAGTTCCGCGGCGATCCAGCGCAGGGCGGACGCGTCGACCAGTTCGTTGGCGAGGAAGATCCGCCGGATGCCGAACTCCCGTGCCACACGCACCTGATGGGGCACCGCGAGGGTGATGCCCCAGGCGCCGTGCTCGATCTGCCGCCAGAACAGCTGCGGGGCCATGGAGGTCTTGCCGTGCGGGGCGAAGGCCAGGCCGTGGCGGGCCGCGTACGTCTCCATGAGCCGGAGGTTGTGCCGCAGGCCTTCGGCGGAGAGGGCGAGGACGGGGGTCGTGAACCCGTCGGTGAAGAGATTGCGGCGCTGGGCGGCCAGCTCGCCGACGGTCAGGCCCTCGGCGTCCGGGGGGAGGCCCTTGAAGCGGTGGTCGACGCGGTCCGCCGCCAGGCGGGCGACGGCTTCGGCGGCGGTGGGGTCGGCGGCCATGGAGCCTCCTCGTCAGGGCCTGTTGCATCATATGCAACGGCCATTGCGTATGTCGCTTACTGCTGTCTAACATCCCAGCCAACACAGGGTCAACGGTGCCGTGGACCCGGAGCAAGCGAGGAGTCTGATCCCACGTGACCACCTACGGACCCGCATCCGCCGGGCACCGCGCCTCCGACGGCCGCCCCGGCCCGGTCGAGGTGGTCGCGCTCGGCGAGTCCATGGTCACGTTCCTGCCGTCCCGGCCGGGCCGCCTCGCCGACGTACCCTCCTTCGAGCGGGGCATCGGCGGCGCCGAGTCCAACGTCGCGTGCGTGCTCGCCTCCGCCGGGCACAGCGCGCGCTGGGTCAGCCGGGTGGGCGCCGACGGCTTCGGCGACCACCTCGTCGAGACGGTCACCGCCTACGGCGTCGACACCTCCGCCGTCCGCCGCGACCCCGCCCGCCCCACCGGCGTCTACTTCCGCACGGCGGGCGACCGGGCCACCGACGCCCACGAGGTGGCGTACTACCGCACCGGGTCCGCCGCCTCCGCGATGTCCGCGGACACCGTCGACCTGGACGCCGTCCGCTCGGGCCGGGTGCTCCACCTCTCCGGCATCACCGCCGCCCTCTCCGACGACTGCCTCGGCCTGCTCCGCGAGCTGACCTCCCCCCGGCCCGGCCGCCCCCTCGTCTCCTTCGACGTCAACCACCGCGTGCACCTGTGGCACCACCGGGAACCGGGCGCCGTCCTCCTGGACCTCGCCCGCGGCAGCGACCTCGTCTTCGTCGGCGAGGACGAGGCCGAAGCCGCCTGGGGCGTCACCGGCGGCCCGGCCGCCGTGCGCGCCGCGCTGCCCGAACCCGCCACGCTGGTCGTGAAGCAGGGCCACCGGGGCGCCACCCTCTTCGACGGCGACACCGCCGCCTTCGTCCCCTCGCCGCACGTCGACGTGGTCGCCCCCGTCGGCGCAGGCGACGCCTTCGCCGCAGGCTTCCTCTCCGCCACCCTGCGCGGACTGCCCGCCCGCGAGCGGCTGCGCCACGGCCACCTGACGGCCGCCGCCGCCCTCACCGTCCCCGGCGACCTCGCCGTGCCCTGCGCCCGAGGCCACGCCGACCGCCTGGCCGCCCTGGACGACGAGGCGTGGGGGAGACTTCGACTCGGCCCCGGCTGGACCCAAGCCGCTCCACGGGCCCAGGAGGAGGTACGCACCCCATGAGCCAGACCGTCGACCGAGCACTGAGCATCCTGCCGCTGCTCGCCGAAGGACCCGCCGACCTCGGGCAGGTCGCCGAGCGCCTCGGCGTCCACAAGTCCACGGCGCTCCGGCTCCTGCGCACGCTGCACGAGCACGGTCTTGTCTACCGCCAGTCCGACCAGCGCTACCGCCTCGGCGCCCGGCTCTTCGCGCTCGCCCAGGAAGCCGTGGAGAACCTGGACATCCGGGAGATCGCCCACCCCCACCTCGTCCGCCTCAACGAGAACTGCGGGCACACCGTCCACCTCGCGGTGTACGAGGAGAGCGAGGTGCTCTACATCGACAAGGTGGAGAGCCGCTACCCCGTGCGCATGTACTCGCGGATCGGCAAGCCGGTGGCCATCACCGTCGCCGCCGTGGCCAAGCTGCTCCTCGCCGACCTGCCCGAGGCCGAACGCCGCCAGCTCGCGGAGAAGTTCGACTACCCCCTGTACACGGCCCGTTCGACCCCCAGCGCCGCCGCCTTCCTCAAGGAACTGGCGACGGTGCGCGAACAGGGCTGGGCCACCGACCTCGGTGGCCACGAGGAGTCCATCAACTGCGTCGGAGCCCCCATCAGGGGCGCCGACGGACGGGTCGTCGCCGCGATGTCGGTCTCCGCCCCGAACGTCGTCGTCACCGCCGACGAACTCCTCACGCTGCTCCCGCTGGTGCGCCGTACCGCGGACGCCATCAGCCGCGAGTACTCCGGCAAGACCCCAGCAAAGGACCCCGCATGACCGAGAAGACCGCGCTCACCCCCCCGACGCACACCACCCCGCCCGCCAGGTTCTCGCACGGCGTCCGCAAGGGGAACATCCTCCAGGTCGCCGGCCAGGTCGGCTTCCTGCCCGCCGTCGAGGGGCAGCCCCCGACGCCCGTCGGGCCCGGCCTGCGCGAGCAGACCCTCCAGACCCTCGCCAACGTCAAGGCGATCCTCGAAGAGGGCGGCGCGACCTGGGACGACGTGATGATGATCCGCGTCTACCTCACGGACGTCGACCACTTCGCCGAGATGAACGGCATCTACAACAGCTACTTCGAGGAGCAGGGCCTCACCGCGCCCCCCGCCGCCCGCACGACGGTCTACGTCGGCCTGCCGGCCGGACTCCTCATCGAGATCGACGCGCTCGCCGTTCTCGGCTGACGCTCCCTCAGCCACCCCCACTCCCGCACCCCGTACGTCGTCACGGTGCGGCTCCCGTCATCCCGGGGCGCCGCACCGCGATCCCCCCTGCCCGAAAGCCTCATGCACTTACGAAACAGAGGACCACCATGTCGTCCCCCCTGCTCGCAGCGCCGGCACCCGCCCCCGAGACCCCACCCCACACCGGCGGCCTGCTCCTTCTCCTCGACGGCACCGCCGGTCTGCTCACGGTGGCCGCCCTCGGCATAGCCCTGCTTCTGCTGCTGATCATCAAGGTCCGCCTCCAGCCGTTCGTCGCCCTGCTCGCCGTCTCCATAGCCGTCGGCCTCGCCGCCGGACTGTCCGTCACCGAACTCTTCGGCACCGTCCAGAAGTCCACGGCCGTCTCCGTCATCGAGTCCGGCATGGGCGGCATCCTCGGGCACGTCGCGATCATCATCGGCCTCGGCACCATGCTCGGCGCGATCCTCGAAGTCTCGGGCGGCGCCGAGGTGCTGGCCTCCCGCCTGCTCAACCTCTTCGGCGAGAAGCGGGCGCCCCTCGCCATGGGCCTCACCGGCCTCATCTTCGGCATCCCGGTCTTCTTCGACGTCGGCATCTTCGTCCTCGCCCCGATCGTCTACGCCGCCGCCAAACGCTCCGGCAAGTCGATCCTGCTGTACTGCATGCCGCTGCTCGCCGGCCTGTCGATGACCCACGCCTTCCTGCCCCCGCACCCGGGACCCGTCGCCGCCGCGGGACTGCTGCACGTCCAGCTCGGCTGGGTCATCCTCATGGGCATCGTCTGCGGCATCCCCGCCGTGCTCGCCGCCTGGGGCTACGCCGCCTGGATCGGCCGGCGGATCTTCGTCCCCGTACCGCAGGACATGGTCGAGGCCGCCGAGGAGGCCAAGCTCGCCGTCGTCGAGGAGCAGCGCGCCGCGGGCGTCGAGCCGCCGGAGAAGCCCGTGCCGCTCGGCACGGTCCTCGGCATCATCGGCACGCCGCTGGTGCTGATCCTCACCGCGACGTTCTCCTCGATCGCGTTCGACCCGTCCACCGGCCGCTCCGTCGTCGAGTTCTTCGGCAGCCCCTTCGTCGCCCTCACCATCGCCCTGCTGCTCGCCTACTACCTGCTCGGCATCCGGCGCGGCTGGTCCCGCAAGTCCCTGGAGCGCGTGTCGACTTCGTCCCTGAAGCCGGTCGGCAACATCCTGCTGGTGGTCGGCGCGGGCGGCGTCTTCGGCGCCGTGCTGAAGGCGAGCGGCGTCGCCCAGGCGCTGTCGGACACCTTCAACGACGTCGGCCTGCCCGTGCTGTTGCTCGCCTACCTGATCTCCGTGGTGCTGCGCGTCGCCCAGGGCTCGGCGACCGTCGCCATCGTCACCACGGCCGGGATCGTCGCCCCGCTGCTGGCCGGCGGTGACCACTCGCAGGCCTTCGTCGCGCTGGTCATCATGGCCATCTCGGCGGGCTCCATCTTCGCCTCCCACGTGAACGACGGCGGTTTCTGGATGGTCGCCAAGTACTTCGGCATCACCGAGCGCGACACCCTCAAGTCGTGGACGGTGCTGGAATCGGTGCTGTCGGTGGCCGGCTTCGCGGTGGCGGCGGTTCTCAGCCTCTTCGTATAACAGCCGTGCACCTATACGGGGACCGGCTGTGCCGGGCACAGGATCGTCGACCATACTGCCCGCTGTGGAGCAGCGCATAGGTTCGAACAGCCAGTCCCCGGACGTGCCAGTCGTGCCCGTCGTCCCCGCCGCCGCGGTCGATCCGGCGTACGTCCCCGGGATCACCTCACCCGCGCCCGTGAAGCCGCAGGACCCGGCCGAAGAGGCGGGGACCGAGGCCGATCCCGTCGACGCGGGGCCCGAGCCGGCAGCCGAGGAGCCGGCTCCCGCGGACGCCCTCGCCGCCGGGGCGGAGACGGCCGGTGCCCCCGGCGACGAGGACGGCGACCCCGACGGTCCCGTCTTCGAGGCATCCGACCGGCGCGCCTCGGTCCGGGCCGACCACCGCGGCGTGGTGCTGCGGCTGGACGACCAGGAGGCCGAGTTCCGCTGGGACGAGATCGGCGCCGTCGAGACCGAGTTGCCGCGCTGGGGCAAGCGGTTCACGGTCACCGTGCACACGCCCGACCGCCGCTGGTACCCGATCGAGATCGAGGCGGCGGCGCGGGCGCGCTTCCCGGAGTGGGAGAAGCAGCTCGACGCGGTCCTCGACGCCTACTTCCAGGAGTGACGTACTCCCGGGAGTGACGCACTTCCGGGAGTGACGCACTTCCGGGAGCGACGTACTCCCGGAAGTGACGTACTCCCCGGAGGGACGCCGGTCAGCTCGCGCAGTACTGCGCCTGCTTGCCGATCGAGCGGTACATGCAGTCCGCGTTCTCCAGGAGTTGCAGCACCGCGTCCCGGTTGCGCGAGGTCTCCCGCTCGATGACCTCGTCGGGCGGGTAGAAACCGCCGCCCCCGGAGCTCGGGTACATCTCGAAGGTGTACGCGAAGATCTTCTGGGTGCCCCAGAGATAGTCGTCGATCGAACCGTCGGTGATGTACAGGTCGCTGGACTGCTCGGCCGTGTAGCCGTTGCTGGCGCCCATCTTCTGGCCGACGGTCGCGAAGGCGTTGCGGTCGTCCGCCGTCATGCCCGTCGCGGTGTCGGAGTACGTGTACCCGAAGGGCCACAGCACCAGTTCGCTGTACGTGTGGAAGTCGATCCCGGCCGTGATCTGCTGCTTCCCGCCGACGACCCGGCCGCGGACGAAGTCGGCGACGACCTTCACCTCGGGCGCGGACTCGGGAGCCGAGCCCCGGTAGGTCTCGGACGAGGTGGAGCCCGACGAGCCGCCGCAGCAGCCCCACTTGAAGTTCCAGTTGCGGTTCAGGTCGGTGCCGACGTACGAACTGCCGCTGTTGGGCTGGCGGTTCTTGCGCCAGGAGCGGTACGAGCCGGACGCGATGTCGTACTCCCCACCGTCCGGGTTGAGGTCCGGGACGATCCAGATCTCGCGGTTGTTCACCATGTTCGTCACGCGGGAGTCGGAGCCGTAGCCCGCGCCGAGCTCGCGCAGCAGGTAGAGCGCCATCTCGACGGTCAGGTGCTCACGGGCGTGCTGGTGGAAGGTGAACAGCACTTCCGGCTCGGCCTCGTCGGCGGCGACGTTGTCGCTGACCTTGATCGCGACGATGTCCCGGCCCTGGTACGACTTGCCGATCACCCGCTTGCTCATGATGCCCGGGTAGGCGGCGAGCCGCTGGTTGATCTCCGTGTTCATCTCGGCGTAGTTGTGGTACTTCGAGTCGGCCGACGGGAAGTCCAGGAGCCGCACGTCGGAGCCGTCGGTCCGGTCCGGCGCCGAGCCCAGGGGCGAGACGTCGTAGCCGAGCCGCCGCAGCTTCCTGATCTGGTCCGCGCGGCCCGAGACGACGACGGTCTCCTCGTCGGCCTCGTCCACGGTGACGCCGGTGCGCTGAATGGCCGTACGGGTCACCGGCGTGGTGCTCTGGTGGATCTCGTACTGGCGGATGTCGTCCGCCGAGGGTGCCGAGGCCCGCGCCCCGGTCGCCGTGGCGTCGGTGGCCGTGGCGGTGATCGGGGCGGCGAGGGCGAGGGCGAGGAGCGTGGCGAGGGCGGCGGTGCGCCGGCCGCTTTTGACGCCGCTGCCTCGTATGCGAAGTCGCATGAAGTCTCCTAGATTCTCCAGGAAATCCGGGGTCTCCGGATGTGGGGAGTGGAGCGGGGGGTGGTCCATGGCGACGTGCCTGGTGCGGGTGTGGCGCTCATCGTGAGTGGCTGGCATGGTCAGGTCAAGAAGGTGCGGGTGGCCGGTGGCGGGAACCGGCCGAAAATCAGCCGGGCTCTGTACGCGGGGGCCGCCCGGTCCGGGACTGTACGCGCGCGGCCCGGCCCCGCACCGCAGACACGGCCGCGCACCCGCTCGACCGGGTCTCTTCACCGCACGCCCTCTTGTGTGCCCGGCCGCTTTGCGCTTCCTTGAACGACATGTCGGAGACCACTGGGAAGTCAGCGCCGGCGGAGGTCACCTCCCGCCCCCGTAAGTCCAGTTGGAAGTACATCGGGCCAGGCATCGTCGTCGCGGCGACGGGCGTGGGCGCCGGCGACCTCGTCGCCACGCTCATCGCGGGCAGCAATTTCGGCTACACGCTGCTGTGGGCCGCCGTCATCGGCTGCCTGGTCAAGATCTCCCTGGCCGAGGCGGCCGGCCGCTGGCACCTGTCCACGGGCCGCACCCTCTTCGACGGCTGGGCGAGCCTCGGCCGCTGGACGTCCTGGTTCTTCGTCGGCTACGTCGTGATCTGGGGCTTCGTCTACGGCGCGGCGGCGATGTCCTCCTCGGGGCTGCCGCTCCAGGCCCTCTTCCCGGACGTCATGGGCCTCAAGTGGTGGGCCATCCTCACCGGGCTGGTCGGCCTGGTCTTCGTCTGGTTCAACAAGTACGCCGTCTTCGAGAAGGTCATGACCGTCCTCGTGGGCGTCATGTTCGTCGTCACGGTCTACCTGGCGATCCGCGTCACCCCGAACCTGGGCGACGCGTTCGCCGGCCTGCTCCCCGTCCTGCCCGACGAGAAGGACTCGGTCCTCAACACCCTCGGCCTGATCGGCGGCGTCGGCGGCACGATCACGCTCGCCGCGTACGGCTACTGGGTCAACGCCAAGGGCTGGACGAACACCGGGTGGATGAAGGTGATGCGCCTCGACAACCGCGTCGCCTACATCACCACCGGCATCTTCGTCGTCGCGATGCTCTTCGTCGGCGCGGAACTCCTGCACTCGGCGAACGTGGCCATCGCCTCCGGCGACCAGGGTCTGGTCCAGCTCAGCGACATCCTGAAGGACGAGTACGGCACGGCGACGGCCAAGTTCTTCCTGATCGGCTTCTTCGCCACGTCGTTCACCTCGCTGATCGGCGTCTGGCACGGGGTGAGCCTGATGTTCGCCGACTTCGTGGAACGCTTCCGCAAGGACCGGGCGGCAGGGATGGCCCCCGGCGACGGGCCGTCCCCGGCATCCGGGGCCTCCGGCGAGGAGGTGGCGTCCGGCGCCCGGGAGAAGTCCTGGCCCTTCCGCGCGTACCTCCTCTGGCTGACCTTCCCGCCGATGCTGCTGCTGTTCGAGGGCCAGCCCTTCCGCCTGATCATCCTGTACGGAGTCCTGGGCGCCGCGTTCCTGCCCTTCCTCTCCCTCACCCTGATGTGGCTGCTCAACTCGTCCCGCACGCCCGCGGAATGGCGCAACGGCATGCTGAGCAACGCGATGCTGGCCGTCGCGGGACTGCTGTTCCTGATCCTGTGCGTGAAGCAGATCTGGGACCAGCCGTGGTCGGAGTTCTTCTGACCGACGCCGGGCGGCTCAGAGAAGGTGGTCGGCCTTGCCGGCCTTGATGTCCCGGATCAGCGTACGGAGCGCTTCCCGGGAATCGGTGAGGTAGGCGTCCTCGGCACCGGCTATGGCGATGTAGGCGTTGCCGCGCTCGTCGGTGCCGAGACGGAAACAGCTGGCCCCCTCTCCGCAGAAGGGTTCCTCCCAGGTGATCCGGTCCATTGCGGTCTCCTCACAGGCTGTTGGCGATCTCGTGGATGAAGTCGCGTGACGCCTCGGGTGTCAGGGCGATGCCCTCCATCCAGTCCAAGTGGGCACGGTACTTTGCCAACTGCGCCTCGTCGCCGAGGAATTCCGGGCCGTGCGAGCTGTCGACCTGAGCGGTGTCGAGCTGGGGCACCGAAGCCTGGAGGTAGTTGACCGTCTGCCCGGCCCCGGGAAAGGTCCCGGCGGCGAAGGGGATGACCAGCAGGCGTACTGCGGGCCGTTCGGACACGGCCATCAGGTGCTCAAGCTGGGCGCGAGCCACCTTGCGGCCACCGAACTGCATGCGCAGGGCCGCTTCGTGCACAAGGCCGACGTACTCGGGCGGATTCTCGCCTTCGAGAACGTGCTGCCTCTCGACGCGGTACGCCAGCCGCAACGCGACCTCGTGCTCGGGCAGCGGGGGCAGGACGGCCCTGAAGAGTTCGAGCGCGTGATCGCTGGTCTGGAACAGCCCGGGGATGTGCGCCGTGTGAGCGGTGCGCATGCGCACGGCGTACGACTCCAGCTCGGCGATGTCCAGGAGACCGGGCGAGAGCGCGCCGCGATAACGCTCCCACCAGCCGCGCCCGCTGGGCCGGGCCAGCGCCACCAGGGCTTCGACGTATGCCTGGTCGGAACAGTCGCAGTTGCAGGCAAGCGTGCGCAGCCGTTCCGGGCTGATGGCGCGGATGCCGGTCTCGATGTTGGAGATCTTCGCCCGGTCGACACCGAGCAGCCCGGCAGCCTGGTCCGCCGTTATCCCCGAGGCCATCCGCATCTTCCGCAGTTCGCTGCCCAAGCGCCGTTGGCGCTCCGTGGTGACTGTCCTCGGTGGCATGGCTTTCCTTCCGCGATGTCATCAGCAGTCTGACGCCACCGACCGCTCATAGACCACGAACGGGTCAGTTTTCTGGAATGCGTGGCAATGTAACCATGACGCTGCGTACATTCGGTAGCGCACCGACTACTCACGGCAGCCGGAAGTGCATCGCGTGAGCCTGCCCGCGTACTCCTCCCCTGGGAGGGGCGGGCCCGCGCCAGGGGGACAGGCCACTGCTGCCGAGGTGACGACATCCGCGTACGACCACAGGAGCCCGCATGCCGCTGTCCGTGTCCCGTTGCCCCCTGGCGACCGCCTACCCCGCCGACCCCACGGCGCCGAGCCCGGAGACCCTCGCCTACAGCCTCACGCTGCCGGCGGCACTGGCCAGTCCGAAGCTGGCGAGGGCGGCGACGCGAGCCGTCCTGTCCGCGCACGGCCTGCACGAGCTGCTGGACGCGGGGCTGCAAGCGGTTGGGGAACTGGCAGCGGTCGCCTGTCAGTTCACGGAGTCGGTGGAGTTCTACCTGTCGCTCCGCTACCGGGCCGACGCGCTCCGGGTGATCGTCTACGACAGCCACCCGTCGCACGCGCACCCCAGGCTGGCGGAGGAGTGCGACACGCGCCGCCGTGCCTCCCTGCGCGTCCTGGCCTGCGTATGCCGGGCCTGCGACGGCGACTGGGGCTTCGGCAGGTCCCGCGAGCCGGGCGGCGGGACGCGCATGTGGGCGACGCTGCCGAGGGCGGGCGCGACACGGTACGGCGCAAGGGCCGTGTGAGGGGGGAGGGGGCCGACTGCCCGCGTGCGTGTGGACGCCCCCGCCCGGCGAAGTTCCGGACGCTGTTGGTAAATCCGGGGGCCTGCGTGACGACGGCCTGTACGACCCCGTTGGGGTGGTGCAGGCCGTCGTGGTGTTCAGGGGTGGGT
>NZ_JBWKDS010000013.1:133165-202052 GCF_056435845.1 Streptomyces sp. NPDC043867 | reverse complement strand
CCTCCGCCTTGCAGCTGCACGCGCCAGACCCCGCTCGGGTCGGTCAGGACGAACCGTCGGTCATAGCCAGCCTGATCCAAACGACAGGCCCTAGCCCCGTCAGGGATGCCGGGCGCGCCCCCGGCCGGGATCAGTTCACTCGTCGCCGTTCTCCACCGGCACCTTCTGGGTGCGCGGCGGCACGAAGCCGTTGAGTCCAACGGCTCCCTCGGCCGGCGTCCCGTTCTGGCTCATCGAGGAGAGCAGCTGACGGGCCAGGCCGAGCCCCGTACCGCCCATGGTGAGTGCCTTGGCGAACATGTCGGACATGCCGTCGGCGCCGTTGAGGAGCACCATGTGCTCGACGTTGTTGAACGCGCTCGCTCCCGCCTGGACGATCTCCGGCCAGTTCTCGGCGAGTTGCTGGGCGACCACGGCCTCCTGGTTCTCGGCCAGGGCGGCGGCCCTGGCCGCGATGGCCTCCGCCTCCGCGAGTCCCTGCGCGCGGGTCGCCTCGGCTGCCGCGAGGCCCTTCGCCTGGGCGGCGGCCGCCTCGGCCTCACCCGTGGCACGGGTCGCCGTCGCGGCGGCCGCGCCCCGGGCCCTGGTCGCCTCGGCCTCGGCGCCGGCGGCCGTCTTGACGCGGGTCGCCTCGGCCGCCGCGGCGAGCTCCGTCTCCTTCGCCTTGGCCTCGGCGGCGGAGATCCGGACGTCGCGCTCGGCCTCGGCCAGCGTGCGCTTCTCGTACGCCTTGGCGTCCGCCGGCTTGCGCACGTCCACCTGGAGCTGCTGCTCACGGCGCTGCGCCTCCAGTTCGGCGACGCGGGTCTCCTGGACGACGACCTCCTGCCGGGACGCGGCGTCGGCGAGCGGTCCCGCCTGCCGGGACTTCGCCGCCGCCTTGTCGCGCTCGGCCTGGTAGCCGGCCTGGAGGATCTCGCTGTCCCGGGTCGCCTCCGACATCCGGGCTGCGGCCTGCTGCTCGGCCTCGGTGGCCAGCCGGTTGGCCTCGGCCTGCGCGATCCGCGCGTCACGCTGCACGGCTGCGGCGTGCGGCATGGCGAGGTTCTTGATGTACCCGGTCGGGTCCTCGATCTCGTGGATCTGCAGCGAGTCGACGATCAGGCCCAGTTTCTCCATCTCCGTGCCGCAGGCGGCACGGGTCTGTCCGGTGAGCTTCTCCCGGTCGCGGATCATGTCCTCGACCGTCAACCCGCCGACGATGGACCGCAGATGACCGGCGAACACGTTGTGCACCCGCTCCGCCATCAGCTTCTGCTGATCGAGGAAACGGCGGGCCGCGTTGGCGATCGACACGAAGTCGTCGCCCACCTTGAAGATGACCACGCCCCGCACCTTGAGCGGGATGCCCTGGTGCGTCACGCAGTCCACGGACAGCTCGGTCTCGTTGAGGTCCAGCGACAGCTTGCGCACCGCCTGGACGCCCGGCGTCACCAGCGTGCCGCGTCCCGTCACGATGCGGAACCCCATGCCTTCCTCGAGGCCTTCGGTCCGATGCTTCGAACCGGAGATGATCAGTGCCTCGTTGGGCTCCGCGACGCGCCACATGAGCTTGAAGACCACAACGATGAAGATCAGTGCGAGGAGAACAGCCCCCGCCACGACGCCGACGATCATCGGCATACGCCCCCTTTGGATGGTGCCCTGTCGGCACCGAACGAAGGGGAGTGTGCTCCTGACGGGAGGCCGGGTACAGCCATAGACGGATCCTTGTTGCAATCTTGATGCCCACGGCCCCTCACCTGGGCCGCGGAGAGCTCAACTGCCGTACGCGGCCGACACGTAGACCGTCCTCGGCGGCAGGTACTCCACCACCATCACCACCGTGCCCCGCTCGATGCGCTCCTTCGCGGCGGCCGGATACGCGAGGAAGTGCTCGGCGCCGCCACGCACCCGGACGATCACCTCGCCGACGAGCCCGGGCCCGACCGTGCCGGTGACCCGCCCCATCAACCCGACCATCGACGCATCACCCATGCCGACAGCGTACGGCCGCCGGACCACTGGTCACCGCGGGTGTGCCCAACTCGCCAACTCGCCAACTCGCCTACACCGCCGCGGGATGCGCGCCGGCAGCGGGCGGGGGCCGGTGTTCGTGCCAGCGTTGGTCCGCCTCCAGTCGGGCGGCCAGTGACACCAGCAGCGGCTCGCTGTGTGCCGGGCCGAGCAGCTGGGCGCCCACCGGCAGCCCGTCCACGAAGCCCGCGGGGACGTTGACGCCGGGCCACCCGAGCACGTTCCACGGCCAGGCGTAGGGGCAGGCGGCGATCATCGCGCGGTCGGTGCCGAGCCCGCCGAGGTCCAGCATGGCGCCGATGCGGGGCGGGGGAGCGGCCGTTGTCGGCGCGAGGAGGACGTCGTAGGAGTCGAAGAGCGCGCCGATCCGCCGGTGCAGGGCGGCCTCCGCCCGGCGGGCGAGCCGCAGCGGGGTGCCGCCCAGCAGCCGTCCCAGCCGGGCGGCCTCACGGGTCCGCCGGTCGAGGAGGTCGGGAAAGGGCGCCTCGCGCACCCACTCGGCGATACCCGCGGTCGCGCGCGGCACGAACGAGAGCCCGATCCGTCCGTAACGTGGCTCGGCCTCCTCGACGACGTGACCGAGCACGGCGAGACGTTCCGCGAGGGCGACGACCCGTGCCCGTACGCGGGGATCGAGCCGCGCGGGCAGCGCGGTGAACGGCGGCCGCAGCGAGAGCGCGATCCGCAGCCGGCCGGGATCGCGGTCCACAGCGTCGGACACGCGCAGCTCGGGCGGGTGGTGCAGGTCGCGGCTGTGACAACCGCTCGCGGCGTCCAGGAGCAGCGCCGCGTCGGCGACCGTACGGGCCAGCGTCCCGTTGACGGTGATCCCCTGGAACGCCTCGGGGCGCGGCCAGGTCGAGATGCGGCCGCGCTGCGGTTTGATGCCGACGAGATGTGTCCAGGCGGCCGGGATCCGGACCGAGCCCGCGCCGTCGGAGCCCAGCGCGGCCGGCACCAGCCCGGCCGCGACCGCCGTCGCGGAACCGCCGGACGATCCGCCCGGGGTGTGCTCGCCGTGCCAGGGGTTGCGGGTGGCGCCGAAGGCGGGCCCCTCGGTGAAGGGCCACTGCCCGAGCTCGCAGGTGTTGGTCTTGCCGACGATCACGGCGCCCGCCGCCCGCAGCCGGCGTACCGCCTCGCCGTCCCTGGCCTGGGGCGGGAACTCGCCCCGGCAGCCGAACGCCGTCGGCAGCCCCGCCACGTCCATGTCGTCCTTCACGGCCACCGGCACCCCGAGCAGGGGCCGCCGCCCGCCCGCCGCCCGCTCCCGGTCGGCCGCGTCGGCCTCGGCCAGTGCCGCCTCGGCGCGCACCCGGCGGAAGGCGTTCAGCGACGGCTGGGCGGCCTCGATCCGGGCCAGCGACCACGCGACCGCCTCGCGCGCGCTCAGCTCCCCCGCGGCGAGCGCGCGGGCGCACTCCGCCAGACCGGGGACGGGGTCCGCAGCCATCCGGGCACCTCCGATGCAGGGCGTCTGCCGAACGGTAGCGTCCGGGCGCCCACAGTGGTACGGGGTGCCGAACCTCCGTCTGGGAAAGGGGAGTTGCCGCCCGTATGCCCGCACGGTCACGTGCGCGGACACCGGATGTTCCCCCGGCGCAATGCGGCGCGCCGGGCTTCTGCAAGGATGCCGTACGTCATGGTGCAGATACCGAAAGACTCCGTCCCGCCGTCGCCCGCACCGCTCGCCGTGCCGACGAGCGCGGATGTGGCCCGACTGGCGGGTGTCTCCCGCGCGACCGTCTCGTACGTCCTGAACAACACGAGCGCCGTGCGCATCAGCGAGCCCACCCGCCGCCGGGTCCACGAGGCGGCCAGGGAACTCGGCTACGTCCCGCACGCCGCGGCCCGCAGCCTGCGCGCCGGCCACAGCCGCCTGGTCCTGATGCCCGCCCCGAACGTGCCGGTGGGCCCGCTCTACAGCCAGTTCCTCAGCGAGCTGCAAGGGGCTCTGGGACGCCTCGACTACACCGTCGTGCAGTACGGCAGCGTCGGCCTGAACGGCGACGAGGCCGCCCGCGCGTGGGCGGAGCTGCGGCCCGTCGCCGTCCTGGTACCCGGCAGCGACCTCGGCCCGCAGGGCGTGGCCGTCCTCAAGCGCTCCGGCGCCCGGGCCGTCGTCACGCTCGGCACCCAGCGCGTGGAGGGCGCGCACGCGCTGCTGATGGACCACGCCGGGGTCGGCCACAGCGCCGGCGCGCACCTCGTCGCCCGCGGCCGCCGCCGTATCGGTGTGGTCGTCCCCGAGGAGCCCGGCTTCGAGGTCTTCTCCCGGCCCCGGCTCGACGGCGTACGGCGCGCCGTGCACGGCACGGACGCCGTGGTGACCGAGCTGCCGCTCGCCTACGACGAGGACGAGGCGGCCCGGCTGGCCGGAAAATGGCGGTCACTCGGCCTGGACGCGGTGTTCGCGTACAACGACGAGTACGCCATGCTGCTGATGCGGGCCCTTCAGGACGAAGGCATCGCCGTCCCCGAGGAGACGGCGGTGATCGGCGCCGACGACCTGATGCTCGGCAGACTGCTCCGGCCGCGGCTGAGCACCGTCCACATCGAGTTGCCGGCCGGCCGTGACCTCGCGGAGCTGGTCGACCGGGCGGTCCGCGAACCGGGCGCCGCGCCCCAGGCGCACGACGTGCTGGGGGCGAGGGTCGTGCACCGCGAATCGAGCTGAACACCGGGGAGGCGCGTCATGCGGACGCAGGTCGGCATCATCGGAGGCGGGCCCGCCGGGCTGCTCCTGGCCCGGCTGCTGCACCGGGCGGCGATCGACTGCGTCGTCCTGGAGCGCCGGACGCGCGCCCGCGTCGAACAGCGCGGGCGCGCCGGAATGCTGGAGCAGGGCACGGTCGACGCACTGCGCGAGTGCGGCGCCGCGGAACGCCTGGAGATCGAGGGCCTGGTCCACCACGGCATCGAGCTCCGCTTCGACCGCGAGCGGCACCGCATCGACTTCCCGGTCCTCACCGGCGGCCGCACGGTCACCGGCTACGCCCAGACCGAGATCGTCAAGGACCTCGTCGCCCTCCAACTCGCCGACGGGGCACCGCTGTTGTTCGAGGCGGAGGCCCTCGCGATCGAGAAGCCGGAGAGCGAGGAACCGGTCGTGCGTTTCGTGCACGAGGGCCGGGAACAGACGCTGCACTGCGACTACGTGGTCGGCTGCGACGGCTTCCACGGCATCGCGCGCGCCACCTTCCCGGCCGGGCTGAGCCGCGCCTACGAGCACGTGCACCCGTACTCCTGGCTCGGCGTCCTGGCCGATGTGGCGCCCTCCTGCGAGGAGTTGGTGTACGCCCGCGGGGCCGGCGGCTTCGCGCTGCACAGCATGCGCTCACCCGAGGTCTCCCGGCTCTACCTCCAGGTCCCCAACGGTACGGACCCGGACGACTGGTCCGACGACCGGGTCTGGGACGAACTCTCCACGCGCTTCGCGATCGACGGCGACTGGACGCTCCGACGCGGTCCCATCACGGCCAGGTCGGTGACGCCCCTGCGCAGTCACATCCACGAACCGATGCGGTACGGGCGGCTCTTCCTCGCCGGGGACGCCGCCCACATCCTGCCGCCGACGGGCGCCAAGGGGCTGAACCTCGCCGTGTCCGACGTCCGTGTCCTGGCCCGCGGCTTCGTCCTACTGCACCTCACCGGATCGGACCAACTCCTCGACCGCTACGGGGAACTGTGTCTCGGCCGCGTGTGGCAGGCGACCCGTTTCTCGTACGACCTGACGCGGATGCTGCACACGTTGCCGGACAAGGACGCCTTCGACGACCGCATGCAGCTCACGCGGCTGCGCCGGATCACGGCGTCTCGGCCGGCGGCCGCCGAACTGGCCGCGAATTACACGGGTCTGCCACTCGCGTGGTGAGCCCGCGCGGGTCCCGGCCGCGGCCCGCAGGCGCGGGTAAACCTTGCTACCCACCGTCGGCGCCACCGACCGTCCGCCGCTTCCACCGTTCGCCGATTTCGCGGGCCCGCCGGTGCTACTCGCCGCCCTGCCCGGACTCCTGCGCCTGCTGCGCCTGCTGCTGGGCCACGGCCTTGCGGACCTCGTCCATGTCGAGCTTCCTGGCCTGGCCGATGACGTCCTCGAGGGCGGCCTCCGGCAGGGCGCCGGGCTGCGCGAACACCGCGACCTGGTCGCGGACGATCATCAGCGTCGGGATCGACTGGATGTTGAACGCCTGGGCCAGCTCGGGCTGCGCCTCGGTGTCCACCTTGGCGAAGACCAGGTCCGGGTTGGCCTCCGCGGCCTTCTCGTAGACCGGGGCGAACTGCCGGCACGGTCCGCACCAGGACGCCCAGAAGTCGATCAGGACGAACTCGTTGTCCGTGACCGTCCGGTCGAAGTTCTCCTTGGTGAGCTCCACGGTGCTGCTCATGGCGATTTCCCACTTCCTCGTGTCGGTCCCGGGGCCGGGCCCGGGGGCAAGCCGCTGTCGACAACGCTGCCCCACGGTGGCGTATTCCGCGCACGTACCCCTGCGGCCAGGGCGCACACCCCGTGTGGCCACGCCTCGCACCACCTACCAGACTGACCCCATGACGGAAACGGAAACCATCGCGTACGACGTCGTGGTGCTCGGTGCCGGGCCCGTGGGGGAGAACGTCGCCGACCGCACCCGTGCGGCCGGACTCTCCACCGCGGTCGTGGAGGCCGAACTGGTCGGCGGTGAGTGCTCGTACTGGGCGTGCATGCCGAGCAAGGCGTTGCTGCGCCCGGTCCTCGCCCGCGCCGACGCCCGCCGCGTGCCGGGACTGCGCCAGTCGGTGCAGGGCCCCCTCGACGCCGCCGCGGTCCTCGCCCACCGGGACTACTACACCTCGCACTGGAAGGACGACGGCCAGGTCGGCTGGCTGGAGGGCATCGGCGCCGACCTCTACCGGGGGCACGGGCGGCTCTCGGGGACACGCGAGGTGACGGTCGAGGGCGCGGACGGCGGACGGCGCGTGCTCACGGCCCGGCACGCCGTCGCCGTGTGCACCGGCACCCGTGCGTCGCTCCCCGGCCTGCCGGGCCTCGCCGAGGTCAGGCCCTGGACCAGCCGCGAGGCCACCAGCGCGAAGGCCGTGCCGGACCGGCTCATCGTCGTGGGCGGCGGTGTGGTCGCGGTCGAGATGGCCACGGTGTGGCAGGCGCTCGGCTCGCGGGTCACCCTCCTCGTCCGCGGTACGGGGCTGCTGCCCCGTATGGAGCCCTTCGCCGGAGACCTGGTCGCGGAGTCGCTGAAGGAGGCCGGCGCGGACGTGCGCACCGGCGTCGCGGTGACGTCGGTGACGCGCGAGGGACCGACGGTGGTGGCCGTCACCGACGGCGGGGAGCGCATCGAGGCCGACGAGATCCTGTTCGCCACCGGGCGGGTGCCGCACACCGACGACCTGGGCCTCGAGACGGTCGGTCTGGAGCCCGGCTCGTGGCTGCCGGTCGACGACACGCTCCTGGTGACCGGCAGCAGCTGGCTGTACGCCGTGGGCGACGTGAACCACCGCGCCCTCCTGACCCACCAGGGCAAGTACCAGGCCCGTATCGCGGGCGCCGCCATCGCCGCCCGCGCGTCCGGGGTGCCCCTGCTGGAGACGGACCCCTGGGGTGCCCACGCGGCGACCGCCGACCACGCGACCGTCCCCCAGGTCGTCTTCACCGACCCGGAGGCCGCGGCTGTCGGTCTCTCGCTCGCGGAGGCGGAGCAGGCCGGCCTCCGGGTCCGCGCCGTCGACGTCGACCTCGCCTCGGTCGCGGGCGCGGGGCTGTACGCCGACGGTTACCGAGGCCGGGCCCGGATGATCGTCGACGTCGCCCGGGAGGTCGTCCTCGGGGTCACCCTGGTCGGCCCCGGAGTGGGTGAACTGATCCACTCGGCGACCGTCGCCGTGGCCGGCGAGGTGCCGGTGAGCCGGCTGTGGCACGCGGTGCCGTCGTACCCGACGGTGAGCGAGGTGTGGCTGCGGCTGCTGGAGGCGTACCGGGACGCCTGAGCCGCGACACGGGGGTGCCACCGGTCGGCGGCACCCCCGTGCGCCGGACCGGTGACGCGGGCTCCGGGCGCCCTCGGGGACAGCCGGTTTGCGCCGGGGAGGCCGGGGAGGCCGGGGCGCGGTCGGTCTCGTCTCCGGTCTCCACCGGGCGTCCTTGTCAGTCCAGCAGTACTGGTCGGTCCGGCAGTACTGGTCAGTCCCCTGGACGCGTCCTGGTCGGCCCAGCGGTCCTGGTCAGTCCCGTGGACGCGCCCGGTCAGCCCGGCAGTCCGAAACCCAGGGCCGCCGCGGCCTCACGCGGAGTCGGCTGGGCCCAGCGCCGCGCCACCGCCTCGGTCGAGGACAGCGAGCGCAGTTCCGCGCGGTCCAGGTAGAGCGTGCCGTCCAGGTGGTCCGTCTCGTGCTGCACGATGCGCGCGGGCCAGCCGGTGACGATCTCGTCCACCGCGCGGCCGTGCTCGTCCCGTGCCGTGAGCCTGACCCGGGCGGGCCGGGTCACCACCGCCTGCCAGCCCGGCACACTGAGGCATCCTTCGAAGAACGCGGCCCGGTCGGCGCCGACGGGCTCGTACGACGGGTTCACCAGCACCCGGAACGGCTGCGGCACCCTGCCGCGCGCCAGCCGCACCTCCTCGGGCACCGGCGCCGGGTCCTCGAGCACCGCGATCCGCAGCGGTACGCCGACCTGTGGCGCGGCGAGCCCCACGCCGGGCGCCGCGTGCATCGTCTCGCGCAGCGCGGTCACGAAGCGGTCCAGCAGCTTCGCGTCCAACTGGCCGTCGAAGGGCTCGGCTTCGCGCCGCAGCACCGGTTCACCGGCGGCGACGATCGGCAACGGGCCCGCGCGGGAGAGGAGTTCCTCCACCTGGTCGGTCAAGGAGCGGGAGCGGCCGGGGTCGTGTTCGGATGCCATCGGGCCAGGATGCCAAGCCGGGCGGCACGGCGCGAGGCGAGGCCACGGCGGGATCGCCCACCCAAGCCGAGGGCGCTGCCCCGGCGGCCGGGGCTTCGTCGCCGCGCTGTCCCCGGCCGGCGTGCGGGTGCTGCGCGCGCTTCCCGCTGCGAGGTATGCGCCGGGCACGGACCCCGGGGGTGCCGGTGAGGGCGGTGGCGGCACGGAGGACGGACGGCTCCTGGCAGGAAGGGGCCGGGGACCGCGGCCCGGCCGGTCGTTCGGGTGACCGGCCGGGCGCTGGGCTCCCGGCCTCCTCGGGTGACCTCCCAGGGCGTGGCGCGACCGCAGGGGAGTCCGGCGGTCACATACGGTCGAAGTCCCCCGCGAGCGCCGAGGCGATCCTGAGGTGCGACTCCGCCTCCTCGTGCCGGCCCTGGCGTTCGAGGGTCCGGCCCAGCATCAGCCGGGCGTAGTGCTCGACCGGTTCGCGCTCGACGAGGATCCTCAACTCGGCCTCCGCGCGCCGAAGTTGGGCCGAGTGATAGTACGAGCGCGCCAGCAGCAGCCGGGGACCCACCTGCTCCGGCACCTCCTCGACCAGCCCGCCCAGCACCCGCGCCGCAGCCGCGAAGTCCCTGGCGTCGAAGAACATCCGCGCGCGCTCCCAGCGCTCCGCGGCCGTCCCGTGGTCGTAGTACGTCATGTCCACTGCTGACCTCCTTCGGCGGCGACAACGAGAGCAGATGGTTGAATATTCCACTACTATGCGGGTTCGGGCCGCCGGACCTCGGCCGGGACGGGATGAAACGCGTATGCCGTCTGGCTTGTGCTCAAGTGCCCCGCAATGGGCGGGCCGGCCGGCTGACGACAGGTCCGGGACCGGACTAGGTTGGGCGCCATGAGCAATCTAGATCGCGAGGCGGTTCCCGCACTGTGCGGCGGCCGTGGTTTCGTGGTGGCGGAGCCGGTGCGTGAACTCCTCAGCCCCCGCCGGGTCCAGCTCGGCGAGGCCACCGAGGTCCGCCGGCTGCTGCCCAACCTGGGCCGCCGCATGGTCGGCGCCTGGTGCTTCGTCGATCACTACGGACCCGACGACATCGCGGACGAGCCCGGCATGCAGGTCCCGCCGCACCCGCACATGGGTCTGCAGACGGTCAGCTGGCTGCACGAGGGCGAGGTGCTGCACCGCGACTCGACCGGCAGCCTGCAGACGATCCGCCCGCGGGAGCTGGGCCTGATGACCTCGGGCCGTGCCATCAGCCACTCCGAGGAGAGCCCCAGGTCGCACACGCGCCTCCTGCACGGCGCGCAGCTCTGGGTGGCCCTCCCGGACGGGCACCGGCACACCGACCCGCGCTTCGAGCACCACGCCGGACTGCCCACGGTCACCGCCCCCGGCCTCACCGCCACCCTCATCCTCGGCAGTGTCGACGGCGCGACCTCGCCCGGAACGACGTACACCCCGATCGTCGGCGCCGACCTGAGCCTGACCCGCGGCGCCGACCTGCGGCTGCCCATGGAGCCGGACTTCGAGTACGCCGTGCTCTCCATGTCCGGCGAGGCGCACGTCGACGGGGTCCCGCTGCTGCCCGGCTCGATGCTCTACCTCGGCTGCGGCCGCAGTGAACTCCCCCTGCGTGCCGAGTCCGACGCCGGACTGATGCTCCTCGGCGGAGAGCCCTTCGAGGAGGAGCTCATCATGTGGTGGAACTTCATCGGCCGCACCCAGCGGGACATCGAGCAGGCCCGCGAGGACTGGATGACCGGCTCCCGCTTCGGTGAGGTCAAGGGCTTCGACGGCGGTCCGCTGCCCGCGCCCGCGCTACCGCCGGTGCCGCTGAAGCCGCGCGGCAGGGTGCGCTGACCCTCCGGGGTCCGTCACGGAAGTCTGCCGCGGGCCCCTCCCCGCGGCGGACGTCTCAGGCCGAGGCAGCCGACGACATCAGCTCCGCCAGCTTGTTCAGACTCTGGGACCAGCCCTCCTCGTGCAGAACACGGCGCCCCTCGGTGGCGAAGTCGCCCTGGTCGAGGACCAACTCGACCCGTGTGCCGCCGATCTCGCGAAGCGACAGCGTCACCACCGTCTCCCGGTCCTCGGGATGGGGTTCCTCCCACCGGAAGGTGTAGGTCAGGCGTTCCGGAGGGTCCACCTCGACGAATTCCCCCACCAGGCAGAACGGATCGCCCTCCGGAGGCCGCATCGCGATCCGGTAGCCACCGCCTGGCCGAAGGTCGCTCTCCATGCTCGGGATGGTGAACCCGTCAGGGCCCCACCACTTGACCAGTTCCCGCGGTTCGGTCAGGGCCCGGAACGCGTCCGGGCGCGATGCGCGCAGGACACGCTCCAGATGCAGCCTCAGCCCGCCGTCGTGCGTCATCGCGAACCTCCTCCACCGAAGGCGCCGAGACTGACCACCATGCTCATCGTAAGGACCCGAGCCGCAGGCCGCGATCTCCCGGGACCTCTCAGTGCGCGTGCGCCCGCGCGGCCGTCCTCCACACCTCGGCCGCCAGATCGATCATCTCCGCGTCCTGTGCCTGCTCCGCGAGTGCCGTGAGGTCCGCGATCGCCGTCGTGTCGCCCTCCGCCAAGCGGATCTGCGCGCCCAGCATGCGGTAGCGGATCCGGTCGCGGTAGCTGAGCAGGAGCGTGTCCTGAGCGATGCTGTCGCAGAGGGTGCGGGCCGTCGCGAAATCGTCTCGGGCGTAACGGAGTTGGGCCGTGAGGAAGGTGTACTCCTGCTGGTTCGCCGGGGTTCCCACCAGGTCGAGGGCAGGTTTGACCTCCGCCAGATAGTGCTCGACGGCGTCGAGGCGCAGGGGACCGGCCTGGAGCTTGAGCGCGGCGGCTGCCAGCCGCAGGCGCACCCACAGCGAGAGGTCCTCACGGCTGCTGACCGCCGCGAGGGCCCTGTCCAGAAGCAGGCCCGCCCGCTTGTGGTCGCCGATGCGGGTGGTGACGGTGGCCGCGGCCCACCAGGCCTCTGCGGCGAGGGAGCCCGTGCGGTCGCCGAGAGAGGCGCAGATGTCGTCGCTCATGCGCTTCGCCTCGGCGAGGTCGCCCAGTTCGGCCGCGGTGGAGACGAGCAGGATCCGGAGGCGGGTGGTGTCGCCGGTGCCGAGACCGGCCTCCTGCGCGAGACGCAGACCGTCCCGCGCGGTGGCGCGAGCGTCGTCGATGCGGCCGAGGGATCGCTGGCATCGCGCGAGACGCAAGCGGGCATGGACGAGGAGCACGGGGTGCCCCAGCTCCTCGCTCACCTGTACGAGATGCCGGAGGTTGTCGTACTCCTCCCGGCGCTGCCCTTCCTCGCACTGAAGCTTGGCGAGTTGGGCGTACGCCTGCCACCGCAGGGTGGGATCGGCCTCGCTGTCGGTCTCCAGTGCTTGTTCGAGCTGGAGCCGGAGTTCGCCTTTGTCGGCCGACTCCCACAGTGCCGCCGTGGTGGCGAGGATGTCCGAGAGGCCGGTGGCTTCGACCTCGTCGAACATACTGAGCGGAACGTTGAGTTTCGCGGCGAGAAGTTCCACGCTCTGCGGTGTGGGCGGGCGGGACCCCGCCTCCAGTCGCGACACGTAAGCGGCCGACATGCGGGGACCGGTGAGGCTGGCCTGAGTGAGCCCCTGCTGCTGTCGGAGCTGACGGAGGCGGCGGCCGAATGCCGGCTGCTCAAGCATCTTCTATTCCTTACGGACAGCCCCGTCCTCGATTTGTCAACACATTATCGATCCTTTACTCGGGCTGTCAAGAATGAAGGTGCCGCCCGGTCGATGCGCATCAACCGGTCCCCGGTCGGTGGGGATGGATCCTTACGGTGTCGGAGCCGGCCACTCGATGTCCAGCGGGGTCGCCGGGCCCGCCGCCGGCCACTCGATCTCCGATGAGATGGCCCGGCCGGGCGCCGGCCACTCGATGTCCAGCGGGGTCGCCCGGCCCGGCGCCGGCCACTCGATCTCCTGGGGCGTGATGGCGACTGCCGGGCGGTCGGGGGCCGCTTCCGCGTGTGCCGAGGCGATGGTGAGCAGCGTGGCCGCCGTGAGCGTGGCCAGGGTGGCGAGGCTGTGGGCGAGGCGCATGGCAGTTCTTCTCTCCTGGGTCGGGTGCGTCCGGGGCTCCGGCCCTGCGGGTCGGTCCGGACGCTCGTCCTTCTTCGGTGGCGCGGGGCCGCATGCCGAGGCTAGGAGCCCTTGCCGAGTGTAGTCAATCCTTGACAAGGCTTGACTGGCTTGCTTATTTTCAAGGTGAACCAGTTGGAGATCTTGGGGGACGACGGGTCCGGAACGCTCCGCAAAGGGGAGGAGCAGGCGTCAGCGGCGCATCCGGGACTTTCCCGGCGCACCGGGACGCCGATCCACCAGCCGTGGCAGGCCCGCCCCACCGGTGGGCAGGCGGACGGGACGGCCCCCTCCTCACCGCTACGGGCGCCGTCGGGCGCGCATGGAGGTTGCACCCGTGGACATTCGAGCATTCACGTACTTCATCGCTGTGGCCGACGAACTCCACTTCGGCAGAGCGGCGAAGAGACTCCACATCTCGCAGCCCGGCCTCTCTCAGGCGATCAAGGTGATGGAGCGCGAGATCGGCGCTCCCCTTTTCCACCGGTCGCGCCAACTGGTCTCGCTGACCGCGATCGGCGAGGAGCTCCTGCCCAGGGCGAAGCGTCTGGTGGCGCACGCCGAGGAGGTCAAGGGCTTCGCCAACGACATGGTCGACCGGCACCACGCGACCCTGACTCTGGCCCACACGGCCTCCGCGAGCCTCGGCCAGGCCCACGAGTTGACCGCAGCGTTCCGCGCGGCCCGCCCGCACATCAACCTGCGGACCTCGGCCGGCTTCAGCTCCTTCAACGTGGAACGCGTGCGCACCCGCCGCGTGGACGTGGGCTTCGTGCGGCCGCCGGTGGACCTGGGGCAGGACCTGGGGCTCCTCGGCGTGGGCCACGAGGAGATCCTCGTCGCCCTCCCCGCCGCTCATCCGTTGGCCGGTCAACCCGCCATCCGGTTCGAGGACGTCGCCGCGGACCCCCTCGTCTACTTCCCCCGCGAGTCGGGCGGGTTATGGGAGTCGATCATCCAGGCCGTCTATCCCGTGGGCCGGACCCCGCGCATCGTCCGGGAGGAGCCCGACGAGGTCCACATGCTGATGGCGGTCGCGCAGGGGCACGGCATGACCCTGGTCACCCGGGATGCCGTCGCCCTGCTGGACGTACCCGGCGTGGCACTCCGCCCGTTGGAGGGCGCGCCCACCGTGCCGCTGGCCCTCGTGTGGCGCAAGGACAACACCAAGTCCGCCCTGCGGGCCTTCCTGTCGTTCATGGCCTCCGCGACGGACCAGCGGCCGCGCCCCGCCCGGCGGGAGCAGCAGGCTCCCGCCGAGGTGGCGAAGCGCCCGCGTCACACCACGCAGGCCGTGCGCGCGGGCGTCGCCGCGCGCTCCGAGGCCTCCGAACTGGCACTGCGGATCTCCAGGGTGCAGCACTTGGCACTTCCGCCGGCCTTGAGGAGCTCCGAGAGGTCGATGCCGATCGGGTTGTAACCGCGCGCGGTGAGCTGTTCCGCGAGACCTGTCGCCGCCTGGGGCAGGACGACGTTGTACCCGTCCGAGACGGCGTTGAGGCCGAACACGCCGGCGTCCTGGGCCGAGACCAGGACGGCGTCCGGGAACAGGCGGCGCAGCACCGCCCGGCTGCCCGGTGAGAACGACTCCGGGCAGTACATGATCTCGTCGTCGCCCAGGACCGCGAGCGCGGTGTCCAGGTGGTAGAAACGCGGATCGACCAGGCGCAGACCGATCACCGGGCGGCCGAAGAAGTCCTGGGCCTCCTGGTGCGAGGCGGGATCGGTACGGAACCCGCAACCGGCCAGCACCCAGTTCCCGGTGACGAGGTAGTCGCCCTCACCCTCGTTGATGAACTCCGGGTCCCGCACCTCGGGGAATCCGTTCTCGCGGAACCACCGGGAATACGCGGGTCCCTCGGCGACGCGCTGCTCGTTGCGGAACTTGGCGCCGAGCACGCGCCCGTCCACGACGGTGGCGCCATTCGCGGCGAACACCATGTCCGGCAGGCCGGGCACCGGCTCGATCAATTCGACGGTGTGCCCGAGTTCCAGATAGATCTCACGGAGGCGCTCCCACTGAAGGACGGCCAATTCGCGGTCGACCGGCTTCTCGGGATTCATCCACGGATTGATGGAATAGGTCACCTCGAAGTGTGTGGGCCGGCACATGAGATAACGACGCGGAACAGCGGTGCGGGCAGTGCGCTCGGTCATGGAAACTCTTCTCTCGAGTCGGGTCGGCGGGTCCCGGAACGGATGTCCTCGGTGCGGGGGCGGTCCGGACGACGCCCCCGGCGGGGTCAGGGCAGCGGTTGGTCCTTGACGACCAGCGGCGTCTTGTTCGACCGCTCGTTGACGGTGAAGCGCTCGACCGCCCGGACCGCGAACGCGTGGGGCGCTTCGGTCTCCACCTCGTAGCCGAGCCGGTAGACCCGGGTGAGGACCGTGCGGCGCACCTCCGACTCGACCTCGGCCGGGTCGGCGCCCTGGGCGGTCTTGATCCGCAGCTCCATCCGCTCCGCGGGGGAGCCGTGATCGAACAGCGCGATCTGCACGTCGCCGACCGCCGGGTGCAGCCGGGTCGCCTCGACGATCTCCTGCGGGGTGACCAGGATGCTCAGGAACTTCATCTGCGGGTCGTCACGGCCCACGACCCGCAGCGCGGTGTCCGCCCGGCCGCACGCGCAGTGAACGAACTCGCCCAGGTCGCCGAGCCGGTAGCGCACCACCGGGTTGACGCACTCCGGGTGCAGGTTGGTGACGAGGATGGCCCCGTCCTCCAGCTCGACGTGCTGGTAGGGCATGAGGTGGAACGTGTCCAGGGCGCAGGCGGGCCCGTTGTGCCCGATCACCCAGGTCTCCGTCGACCCGTACACACCGTGCAGCTCCGCGTCCGGAAGGACCCGGCGGACGGTCTCCAGCGCGCGCTCGCCGAACGGTTCGCCCGTCCACAGCAGCTTCTTGAAGGCCGGGGGCCTGCGGTTCGTACGCTCGTAGAACTCCAGCAGGTTGCCTATCTGGCTCTGCGTCGCGTTCAGGGCGGTCGCGTCGAGCAGACCAACGAAGTCGAGCCACTCGCCGAGCTGTGCCTCGTCGACCGCGCCCAGCGGGATCGTCACGGCGCCGGCCCGGTGGGCCACCGCGTTGAAGAAGTTGTGCGACGAGGACAGCCGGCCGGGGGTGTCGTAGTTCACGAGGACGTCCTGGTGGTCCAGCGGACTCCACTCGGCTGCGATCGCCTCGATCAGCTGGCCGCTGGCGATGAAGCTCAGCTTCGGGGTCGAGGTGGTCCCGCCGCTCCCCAGGACGATCGAACCGTGCCGCCGCGACCGTGCGACACGCAGGACATCGGGAAGAGCGCCCCGGAAATCGTCCTTCGTGAGGATCGGCAGATCTCGCAGTGCCGGATCGGCTAGGGCCCGCGCGTCGTCGTACCGGTCACTGAGGGACGGAATCTCCGCCATGCGTTCCAGCAGGGCGGGAACGGAGAGCGCCGCATTGTTCTTCGTCATGTCAGCAAGTAGGCCCGGCGGCGCCATCCGCTGTCCAAGCAGATTTCCAACTCACGTGATCAGTGCTGCTTATCGCGCGTTGATTCGAGATGGTTATTGGACGCGTGACAGGGGGTGTGGCTGAATTCTTCGGAGCGCGCGTCATCGAGTTGCCCACATGCCACAGCGAGTTGGGAAGAAAGCATGTTGATCCGAGATGAAGCGGGACTGAGGCTGCTGCGACAGGCACAGGAGGAGGCCCGGTGGGCACGACGGCACCCGCCCACCGCCGACTTCCACACCCGCAAGCTGTCCGCGGCATGGGCGCGAGCCGCCAAGTCCCAGGCCTTCCGGGACATCGGTGCCTTCTCCTGGGACAGCTTCGAGCGGCTGCCGGTCACCCCGAAGGACCGGCTGAAGCAGGACCCCTGGAGCTTCGCGGTGGGAGAGCTGGCCGAGGCGGCCAAGTACTACGAGACGACGGGCACCTCCGGCCGGGTCACCCCCACCCCGCGCCACCTGGAGGACATCGTGTGGAACACGGTCTCCGTCGCCGAGGCGTGGCGCTCCGTCCTGAACGCCGACGACCGGGTCGCGATCCTGCTGCCCTCCGACATCGTGCCGGTCGCCGACCTCATCGTCGGCGTCTGTGAGTACCTCGGACTTCCGCACACCCGGATGTACCCGTTCGCCACCGGCATCTCCGACTGGGACCGCCTGAGCGACCTGTGGTCCACCCTGCGGCCCACCGCCGTCTTCGCGGCCCCAGGTGTGCTGATGCAGCTCACCCGCCTGCTCGTCCAGCGCGGCACGCTGCCCGGACTCCGCGACTCCATATCCAAACTGATGCTTCTCGGCGAGGTCAGCACCCCGGCTCTGCGCACCCGGCTCGGCACCTGGTGGGACGCCGCCGCGCACGACGTGAGCTACGGCAGCACCGAGACCGGCACCCTCGCCGCGACCTGCCCTGCCGGGAACCTCCACCTGCTCACCCACGCCCACTACTTCGAGCTGACGGACGGCGAACGCACGACGCCCCTGCCGGCCGACGGCGCGGGGCGGCTGGTCGTCACCCCCCTCAACCTGCACGCCCGCCCGCTGCTGCGCCTCGACACCGGCGACGAGGTGGAGATCAGCAGCGACCGGTGCGACTGCGCCACCCCCGGCAGCACGATCGTCGTCCGCGGCCGGTCCAGCGACGGCCTGCGCATACGGGGCGCGGACCTGGCGATCCGGGACGTGGAGGAGATCGTCTACGGGCTGACGTCGGCCACCGGCTATCTCGTCGAGGTCGACGAGGCGGGCACGCAGGCCCGGCTCCTCCTGGAACGCGTGCCCGGCTCCGACCGCACTTCCGAAGCCGCCGACGCCGACTCCGTGCAGGAGGCCTGCCGGCACCGGTTGGGCTTCGCCTGGGACGGTGTCGCCTTCCTCAACGCGCTGCCCTCCACCACCAAGAGCGGGGGATCGCAGAAGAGCTGGAAGCGCACCAACGTACGCGTCGTGGAGAGCGCCCGATGACCGCCCCCGCCGCCACCGGTGTGTCCCCCGAGTCCACCCGCGCCGCGTCCCCTGCTCCCGGCGGTGCCGTCCTGGGCGATCCCGACCTGTGGTGCACGTACGCCGCGACGCGCACCCTCGCCTGGCTCGGCCGGACCGCCGACGCCACCGCTCCGGACGCCACCGCCCGCTACCTGAGCGGCCGCCGCAACGCCGACGGCGGCTACGCGTGGTCCGTCGGCATGCCCTCCGACGCCTGGGCCACCTTCTACTGCACCCAGGCGCTCACCGATCTCGGCCACCCCGTCCCGGAACCGGACGCGACCGCCGCATGGCTCGCCACCACCTGGACCGGCGACGCGTACGCCATGACGCCCGGCCAGGACGCCGAGGTCTGGGCCACCCACTTCTCCACCCGCACCGCCCTGGGTCCCGCCCGCTCCACCGTTCCCGACCGGGAGCGCCTGCTGGCCTGGCTCCATGGCCTCCAGACCGCGGACGGCGGACTCTCCTGGAGCCCCGGCCACACCACCGCCGACGTGCGTGCCTGCCACTACGGCGCCGCCGCCTGGGCCGCGCTGAACGCCCAGGAGCCCGTACGCCCCCCGTGGGACGTAGCGCGCCTGGTCGCCTGGATCCAGGCCCAACAGGCCCCCGAGGGCGGCTTCCGGTTCTCTCCCGACGCCAGGACCCCGTGCATGTGGGCCACCTACCGGTCGGTCGCCGCCCTGCGTCTCCTCGGCGCGATGCCCACGTACGACATCGAGCCGTGGGTACATGCCCTGCGCGGCCCCGGGCGGGCGTTCGTGCGGTGGGAGGGCTACGCGGTCGAGGACGTGTGGGCGTCCTTCTGCGCCGTCGGTGCGCTCGTCGGTGTCGGCGCCGACGTCACCGGCATCGCCGACGACGTGGTGCGCCGCATCGCGGAACTCGCCTGCCCCGGCGGCGGCTACACCTACCGCGAACCGGCCCTCGCCGCCGACGCGCTGACCACCGCCGCCGCCGTCCTCGCGCACCCGGACGACCCCGCCGTACCCGCCCACCGGGCCTGGCTCGAAGGGTGCCTGCTGCCCAACGAGGCGGGCCTGATGTACATGCCCGGGCGGGGCAGTGAGATCCGCTGCACCCTGTGGGGCCTCACCGCCGGGGTCTTCGCCGACCCCGAACGCCACGCCGGGCAGCGCGCCGGCGTCCTCGGCTGGCTCCGCTCCCTGCAGAACCCCGACGGCGGCTTCGGGTTCTGGGAGGGCAGGGGCTCCGATTCCCTGTCGACGGCCGCCGCCGTCGCCGTCGTCCGGCTGCTGGGCGCCGACGTGAGCGTCGTACTCGACGCCGACGCCCTGGAGGCCTTCGCCGCCCGTGGCCCGGGCGAAGGGGCACGCGCGCGCCTGCGCGCCCTGCGTGTCCGCCACGCGCTCGGGCACCTGGACGACGCTCCCGTCCGTGCCGTCCTGGACGCCCACCGGGTGCGCGGCGGCGGCTGGGCGGACACCGGTTCGCGCATGCCCGACCTGCTGTCCACGTACGAAGCGGTGGCGACCGCAGACCTGTTCGGTGTCGCGCTCGACCCCGAACACCTACGCCGCTTCGTCGACCGCGTCCACACCGCCGACGGCACGGCCTGGACGCCGCTGGCCCCCGCCACGGGCGGCCCCCTGGCCGACTGCCTGGGCACGCTGCTGCGGCACCGGGCCGGGCAGGGCCCCACCGGGTCCCTGCCCGACCTGGTCCTGTCCTGATGCCTGTCCCCGTCACCCCGGCCAACGCGTCCCCGAGGCCCACCGAAGGCACCCATGCCCACCATTGACATCCTCGCCCCCGAACTGACAGTGCCCGCGCGGCGGGCCGTGGCCATCCGGCTCACCCGGCACTTGACCGCCCGTGGTGTGCCCGCCGGTCACGTCGTCGTGCACTTCACCACCGCCGAACCCCACTCGCTGTTCAGCGGTGGGATGTCCGCCGAGGCGCTGCCCGCCGTCGAGAACGGCCTGCACCACGCACGCGTGACCGTGTGCGTGGGCCCGGACCGCGACGCGACCTTCCGCTCCGACCTGGCGGAGGAGATCGCGGCGGCGCTCGGCATGACCGAGCGGACTCCCTTCCTCTACATCGAGTTCCGTCCCACCGACCCCTCGCTCGTCCACCTGGCCGACGCAGGACGCCTCCGGCTCGCGGCGACCCCGCGAGTTCCCTGAGCCGTCGAGAGGCCTCCCGCGCGCCCGCCGTGCCCGGACCTCATGGCTCTCCGATCCACGGATTGACCAGCGCCGCCGCTCCTGAAAGGCAGGACCCCCTCATGACCACGACCGTCCCCGCCCTCGACGAACTCACCACGCAGGTACGGGCCGCCCTCAGGCCCGTCCTGGGGGACGCCCTCGCGGCCGTCACGGACGACGCCGACCTGGCCCGGGCCCTCGGCGACCGCTACGACAGCCTCACCGCCCTGGAGTGCGTCTCGCGTGTCGAGGCCGCATTCGACGTGGAGGTCGACTTCGTCGCCCACGACGTCCGGCACGTCTTCGCCACGGTGGGACGCATCGCCGCCTTCGTACGCGACCTGATCGAGGACCGCACGGCCCTGGAAGCCTCCTCGTGACTCCCGTCTCCGCCCCCGCCGCCACCGACCGCGCGGTGGCCGAGGTCCCCTTCGAGACCTCCGGTCACAGCGGCGACCCGGTGCGCTGGTGGCGCACCCCCGGACAACTGCGCGACGAGGCCCTGCTGGTGGCCCGGACGGCGCTCGGCACAGTGGAGCAGGTCGTCTGCTTCGCCCCGCCACGCCACCTCTTCGGGCGCCTCTTCGGCGTCGTCCTGCCCGGCCTCCTCGGCGTCCCCGTCGTGCGGGCCTGGGACGACCCCGTGAGCGTGCCGGCCCCGCGCCCCGGACTGCGTACCCTCTTCGTCTGCCTGCCGTCCAGCTGGCTGGTCCTGCGCTCCCTGGTGCCGTCCACCGCCGACCACCCGGGAGCGGTCGCCCTCCACGGCACCGGACCCGTCACCGACGCCGCCCGCCACCTGGTGCGGGACCGGCGGGGCACACCGTTCACGGCCGTCGAGGTCTTCGGCTCCACCGAGACCGGCGCGGTCGCCCTGCGCCGCCTGGCGGACCACCCCGGGGCCAAGACACCCTGGCAGCTCCTGGACGACGTCGTCGCCGACGTGGAGGACGACGACCGGCTCACCGTGCGCGGCCCCCGGCTCGCCCGGCGCGACGGCTGCGACCGCCCCCTCACCGCGTGGACCATGGACGACACGGTGACCCCGGTCGGACCCCGCTCCTTCCAGTGGCGCGGACGTGCCTCCCGGATGATCAAAGTCAACGGGGTCCGCTGCGACCTCGGCGCCGTCGAGGACGCGGTCGCCTCCGCCTTCCCCGGCACCGAGGTGGTGTGCACGACCACCGGCGACCCCGTGCGCGGTGAGCGCTACGACCTGTTCCACACCGCGGGACCCGCCCGTATCGACGCGCAGGCCATCCGTACCGCCCTCAGCGCCGCGCTCCCGGGCTGCCCCCTTCCCGGCGCCGTCCACCGCGTCGACCGGATCGCCCGCTCCGCCACCGGGAAACCCCTGCTGAACAGGCTCACCACCCCTCCCACCACGACTTCCCCGACAACGACGAGGGTGGCATGACGGCATCACCCGCCCTTCCGTCCCTCGCCGGGGCCCCCACCGCACCCGACACCGCGGTCCCGGACTTTCTCCGGGCCGCCGGACCGGACCGGGTCCTCGCCCTGGGGCCCGAAGACCGCGCCCGCCTCGCCGCGAGCCGCGCGTCACTGGCCGAGATCGCCGCCCGCCGCCCCGTCTACGGCCTGACCAAGGGCTTCGGTCCACTGGTCTCCTACGACGCCGACCACGACCCGCACGTCCAGGGAGCCGGGCTGCTCGATCACCTCACCACCGGTCAGGGCCCGGCCCTGACGCCCGAGGTCACCCGGACCATGGTCTGGCTCAGGCTGCGCAGCATGTCCCTGGGCCGCTCCGCCGTCGCCGTCGACGTCTGGGACGCCCTCGCCGCCCAGTGGAACCAGGGCTTCACCCCGGTCGTGCCCCAGGACGGCAGCCTCAGCGCCAGCGGCGACCTCGTCCCACTGGCCCACGCGGCACAAGCGGCGGCAGGGAAAGGCGACGCCTGGCGGCGCGCCCCGGACGGCAGCTGGCGGCAGGAGCCCGCGGCCCAGGCGCTGCGCGCGCTGGGCGCCGCCCCGGTCCACTGGGACGCCCGCTCCGCCCTCGCCTTCGCCAACGGCACCAGCGCGTCTCTCGCCCGCGCCCTGCACAACCACGTACGGCTCCAGGCCCTGGCCCACGCCGTGGCCGCCGGAACCGGCCACCTGGCGGGACTCCTCGGCAGCAGCCCCGAGCCCTACGACGACCGCCTCTCCGCCGTCCGGGGGCACCGGGGGCAGCGACAGGCCGCCGCCCTGATCCGTGAGGCCCGCAGCGCCGTCGTCCGCACCGAGGACGCAGCGCGCCGCCTCCAGGAACCGTACTCACTGCGCTGCGCCCCGCAGGTCGTGGGCGCCGTACTCGACCAACTCGGCTTCCAGGGCCAGGTGTTGATTACCGAAGGAGAGGGCACCACCGACAACCCCGTCTTCGTCGACGACGACGTTCTGCACGGCGGCAACTTCCACGCCGCACCCGTGGCCCTGGCGAGCGAGCAGCACATGCTGTGCCTGCACCAGCTCGCCTACCTGGCCGAACGCCAGCTTCACCTCGCCCTCGACCCGCAGCACAACGGCGGCCTCCCACCCATGCTGACACCCGCCCCCGGGCGCCAGAGCGGGTTCGCCAGTGTCCAGATCGCCGCCGGTTCGCACCTGGGCGCGATCCGCCAGCACGGCTATCCCGCCTCGTTCACCCCGGTCCCCACCAACCTCGGCAACCAGGACCACGTGCCGCTGGCTCTCAACAGCGCCAACGCGGTGTCCACCGCCCTGGACCGCGCCTGGTGGATCGTCGCCTCCCTCGCCCTCGCCCTCAACCAGCTGGCCCGCCTGAGCGGGACCGCTCCCGCGCACGGCGTCTGGCGGCACCTCGCCTCCGACTGGACCCCCCTGGACCGCGACCGGCCCCTGGCCGGCGAGGTCGCCGCCACCGCCCGACGGCTCGAACGCCACTTCACGACTCCCCAGGGACCGCGCACATGACGACAGCACCCCACCGGATCCGCCTGCCCGCCGCCCAGCAACCCCCATGGACCTGCGACGGCCTCGTCGAGAACGTCCGCGCGGACCTCGCCGCGCTGCCGCCCCTCGTGGACGCGAGCGCCGTGCACCGGCTGCGTGCCGAGCTGGCCCGCGCCGCGCAGGGCAGCCGTTTCGTCCTCCAGGGCGGCGACTGCGCCGAACCCTTCCTCGACTCCGCGCCCGCGAGGATCACCGCCAAGGCCGCCCAACTGTCCGCTCTGGCGGAGCTGCTGACCACCCGCGCGGGCCTGCCGGTCGTACGGATCGGCCGGTTCGCCGGACAGTACGCCAAGCCCCGCTCCCAAGCCGTCGAAACCCTCGCCGACGGCACCGTGCTGCCCGTCTACCGGGGCGACGCGGTCAACCGGCCGGCGGCGGACCCCGCCGCGCGCCGCCCCGACCCGGCACGGTTGCGCGCCGCCTACGACCACGCCGCCGCGTGCCTCGACACCCTCCTGCTCCAAGGCCACCTGGCCGAGGACGCCGCCGCCGGCTCCGTGTACACCAGCCACGAGGCACTGCTCGTCGACCTGGAGAGCCCCCTCGTCAGGGAGGACACCGAGGCCGGAGGTCACTACAGCTCCTCCGCGCACATGCTCTGGATCGGCGAGCGCACCCGTCAACTCGACGGCTGGCACGTAGGGTTCGCCGAAACGGTGAACAACCCCGTCGGCGTCAAACTGGGCCCCGGCGCGTCCCCGGACGACGTACACGAACTGTGCGAACGGCTCACCCGGGGCCACGGCGCCGGGCGCCTGTCGCTCATCACCCGGCTCGGAGCCGCCGAGACCGCCCGCCGCCTGCCCGCCCTCGTCGAGGCCGCGGCCGACTTCACCGGCCGCGTGGTCTGGCTGTGCGACCCGATGCACGGCAACACCGTCCGCCACTCCTCGGGCCGCAAGACCCGCGTACTGACCGACGTGCTGCGCGAGGTCACCGACTTCTTCGCCGTGCTGCGCGCCCACGGCGTACCCCCCGGCGGCCTGCACGTCGAGATGACACCCGACGACGTGACCGAGTGCGTCGACGACCCGGCCCGCCTCGCCACCGACGGGCTGCCCCGCTTCCGGTCCACCTGCGACCCGCGCCTCGCCCCCGCCCAGGCTCGCGGCCTGCTCATGGCGACGGCCGACCTGCTCGCGCGAAAGGACACCCCGTGACCACCCTTGACACTCCCCGCCCGCACGTCGTGATCGTCACGCGATGGCAGGAGCGCTACGCCGAATACGGCCACTACCTCGACCACGGCGACCACACGGTCACCTATGTCGCGACCGAGGTGGCGCTCCCGGCGATACCCGCCGCGGCCGCCGACATCGTCACCGTGGCCAGGACCGACGACCTCGACGAAGTCCGCGCCGCCGTACGCCTCCTGGCCGCACGCCACGGCCGACCCGACCGGATCGTCGCCCTCAAGGAGGACGACCTGCTCATCGGCGCCGCGCTGCGCGTCGAATGGGACTGCCCCGGTGACCGCCCCGAGGACCTGCTGCGATTCCGCGACAAGCACCTGATGGTCGAGGCCGTGGCAGCCGCCGGTGTCCCGGCTCCCGCGAGCGCGGCCGTGACCGGCGCCGCCGAGGTCGCCGCCTTCGCCGCCACGCACGGCTGGCCCGTGGTGCTCAAGCCCCGTGTCGGCAGCTCCAGCGCGGGTGTGCTCCTGGTCCGCGAACCCGACGAGCTCGACGGATACGACTGGGCCGAGCCGATGCTCGTCCAGGAGTTCCTGCCCGACGCGATCTACCACGTCGACGGGATCTTCGACGGCGCGGAGCTGATGTGCTGGCGCGCTTCCCGCTACGTCAACACCTGCCTGGGCTTTCGCGAAGGCACCTTCCTCGGGTCCGTCGAGGAAGACGACCCGGCGGTCCTGGCCCCCGTCGGCGAGCACGCGCGCGCGGCCCTTGCCGCGCTCACGGACCGGCCCACCCCCTTCCACCTCGAGGTGTTCGTCGACGCCCGGAACGGCACGTGCCGCTTCCTGGAGGTCGGGGCACGCATCGGCGGCGCCGAGATCCCCTTCATCTGGCGGGAACTGCACGGGTACGACCTGATGGAAGCCGCCTTCCGTCTCCAACTCGGCCTGCCGGTGCACCCCGTGGGTCCGGCGCCCGCGGAACAGGTCGGCGGCTGGCTGCTCGTCCCGGCGCCCGAGGCCCGGCCGTGCCGTGTCACCGAGGTCACGCCCATGACGGGCCGGGAACCTGGGCCCTACGCCGAAGTGCTCCTCAAGCCCGGCGAGGTGCTTCCCGCGGCCGACGCCTACTACGAGCACGTCGGCGGACGCTTCCGGTTCCGGGCTGCTGGCTCCGCCGCCGTCGAGCACGCGCTGACCACGACGGCCGCCGCCTTCCGCGTGAGCGCCGAGCCCCTCGCGCTGACCCCCGTACACTGACCCCCGCACCCTGGAGAGCCCCCATGTCCGTCAAGGGCCACGTCGTCATCGTCGACGCCTACCACCCCACCCGACGCCTCGCCCCGGAGTTCGTCAAGGCCGGCTACGCCTGCGTCCGCGTGCAGAGCACACCCGAGGTGCCGAAGGTGTACCGGTCGACCTTCAGCCTCGACAACTACGCCGCCAACATCGTGCACCGGGGCGACCTGGCCGAGACCGTGCGTGCCGTGTCCGCGTACGAACCCGTCGCGGTGGTGCCCGGCGGCGAGTTCGGCGTCGAGTTCGCCGACGTTCTCAGCGAGGCCATGTCCCTGCCCACCAACGGCACGGCCCTGAGCCCCGCGCGCCGCGACAAGTACACGATGGTGGAGACCGTCAAGAAGGCCGGCGTCCACGGTTCCGAGCAGATCCTGGTCACCGACGAGGCGGAACTGCGGGACTGGCACGCCAAGCTGGGCCGGCGCGTCGTGGTCAAACCGATCCGCTCGACGGGCGGTGACGGCATCCACTTCTGCGACACTCCGGACCAGTCGGTCGACGCCTACCGGGCGCTGGCCCGCGCCGAGAACTTCTTCTCCGTCGACAACGAAGGCGTCGTCGCCCAGGAATATCTGGTGGGCGGCGAATACGTCGTCAACACCGTGAGCCGCGACGGACACCACCACGTCACCGACATCTGGAAGACCACCCGCATCACCGCCAACGGCGTCCTCGACCTCTGCGACTCCGTGCACCTGCTGGCCCGCCGCTCGCCCGAGGGCACGGTGCTCGGCCGCTACGCCGAGGAGGTCCTCGACGCCCTCGGCATCCGGCACGGCCCCGGCCATCTGGAGGTCAAACTCACCCCGGACGGTCCCTGCCTGGTGGAGGCCGGGGCCCGGATCGCGGGCGGTGACATCCCGTACTACGCGAGCCTCGGCACCGGCTCCTCGCAGATCGACTGGACGGTCGACGCCTACGTGGCGCCGGAGCGCTTCCACCAGCGCCGCCTGAGCGACTACGTCGTCGAACAGCACTTCGCCTCCGTCGCCATGATCTCGCCCAAGTCCGGGACGCTGAAGCGGATCCGGCACATGGACACCATCGGCAAACTGGAGAGCCTCCACGAGATCCGTCCCCTCGTGGAACCCGGCGGCCAGATCCGGCCCACGGTCGACGACCTGACCTACCCCATGATCGTCAACCTGCGGCACGAGGTCGCCGAGGTCGTCCTCCGCGACTACGGAACCCTGCGGTTCCTCGACGGCGAGGGGCTCTACGAACTGTCATGAGCATCCGACCCGACACCGGCCCGGCCGTCCCCGCTCCCCGGACGGCTGCCGCACCCGCGTCCGCGACCACCCCCCGGGCGATCAGCGACTTCCTGGGCACCACGACCGCCGGCGACGCCCTGCCCGAGATCCTCGCCCTGCCCCTGTCCGAGCGCCACCGCCTCCTGGCCGCGGGGGAGATCGGCGCCGAGGAGTTCCGCGCCCGCGCCGCGCACTGGGCGGCCCGTGCCGACGGCCACTACCGGGCCTGCGCCGAACTGCGCGTACCGACCGGCGGCCTGCGGCTCGGTGTCAAAGACACCGTGGACGTACAGGGGTTCGCCACCCGGCTCGGGTTGCGCCACTACCGGCACCACCCGCGCACCACGGCCGCCGTCCTGCGGGACGTCACCAACGCCGAGGTCGTCGCCAAGGTGGTCACCACCGAACTGAACATCGGCGTCGGCTCGGGATGCGTGAACCCGTACTTCCCGCACATCGACCCCGCCGGGTCCAGCACCGGCTCCGCGGTCGCCGTGGCCGCGAACATCTGCGACGTCTCACTCGGCACGGACGTTCTGGGCTCCGTGCGCTGGCCCGCCGGGCGCTGCGGCGTCGTCGGACTGCGCGTCACCCACCACCCGCGCAACCTGCCCGGGGTCTTTCCGCTCTCGCCCGCCATGGACGCGCCCGGCTGGGTCGCGCGCACCGCCGACGACCTGGCCTTCGCCTGGCCGCACATGGGGCTCGGCGGGCCCGTGCCCACCGGCGGCCGGCTGCGCGTCGGCGTCCCACGCGAGCTGAGCCGCCCAGGCGTGCTCGACCCGGAGATCACCCGGGCCGTCGTCCACACCGCCGAACTCCTGCGCACCGCGGGGCACGACGTGGTCGAGGCGGACCTCGGCGAGCTCTGGGACTGCCGCGCCGACGCCTGGCAACTGTGCGCCCGCGACGCCTGGGACGGGTTCCAGCACTGGCGCGCCCACATCGAGGACGACCTCCTCGACTCGACGTTCGCCGCGCTGCGCGCCGGCGCCGACGTCGGGGACGAGGAGTACGCCGCCATCCGGGACCGGATGACGCGGCTGCGTGCCTCACTGCCGGCCCACTTCGCCGACCGGGGCATCGACGCCTGGCTGCTGCCGCTCGACCCGGCGCTGCCCCGACCGCGCGGAACGGTGCCCCCCGCCGCCTCCACGATCCCCGTACCGGGCGATCCCCGCTACGACCGGGAGATCGGCTTCACCCCCGTCGCCAGCTTCGCCGGACTCCCCGCGATCACCTTTCCCACCGGTGTCGACCCCGCGTCCGACGCGCCCGTGGCCATGCAGCTCGTGGCGGGCCCGCACCGGGAGGGCGCGCTCATCGCGGCGGCCCGGGACGTGTCCGACACACTCGGCGACCTCCGACTGCGCCCCCGAGGCGTCGACGTCCCACCCGTACCCGGCGCTTCGAAGGAGTGACCATGGCCACCACACGTCAGAAGGCCGGGGGCGTCGGCCTCCTCCACCTCGCTGTCTTCGGCGGGTACGCGGGCCAGCAGATCCTGACTCCGATCCTGCCGCCGCTCGCGCGGGAGCTGTCCATCAGCGAGTTCCAGTACGGCATGGTGATGAGCGCGTCCGCCGCCGTGGTCGCGCTCGTCAGCCCCCTGTGGGGCCGCCGCGCCGACGCGTGGGGCCGCAAGCCCCTCATGGTCGTGGCCCTGTTCGGCGCGTCCCTCGGTCTCGCGGCCTTCGCCGTCTTCGCCCATCTGGGCCTGCGCGGCGTCCTGGGCGCCACAACCGTCTTCGTCCTGCTGCTGCTGGCCCGCGGCATCCTCTTCGGCGGCTCCCTCGCGGCCCTGCCCGTCGCGGCGCAGGCGTACGTCGCCGACACCACCGTCGAGGAGGAGGAACGGGTCAAGGGAATCGCCCGTGTCGGCGCCGCCATCGGCCTCGCGCTCGTCCTGGGACCGGGGCTCGGCGGCCTCCTGGGCGACCTCGGAATGCTCCCCGCCCTCTACACCGCGCCCGCGCTGATCGGCCTCGTCGGCGTCGTGGTCTGGGTCTGGCTGCCCGCCGAGGAACGGCACACCGGCCGCAAGGCGGCACCGGGGCGACTCAGCCCGCTGGACCCGCGCATCCGCAGGTTCCTGGTGTCCGGCGCGGGCATCTACCTCTCCACCAGCCTGCTCCAGTCCAGCATCGGATTCCTGCTGATGGACCGGCTCGACCTCACCACGGCGCGGACGGTGGAGCTCTCCGGCATGGTGCTCCTGGCCGGCGGCCTGCCCATGCTCGTCGTCCAGGGCGTGATCATCCCCAAGCTGGCGTGGCGGCCGCAGCGCCTCCTCCGCGTGGGCGTGCCGCTGACCGCGGGTGCCTTCGTCGTCATCTGCGTGGCCGACTCGCTGCCGGTCTTCCTGGCCGCCGTCACCCTGTCCGGGCTCGGCCACAGTCTCGCCATCCCCGGCTACAACTCGGCGATGAGCCTCGGCGTCGAGGCCAACGAACAGGGCAGCGCGGCCGGACTCAGCGCCTCCGTCAACGCTCTCACCCTGGTGCTCGGCCCGCTCGCGGCGACCAGTCTCTACCAGGTCGACCCCGCGCTCCCGTTCGCGGTCGGGGCGATCGTGCTCGCCTCCCTGCTCGTGCTCCTCGCCCGCCGTACGGCCGTGCCCGGCCCGGCCCCGCACGACGAGGAACCCACCCCCGCGTCCAGCTCCCCGCGCTGACCGCACCCCGCCCGCCCCGACAGCCCAGCACACCCGAGCCCGTACGCGCCCGTGGCCCGCCCGGCGCATACGCCCAGGCCCTCATGCGCCGGCGCACCCCGTCCGTGCGCCCGGGCCCGGCCTGCACCGCGGCCGGCTCGCGCCTGCCCAGAAACGCGACCGCGACCACCCGACCCGGAGACCACACATGTCCGCACCGCCCCTGCCCCCCGTACTGGACAAGCACGCACCGCAGGCCACTCCGCCCGAGGAGGGGCTCCGGCGTGAGCTGGGCCGATGGAGCCTGACCGCCATCGCCTTCGGCGGCATGATCGGGTCGGGCTGGCTCTTCAGCGCCTACTACGCCGCGCAGACGGCGGGCCCCGCCGCGCTGCTGTCCTGGCCTCTCGCGGGCGCCGCGATGATGCTCGTCGGCCTGGTCCTCGTACAGCTCGGCGCGACCCGCCCCCGGGCCGGCGGCATGGTCCGCTGGCCCCTGGAGGCCAACGGGCCCCTGGTGGGGACGGCCATAGGCTGGGCCGTCCTGCTCTCCGTCGCCAGCGCCCTGGCCGCCGAGGCGTCGGCCATCGCGCAGTACGCCGGCCACTACGTCCCCGGCCTGTACCGGGACGGACGGCTCACGGCGCGGGGCATCGCCGCGGCCGTCGCGCTCCTGGCAGTGCTCGCGCTCCTCAACTGGTTCGGCGTCCGCCTGTTCGCCCGGATCACCACGGCCCTCACCGTCTTCAAGTTCGGTGTCCCGGTGGTCACCATCGCCGTCCTGGTGGCCGCGGGGTTCGACGCGGACAGTATCGAGGCGGGCGGCGGTGTCGCCCCGTACGGCTGGTCGGCAGCGCTCTCGGCCGTGGCCGGCGCGGGCATCATTTACACCTTCAACGGCTTCGCGGCCCCCATCGAGCTGTCCGCCGAGGCCCGCGACCCGCGCCGCGACCTGCCGCGTGCCGTCGTCACGGCCATCGTCCTGGCGATCGTGCTCTACACCGTCCTCCAACTGGTCTTCCTGGTCACGGTCCCGGCCGACTGGCTGGCGGGCGGCTGGCACGGGCTCAACTTCGACTCGCCCTTCGGCCAGCTCGCGCTGGCCCTCAACATCGGCTGGCTCGCCACCCTGATCTACGCGGACGCCGTCCTCTCGCCGACCGGCGCCGCCGGCATCTTCGTCGCCTCGGGCAGCCGCGAGACGTACGCAGCCGCACGCAACGGCGTCCTGCCCTCCTTCTTCGCCTCCGTGCACCCCGCGTCCGGCGTCCCCCGGCGGACCCTGCTCGCCAACTTCGTCCTCGCCACGGTCTTCCTCGTCCCCTTCCGCGGCTGGCAGGAGATCATCGGTGTGGTCGGGGTGCTCTCCCTGCTGACCTACGCGGCCTGCTCCGTCGCCGTGAGCACCTTCCGCGCGACGGACCACGAGGCGCTCACCTGGCGGATGCGGGGCATGGGCTGGATCGCGCCCGCCGGGTTCGTCGTCTCCACGGAGCTGATCCACTGGGCGGGCTGGCACCACCTGCGCGCGGCGATCCCCCTGATGCCGGCCGCCGTCATCCTGTTCGCCGTCAGGTACCGTCAGGACCGTGCCCGGCTGACAGCGGAACTCCGGTCCGGTGCCTGGTTCCTGGGCTATCTGCTGCTGCTCTTCGTCGCGGCGGCCGTGGGTTCCACCGGCGGTTCCGGGCAGGTGCCCGCGCCCTGGGACTCCGTCGCGGTGGGCGGCGCAGCCCTGCTCGTCCACCGATGGGGTGTCCGCTCCGGCGCCCGTCGTGCCCTGACCTGACAGACCCCGGCAGACCCGACTCGGAGGCTTTCCATGACACGCACCGTGGTAGTGAGCGGCGGCGGCACCGGCATCGGCCGTGCCGTGTGCGCGGCCTTCGCCGCCGAGGGCGCCCAGGTCGTCGCGATCGGACGGCGGGAGGACGTGCTGAACCGCACGGCGAAGGAACTCACCGAACGCCACACGGCACAGGGCGGCCAGGTACGCGCGCTGCCCGCCGACCTCACGCTCCCCGAGGAGGCCGATCGCGTACGGGACGAACTGCGCGCCGCCCACGGGACGGTGGACGTCCTGGTCAACTCGGCCGGCGGCAACGTCCTGATCGGTGCCCCCGAGGGAGCGGACGAGGGCACGGCCGGAGCATCCTGGCACTGGACGGAGAACTTCCGCGCCAACGTCCTGACCGCCGTCCTGCTCACCGAGGCCCTCCGCCCGGTGATCGCCTCTCCCGGCGGCAGGATCGTGATGATCAGCTCGATCGCCGCGTACCGGGGCTCGGGCGCCGGCTCGTACGCGGGCGCCAAGGCGGCGCTGCACCCGTACGTCTACGACCTGGCCGCCGCCCTGGGGCCGCAGGGCGTGACCGTGAACGCGGTGGCGCCCGGCTACATCGCACAGACCGAGTTCTTCGGCACCGAGGGTCACGCCGGCGCCCGGCACGACCTGCTCGTGAGCCAGACCCACACCGGCCGTGCGGGTGTCCCCGAGGACGTCGCCGGCACGGTCCAGTGGCTCTGCTCCCCGTCGGCCTCCCAGGTCACCGCACAGATCGTCCAGGTCAACGGCGGTGCCGAAAGGGGCCGCTGACCGCCGTCCGGTGTCCCTGGATCCGCGTCGGCGTGGCCGAAGCCGCCGATCCGCGCCCGGGGCAGTGATGCCCCGCGCCGCCGAGCCGTACGTCCTTTTGAGGCAGCGTCAGCGGCCGGAGCAGCCTGCCGCTGACGGGGGCACAGGGCTCGTCCGCCAGGCAACCGTGGCCGACCGGGTGCCGGCCCGGTGACACGATGCCGTCCGCCATGCCCACCCGGGCGCCGACAGATGCGG
The DNA here is from genome assembly GCF_056435845.1 of Streptomyces sp. NPDC043867. Lineage (NCBI taxonomy): Bacteria > Bacillati > Actinomycetota > Actinomycetes > Kitasatosporales > Streptomycetaceae > Streptomyces > Streptomyces sp. NPDC043867. The sequence goes on along the minus strand of NZ_JBWKDS010000013.1, from coordinate 169,741 downwards.
CGCCCGGGTTGAGGCACATCTCGACAGGGGCCAGTCGTCCGGCAGCACGCCACTGCCACAGCCGGGGGACATGGTCGTCCTGCGGGCCCGGATGGACGGCTGCCAGGAGTCCCCGCCGAGGCAGGCCGGCCCGTCGGCCTGACCACTCACCGTGCCCGCGCCCGCACGGATGGTCTATCTGAGCACGCGCCCGCGCCGGTTCTGAGCCAAGAGTGGAGGCATGGCAGAAACCGGCGAGCGGCGGCGCAGCACGTCCTCATCCACGACGCGCGAGTCACGCGGACGCAAGGTGCGCGGCGCGCAGGACGCCGCACACCGCGCCGCGGACGCGCTGACCGCACTCATCCGTCACCGCCTCGAAGGCGTCTCCGCGGTGTCCCGCAGCGCGGACGACGGCTGGCTCGTCAACGTCGACGTGCTGGAGGTGGAGCGGATCCCCGACACCACCAGCCTGCTCGCCACCTACGAGGTCGAGCTGGACCCGTCGGGAGAACTGCTGCAGTACCGACGCGTCGCCCGCTACCGGCGTGGTGCCCAGGACCAGTGAACGGCCACCTCGCCCCGCAATCCGGAAGGACCGCCGCATGACCACCTACAGCGACGAGGTCGTGTGCGCTCCGCGCGCCGGGACCCTCTACGACGTACTGGAGCTCATCCTCGACCGCGGCATGGTCATCGACGTCTTCGTCCGCGTCTCCCTGGTCGGCATCGAGATCCTCAAGATCGACGCCCGGATCGTCGTGGCCAGCGTCGACACCTATCTGCGCTTCGCCGAGGCGTGCAACCGCCTCGACCTCGAGTACGACGCGCGCAGCAAGACCGTCCCCGAGCTGTTCGGAGGCCCGGTCGCCAGCGCCGTCGGCAAGGCGGGCGCGAAGAAGACGGCCCGCTCGCTCACCGACCGGGTGAAGGACGCCCTGAACCCCGGTGAGGAAGAGGACGACAACGAAGCCGCCGAGGACGAGGGCGAGGAGCGCGAGCAACGGCAGGAGCGTCCGCGTCGCCGCCCCGCCGGCGAACGCCGCAGGACCGGCAGCCGTGACCGGGACGACGACGAACGTCCCCGCTCCCGCTCCCGCCGGCGCACGGACGAGGAAGGCTGACCGTGACCGCGACGACCTCCACGGCCCTCGACGCCCAGTACGTCTACGGCATCGCTCCCGCCTCCGTCCGGGCGCCGCGCGCCCTCGGTGTGGGCGGTGCCCCGGTGCGGTTGCTGACCGAGTCCGGCCTGTCTGCCGCCGTCTCGGCGGCCCCCGGTCGACTCCGGGCACGGCGACGCGACTTGATGGCCCATCAGGCCGTCCTCGACGAACTGTCGGCCCAGGGCCCCGTCATCCCCATGCAGTTCGCCGTCCTCACCCGTGACGCCGACGCTGTGCGCGCTCAGCTGCGGGACGGGCAGGCCCATCTGTCGGCGCAGCTCGACGCCGTCAGGGGGCGCGTCGAGATGAACCTCAAGGGCGCGACCGTCCCGGGCTACTTCGCCCGCCTCGTCCACCAGGACGAAGGACTGCGCAACCTCGCCCGCCGGACCCGGCGCAGGCCGGACTACGACGCCAACGTGCGCCTCGGTGAGGCCATCGCCCGCGCCGTGCGCCAGGAGGCGGAGCGCGCCGCGCGCGAAACCCTCGCCCGGCTGGCACCGTTCGCCGAACGGACCGTCCAGGGCGCGCTCGACGACACCCATGTGCTGAGCACGTCGTTCCTGCTGCGCGCCGCCGACGAGAAACGGTTCCGGGAAGCCGTCGCGGAAGCGGCGCACCGGTTCGGGGACCGGCTGGCGCTGAGTGTGACCGGCCCCCTGCCCTGCTACAGCTTCGTCGAGACCGCGCCCGCCGCGGCCGGGGCGTGACGCCGTGGGTCTCGTGAGCGGCGTGCTGCTGCTCCCGCTGGCCCCGGTGCGCGCCACCCTGTGGGTCGCCGACCACCTCCTCCAGGAGGCCGAACGGCAGGCCCACGACCCACGCGCGGTCCAGTCACGCCTGGCCGCGCTCAATCGCGACCTGGACGAGGGCGTCATCGACGAGGCGACCTTCGAGCAGGAGGAGGAGCGTCTTCTCGATCTCCTCGACCAACCCGTCCGCTATCTGGGCTGCGCACCCCCGACCGTGGCCTCTTCACTGGGAAGGCACGCATGAACGACAGCACCAAAGCGGCCGTGGCGGCCGCCGTAGCCGGCGGGTACGTCCTGGGACGCACCAGGAAGGCCAAGGTCGCCTTCGCCATCGGCACCTATCTCGCGGGACGGCGCTTCAGCCTCTCGCCGGGCCAGCTGCTCTCCCAGGGACTGGCCAAACTCCAGGAGACACCGCAGTTCCAGGACCTCAGCGAGCAGGTTCGCGGCGAGTTGCTGAGCGTCGGACGCTCAGCGGTCTCCGCCGCCGCCAACCGCCGTCTGTCGACCCTCAGCGACATGCTCCGCGATCGTACGGACGCACTCGCCGACTCCGCCGGCAAGGGCCGGGATGACGACGACGAGTACGACGAGTACGACGAATCCGACGAGTACGACGACGACGGATACGAGGACACGGACAAGAACGAAGAAGAGGAAGAGGACGAGGAAGAGGAGGAAGAAGAGGACGAGGGCGCCCGGAGGGGCGAGGGGAGGGGGCCGGAGGAAGACGAGGACGAGGAGCCCGACGAGGACGCGGAGCTGGAGGAAGAGGAGGAGGAAGAAGAGGAAGAGGAAGAGGGCCCCGACGAGGGCGCGGAGCTGGCGGAAGAGGAAGAGGGTCCGGACGACGAGGCGGAGCCGGACGAAGAAGAAGAGGAAGAAGAGGAAGAAGAGGAAGAAGAGGAAGAAGAGGGTCCGGACGAGGACGCGGAGCCGGACGAGGACGAGGAGCCCGAGAGGAAGCGCGGCTCGGAGCGGCCCCGGCCCGGGCGTGACGAGCGCAGGAGGTCGCGGAGCGAGAAGAGGTCCGCGAACCGTCAGGCGCCGCCACCACGCAAGAGGGTGGCCGGCAGGACTCCCGCCAAGGAGGCACCGGCCAAGAAGGCACCGGCCAAGAAGGCCGCTGCCCGCAAGGCCCCGGCCGGACAGCAGGCCGGCAAGTCCACCGGCTCGGCCCCGGCGAAGAAGCCGGCGGGCAAGAAGGCCGCCGAGAAGCCCCCGGCCAAGAAGGCCGGGGAGAGGCGTCCGAGCGGATCCCGTCCCTCGGGCTCGCCCCCGGCGAAGAAGGCGGCGGCCAAGAAGGCGCCCGCCAAGAAGTCGGCGGCGAAGCAGGCGCCCGCCAAGAAGGCTCCCGCGAAGAAGTCCGCGCCCGCCAAGAAGGCCGCTCCAGCCAGGAGCGCGGCCAAGAAGGCGCCCGCCAAGAAGTCGGTGGCGAAGCAGGCACCCGCCAAGAAGGCTCCCGCGAAGAAGTCCGCCGCCAAGAAGACGGCACCGGCGAAGAAGACCAGCGGACGGGGCGGTGCGGCGAAGAAGACCGCGCGCTCGTCCGGAAACAACCAGTCGCGTCAGACAAGCAGATCCGCCGGCGGCGGCCGGGGCTCCGGCGCGCGGCGGGGGAGGTGAGCGGAAATGGCTAACACGCAGGAGAAGTCACCCGTCGACGATCTGAAGGATGCCCTGACCGGCTATCTCGGGGCGATGGGCGGCAAACTCGCGGACAAGGCCCAGGACAAGCTGGGTGGTCTGACCGAGCACCTCTCGGACACCGCCGAGGGATCGGGCCCCGGTCTGCTGGGCGGGGTCGCCAAGCGCGTCATGGGCGGCGACTCGCCGGTGAAGGCCCTGGTGACGGAGAAGGCCAAGGGCGTCAAGGACAACATCGTCGAGAAGGTCACGGGCAAGAAGGGCGGCAGCGGCTCGAAGAAGGGCAGCAGCATCAAGGCGACGAACATCGTCGAGAGCATCGACGTCGGCGTCCCGGTGCGCACCGCCTACGACCACTGGACGCAGTTCGAGGACTTCAGCAGCTTCACCAAGGGTGTCCGCAGCGTCAGCAAGTCCGGCGACACCGAGTCGAACTGGAAGGCCAAGATCGGTCCGTCCAGTCGCGGCTGGAAGGCGACCGTCCAGGAACAGGTCGCCGACGACCGGATCGTCTGGACCTCCGACGGCGCCAAGGGCAGCACCCGCGGCGCGGTGACCTTCCACGAGCTGGGCCCCACCCTCACCCGGATCGTCCTGGTCATCGAGTACTACCCGGCCGGGTTCTTCGAGAAGACCGGCAACATCTGGCGTGCCGTGGGCCGCCGTATCCGGCTGGACCTCAAGCACTTCGCCCGCCATGTGACCCTGCACGGCGACGAGGAGCTGGAGGGCTGGCGTGGCGAGATCCGCGAGGGCGAGGTCGTCACGTCGCACGAGGACGCCATGGAGGAGGAGGAGCGCCGCGAGCAGGAGGGCGCCGACGAGGACGAGGACGCCGAAGGCGAAGAGGGTGCCGAAGGCGAAGAGGGTGCCGACGACGAGGACGGCGCCGAGGACGCGTACGAGGACGAGGACGCCGAGGACGCCGACGAAGAGGCCGAGGACGGCGAGGACGCCGAAGGCGCCGACCAGGCCGACGAGGACGCCGAAGGCTACGACGAGGACGCCGAGTACGACGAGGACGAGGAGCCCTACGACGAGGAGGAGGACGCCGACCAGGGCGAAGAGGACGAGGAAGAGGACGACGAGGACGAAGAGGACCAGCCCCGCCGCCGGTCCCGTGCGCGTCGCTGATCACCTGGGAGCACTGTGACCGACGTCAGCAGCTGGAACACGGGCCCGGCCCTGCAGTCCGCCGGGCCCGTGACGGGCAACCTCGCCGACCTCCTCGAACGCGTGCTCGACAAGGGCATCGTCATCGCGGGCGACATCAAGATCGAACTGCTGGACATCGAACTGCTCACCATCCGTCTGCGGCTGTTCATCGCCTCCGTGGACACCGCCAAGAAGGCGGGCATCGACTGGTGGGAGACCGATCCGGCGCTGTCCTCCCATGCCCGGCGTGACGCGCTCGCCGAGGAGAACGCGCAGCTGCGGGCGCGGCTGGACGCCCTGACGAGCGGCGACGCCGAAGAGGAGCGCACCCGATGAGCCGGCCCCAGGACGTGCCGCAGGCCCCCGTGCGACCGGCTCCCGAACCCCGGGCGGCCGTCGCCGGACAACGCGAGCCCGAGCCCCCCGCCACCGGCCGGAATCCGCGGGCTTTCGCGGCACAGGATCCGGCCGGGCCCGCCGTCACCTACCTCTTCGCCGTGACCCGCACGCCGCCGCCCGACGACGTGCTGGCCGGGGTCGCCGGGCAGGACGGCGGAGGACCGTTGCGCGTCCTGCGGGCCGGGTCGCTTGCCCTGGTCGTCCAGGACGTCCCCGCCGAGGACTTCGGCAAGGAGGCCCTGACGGAACGGTTCAACGACCGCTACCAGCTGGAACGCTGCGCGCGAGCCCACCACCGCGGCGTACAGGCGGCAGCCGGTCACGGTCCTGTGGTGCCGCTGCCGCTGGCGACCCTGTATCTCAGCGACCACAACGCCGCCGAGGCGGTCGCCTGCCGGGAAGCGGCGGTGCGCACGCTGCTCGACCGGCTGCGGGGCCGTACCGAGTGGGCGGTCAAGGTGCACGCGGCGGAGCACGACGCCGATCCCTTCCCGGCGCCGGAGGCGGGAGCGGAGAACGCCGCCACGGGCGGCCGGGCCTACCTGACCCGGGCCAGCGCCCGGCAGCGGGCCCAGCGGGTCCGGCGCGAGGACGCGCTCGCCCGCGCCCACGCCCTCGACCTGGAGCTGCGCCGGCACGTCGTCGCCGCGACACGGCACAGGACCCAGAGCGAGCAGCTCACCGGCCGGAGCACCCCGCAGCTCCTGAACGCCGCCTACCTCGTCGACGACGGACAGCGGGCCGCCTTCGCGCGGGCCCTGGTCGGGCTGCGCGCCGACGAGCGGTACCGCGGTCTGGAGATCGACGAGTCCGGGCCCTGGATCCCCTACTCCTTCGCCCAGCTGGACGAGGGCCCGGACGGTTCGGAAGGCGGGGTGGGCGCATGACCGCCCCGCACCTGCGCGAGGCCGTGCACACGCCGGTTCCCTGGGACGGCGCCGAACCGTACGCCCCGGTCGGGGTGCCCCTCGTCGACCTGCTGGACCGGGTGCTCGCCACCGGCGTCGTGGTCAGCGGCGACCTGGTCCTCGCGATCGCCGACGTGCCGCTGGTACGGATCTCGCTGCACGCCCTGTTGTCGTCGGTGAACGACAGGGTGCCCGCCCCGTGGTCGGACAGCGGGCCGCTGTGACGGCGCCGCCCCGGACCGGCGCGCTGGACCTCGACCCCGAACGGGTCGCGAACGACCTGGCCGCCCTGGTGCTGACCGTGGTGGAACTCGTCCGGCAGCTCATGGAGCGCCAGGCCGTGCGCCGCTTCGAGGAGGGCACGCTGAGCGCGGAACAGGAGGACCGCCTCGGCACGGCCCTCATGCTGCTCGACGCCCGCATGGACGATCTGTGTGCCCAGCACGGACTGGAGCGCAGCGACCTCAACCTCGATCTCGGCCCGCTGGGCCCCCTGCTGGCGGATCCCGGCGGCTGAGGCCACCGGCGGCGGAGACCGGCGGGGCGGGTCGGACAGAGCGGCCCGCGCCGGTCCCACGGAAGGGACGTGGTGGACAAGTGATCGAGCTGGCCGCGCTGTTCGCCGTCCTGGGAGCCGCCAGCAACGCCGCGGGCACCGCCTTCCAGCGCAAGGCGGCGTCCACGGTCGCGCGCGGCGGCGGTCTGCGGCTGATCCTGGAGCTGGCCCGGCGCCCGGCCTGGCTGATCGGGATCGCCGGAGTGGCCGGGGCCGCGCTGTTCCAGGCCCTGGCCCTGGTGAACGGGCCGCTCGCCCTGGTGCAGCCGCTGTTCATCCTGGAGCTTCCGTTCGCCCTGCTGATCGCGGTCCCGCTGCTGCACCGGCGGCTGCCCGGTCCGGGCTGGTGGGGCGTCGCCGGAGTCGTCGGCGGCCTCGCCCTGCTCCTCGGCGCGGCCGCTCCCAGCGGGGCCCGCCACCAGGCGAGCATGGCGCGGTGGATCCCGGCCCTGGTGCTGTGTCTGGGCGCGATGGCGGCGGCGGTCGTGCTGGCCCGCCCCGGACGCCCGCCGCTGTTCCGCGCCGCCCTACTCGGCTCCGCGTCGGCCGTCGGCAACGCCCTGACCGCGGCACTGCTGAAGTCGGCGACGGGCACGCTCGCCGACCACGGCTTCCGCGCGTTCCTCGGCGAGTGGCAGACCTACGGATTCGCGCTGACCGGCGTCAGCGCCGTCCTGCTGCTGGAGAACGCGCTGCAGGCCGGCTCGCTGGCGGCGTCGCAGCCCGCGCTGACCGTCGGGGACGCGGTGGTGAGCCTGGTCCTCGGTATCACCCTGTTCGGGGAGAGCGTCCGCACCGGCTGGTGGCTCGTGCCCGAGGTGATCGGAGGCGCGCTGATCCTGTGGGGTGTCCTGCGGCTGACCCGCGTCGTGCCCCACGTCCGGGAAGTCACCGGGTAGCGGCGCGTGTGAGTGCGGCAGGCGCGGTTACTCGGTGCACATGGCGCGGATACCTGGTTTTCATCACGAAGAGCGCGAGGCTCGTCCCGACGAGTCGCGAGAGCATGGCGACGGTTCGCGCGGGGAGCCCGGCACACCGTCCGCGGCGGGCACCGGGGGCGACGAGCGGTACGGGCCCGACCCGAGCGTGGAGCGCAGGGCGCCGGACGGTCCCACGAAGCTGCCGAAGCAGTCGTGGAAGGCGGCGATGCGCGGCACGCTGCGCGAGTTCAAGGACGACGAGCTGACCGACCGTGCGGCCGCCCTGACCTACTACGGCGTGCTGTCGCTCTTCCCGGCCCTGCTCGTCCTGGTGTCCCTGCTCGGTGTGGCCGGCAAATCGACCACCGACAAGCTGATGGACAACCTCAAGCAGCTGACTCCGGGGTCCGCCCGGGACATCATCACGAACGCCGTCCACCAGCTCCAGGGCAACGGCGGCACCGGCTCGTTCATGGCCGTCCTGGGTCTGGTCCTGGCGGTCTGGTCGGCGTCGGGCTACGTGGCGGCGTTCATCCGGACCGCCAACGCCGTCTACGACATGCCCGAGGGGCGTCCGGTGTGGAAGGTCCTGCCGGTGCGCGTCGGTGTGACCGTGGTGCTCATGGTCCTGGCCGTGATCAGCTCCCTGATCGTGGTCTTCAGCGGCGGCCTGGCCCGTCAGGCGGGCGCCGCCCTCGGTATCGGCGACACGGCGCTGACGGTGTGGTCGTTCGCCAAGTGGCCCGTCCTCGTCGTCCTGGTCATCGTCATGATCGCGATCCTGTACTGGGCCACGCCCAACGCCAAGGTCCGCGGCTTCCGCTGGATCACTCCCGGCAGCTTCCTGGCCCTCGTCATCTGGCTGATCGCCTCCGCCGGCTTCGCGTTCTACGTGTCCAACTTCGCCTCGTACAACAAGACGTACGGCACCATGGCCGGCGTCATCGTGTTCCTGGTCTGGCTGTGGATCAGCAATCTGGCGATCCTGCTCGGCCTGGAGTTCGACGCGGAGACGGCGCGCCAGCGGGCGGTGGCCGGCGGGCATCCCCCGGAGGAGGAGCCGTACGCCGAGCCGCGCGACACCAGCAAGTGGGACGACCAGGACCGGCGCCGGATGGAAAACCCGTGACCGCCACCCGCTGACGTCCGGGCGACCGGGCCTCACGGGCACCCCCGAACGCCGAGCGGCGCGAAGACAGCTGTGGGACCAGCCGGCTTCGCGCCGCTCGGTCCTGTCCCGCGGACGCCGGGCAGCGGCGCCCGCGGGAGCCGTCGGTCAGGCCCCCGGGTCCCGGTGGGGGCGGCTCAGCACGCGCACGCTGTGGGCGTCCAGGGTCAGCCGCACCCCCGCCTTGAACTCGGTCTCGTCGGCCTCCTCGCCGGCGGGATCGGCGGTGTCGGCCACCGTCCGCCACAGGTCGCCGAAGGCCGCGGGCGGCAGCCGGAACTGCACCGGCTCGTGCCAGGCGTTGAAGAGCACGAGGAACGAGTCGTCGCTCAACCGCTCGCCCTCCGGGCCGCGTTCACTGATGGCGTCGCCGCACAGGTAGACACCCAGCGCGTGGGCGTCGCCGCGCAGCCAGTCCTCGTCCGTCATGGCGTACGCGTCGGGACGCAGCCACACCACGTCCGCGCGCTCGGGCGGCGTGCCGTAGGCGGGCCCCTGGAGGAACCGGCGCCGGCGCAGCACGGGGTGCGCCCGGCGCAGCGCCACGATCTTCCGCGTGTACGCCAGCAGGCCGCGCTGTTCCTCGTCGAGGTCCCAGTCCACCCACGAGACCTCGTTGTCCTGGCAGTAGGCGTTGTTGTTGCCCTCCTGGGTGCGGCCGAACTCGTCCCCGTGCGCGAGCATCGGAACCCCCTGCGAGAGCAGCAGGGTGGTCAGCAGGTTGCGCTGCTGGCGGGCCCGCAGCCGCAGGACGCCTGGATCGTCGGTCGGGCCCTCGGCCCCGCAGTTGAAGGACCGGTTGTCGCTCTCGCCGTCGCGCCCGCCCTCACCGTTGGCCTCGTTGCGGCGCTCGCTGTAGGAGACGAGGTCGCGGAGGGTGAAACCGTCGTGGGCCACGACGAAGTTGACGCCGGCGCGGGGCCGCCGGCGGTCGCGCTGGTACAGGTCGGACGAGCCCAGCAGCCGGCCCGCCAGCTCGGCGACCGTGTGGTCGTCCCCGCGCCAGAAGCTGCGCACGGTGTCGCGGAACCGTCCGTTCCACTCGCTCCACAGCGCCGGGAAGTTGCCGACCTGGTACCCGCCGTCGCCGATGTCCCAGGGCTCCGCGATGAGCTTGACGCGGCTGATGACCGGGTCCTGCTGCACCACGTCGAAGAACGCCGACAGCCGGTCCACCTCGTGGAACTGGCGGGCGAGCGTCGCGGCGAGGTCGAAGCGGAAACCGTCGACGTGCATCTCGGTGACCCAGTACCGCAGCGAGTCCATGATCAGTTGCAGGACGTTGGGGTGGCGCATCAGCAGGCTGTTGCCGGTGCCGGTGGTGTCGAAGTAGTGGGCCGGGTCGTCGTCGACGAGACGGTAGTAGGTGCGGTTGTCGATACCGCGGAACGACAGGGTCGGCCCGTTCTCGTTGCCCTCGGCGGTGTGGTTGTAGACCACGTCGAGGATCACCTCGATGCCGGCCCGGTGCAGGGCCTTGACCATCGACTTGAACTCGTCGACCTGACCGCCCCGGCTGCCCGCCGAGGAGTAGGCGTTGTGCGGGGCGAAGAACCCGATGGAGCTGTAGCCCCAGTAGTTCGACAGACCCTGGCCGGTCAGGAAGCCGTCCTGGACGAACTGGTGCACCGGCATCAGTTCCACCGCCGTCACCCCGAGCCGCTGGAGATGGCCGACGACGGAGGGGTGCGCCAGACCGGCGTAGGTTCCGCGGATCTCCTCGGGCACGTCGGGGTGGAGCCGGGTCAGGCCCTTGACGTGGGCCTCGTAGATCACCGACTGGTGGTACGGCCGGTCGGGTGAACGGTCGCCCTCCCAGTCGTACCGGTGGTCGGTCACGACACCGAGGGGCACGTGGCCCAGGCTGTCGCGTTCGTCCGGCCGCCCGGGATCGTCAGGGCGGTGCCCGGCCAGGGAGGGGTGCCCGTCGATCTGGCCGTCCACGGCCGTGGCGTACGGGTCCAGGAGGAGTTTGGCCGGGTTGCAGCGCAGGCCCTCCGCGGGGTCCCAGGGGCCGTGCACGCGATAGCCGTAGCGCTGCCCCGCACGCACGTCCGGCAGGAAGCCGTGCCAGACGCCTCCGTCGGCCTCGGGAAGGGTGACGCGCCGCTCCCTGCCGTCGTCGTCGATCAGACAGAGCTCGACCTTCTCGGCGCACTCCGAGAACAGGGCGAAGTTCGTACCGGAGCCGTCGTAGGAGGCACCGAGCGGGTAGGGGCGTCCTGACCATGTCTGCATGAACGGCAGACAACCACGCCGCAGTTCGGACCGCGCGGCGACGCCCGGGACGCCGCCGTCAGGCCGCCGGACACCAGCCGAGGGCAGGACCGGGACGGGTGGCGATGTCGGTGAGGATCTGGACGTAGTCCTCGTGGCCGAAGGTGAACGGCAGCGCGAACGCGAGCTCGTCGATCTCCCGGAAGGCGGCGTGGGCGTGGCGCCGCTCGGCGATCTCGGCCGAGCTGCCGACCAGGTCGGGCGCGAACATCAGCCGGGCCGGTCCCTGCGGGGCGGCGGTCCGCGGCAGCCGCCCCGCCGCGTACCTCTCGTACCTGGCGCGCTGCTCCGCCGAGGCACTGTCGGTGGGGATGACGACGAGCCCCTGGGAGACGCGGGCGCGCGCACCGTCGGGATGGTGGGCGCGGAAGGCCCGTACGTGGGAGAGCTGTATCTCGGCGAAGTCCTCGGACTCCTCCGCCTTGACGACGCTGCTGGTCAGCAGGTTCATGCCGTGCCCGCCTGCCCACCGCGCCGACCGGAGGCTGCCGCCGCCGTACCACAGGCGCCGGCCGAGCCCCGGGGACTGCGGCTGGACCCGGTCCGAGAACACCTCGAAACCCTCGGTGCCGCTGAAGCCGGTGACGTCCCCGGCACCCTGTCGTACACCAGTACTCTTCCGATTGTCTCAAGTGATCGTCCTGCGGAGCGGCTGAATCCCGCGCCGCAGGGGAGACGGAGGGGCGGGCCGTGCTCCCGGCGGGCGGCCCGCCCGCCACAGCCGGCCGGACGACACGAGGAGACGCGCGCCATGGGGACCGCTGTACACGTCCCGCAGACCCGGGACATGATCGGGGAGGAGCTCTCCGGCGACGAGGCGCTGACCGCGCTGCGTCACTACGGCGGCCGCCGCCTGCTCATGGACGCGTTCTCCCGCTTCCGCTACGCCGACGGCTTCACCAGCGCGCGCTCCATGGGTTTCCAGGTGGTCCTCGGCATGGTGCCGTTCACCATCGCCCTGGTCGGCGTCGCCACCACGGTGCACACCGAGAGCGTCGGGCGGATCATCGAGCTCACCCTCGGCCGCATCGTGCCGGGCGCCAGCAGCGGCCTGGTCGAGGACGCGCTGGCGAAGACGCGGACCAATGCCGGTTCCGGGATCTGGAGCGCGGTCGCCATGTGGCTGGGCCTCGGCTTCGCGGTGCTCAACCTGGCCTCGGCGATGGCACAGGTCGAGCGGGGCGCCAACCGGATCTACGGCATCGAGCGCGACCGGCCCTTCCTGCGGAAGTACGGCCGGTCCCTGCTGCTCGCGCTCGCCGCCGGTATGCCCATGGTGCTGGGGTTCCTCGTCCTCGTGGCGGGCGAGGCCGTCGGGGAGTCGGTGGTGCAGACCTTCGGCTGGCCCGCTGACAGTCTCGACTGGTGGGGCGCGGTCCAGGTGCCGCTGGGCGTCGCGCTCGCGTGGGTGGCCTCGGCGGTGATCTTCCGCTGGGCGCCCCGCCGGGTCCAGCCGGGCTACACCTGGCTCGCGTTCGGTTCGGCCGTCCATCTGGTGCTGTGGATCGCCGCGACCTGGCTGCTCGCCCTGTACGTCGCCGAGAGCGGCTCCTTCGGCGCGCTGTACGGGCCACTGACGGCCTTCGTCGCGCTGCTGCTGTGGGCCAACCTGACCGGTGTCGCCCTCTTCCTCGGCATCGCCTTCGCCGCCCAGCTCGAAGCGGCCCGCGCCGGCCTCACCGACCCGGTGAGGCCGGACCCCGGACCGGGTCCGTGACGGCCGGGGCCGCGCCCGGGGCGGCAGCCGCGTGCGGCCGGGAGACGTAGCGGGGCCGGGAGACGTAGCGGGGCCGGGCCCGGGAGAGCCCGGCCCGGTCACCGCGCTCCGCCTCAGCGCCCCGAGGAGGCGGGGACCTCCGTGCGGTGGTCGTAGTACGCCCACGCGGTCACGGCCACCACCGCGGTGAGCCCGACGGTCACCACGCGCAGCGTGCCGGACGTCGTCAGCGCGACCAGCGCGGTGAGACCCGCCCCGGCCAGCATGATCACGCGGCTGAGAAAACGCTGCCACGGCCGCTGCGGTTCCTCGCGGTCCTTGAGATCGTGCAGCGCGTCGCCGGCCGGGTGCCGGGAGCCGCGGCGTACCCGCGCCCGGTACTGCAGGCCGTAGCTGATCACCACGTACAGCACGAGCGCGCCCAGCGCCCAGAGCCAGTTCTCGGGATCGCCACCTGTTCCTCGTGCCAGATACATGACACCTCTCCTCCCCAATGGCGTCCGTATGCCCGGGAAGACGCGGCACAGGCACCCGTTCAGTCCCGGGGGTTCCCCGCGTGCGGGGTGAGGACCAGGATCGCGACGTCGTCGCAGACGGTGGTGCCGAACCGTACGAGGTCCTCCCACAGAAGGCCGACGAGGGCGTCGGGCGCCGCGTCGGCGAAGGCGCTCAGCCGGTCGGCCAGCGGATAGAAGGCGCCTGCCGCGTCGCGGGTCTCGGTGACCCCGTCGGACGCCAGCAGCAGCCGGTCACCGGGATTCAGCGGCACCCGGCACTCGCGTGGGGGAGAGACACCGAGCAGCCCGACCCCGAGCGGCGCCGCCGGTTCCACGTCGAGTTCGACGGCCTTCCCTTCGCGCAGGAGCAGCGGCTGCGGGTGCCCGCAGGACACGAGCCGCACCACGTCGGCGTCCCGCGAGAACTCCAGGAGCACCGCGGTCGCGAACAGCTCCGTGTGCTCGGTCGAGGCCGAGTCCACCGACAGCCGGCGGTCGAGACGGCCCGCCACCGCCGTCAGGTCCCGTTGGTCCAGTACCGCTTCCCGGAACGCACCCAGCAGCGAGGCGACCGTCCCGACCGCCGACAGCCCGTGCCCCTGGACGTCGCCCATCACCGCCCGCACCCCGTGGGGGCCGTCGCGCACGTCGAAGAAGTCGCCGCCGACCAGCGTCCCGTCCTGCGCCGCCCGGTACAGGCCTGCGCAGCTCACGGGACCGATGCGCTCGGCGAGCGGCGGCAGGACGGCCAGCTGGACGGCCTCGGCGACACTGCGCACCGTCACCAGTTGCGCGTCGCGCCGGCTGCGCACCAGGGACACGAACACACTGAGTGCCGCGATGAACGTGATGGTCAACAGGTCCGTGTTGCCCGGGTGGTTGATGTGCAGGGCCGGGATGTTGAGCAGGCCGACCACGAGGCAGCCGAACGCGGCGGTCGCCGCCGGCCCGTAGGAGAGCACCGCCAGCGAGGGAATGGCGCCCAGCAGGAAGCCGATGTCCAGCGGCTGGCGGCTCACGAGTTCCGCGATGCCGACCCCCGCCAGTAGTACGACGGGCAGCGCCCGGACCCAGTACGGGGCCGGCGCACCGCGCAGCCAGCCGCGGTCCTCGCCCTCCCCGCGCCGGGGCATGGTCACACCCATGGAAGCCCTCCTCACCCACCACGCTCCTCCGTCCGCGCGCCCGGCGCACCCGGGTGGGGCCCGGACGCACCCGGGTGGGGCCCGGACGACTCCTCAGCGCGAAGGAAGCTTCACTGAGTGAACCCATCGGGCCGGGCCGGGCGGCCAGCCGGCCGCCGCCGGTGCCCGGTGCCCGGTGCCCGGTGCCGTGGTGCCCGGCCCGGGACCGTACGTCGCCGGCGCCGCCTCCCGCCCCGGGTCGCCCCCGACCGCGGCCGACCGGCCCGGACGGTTTCGTCCACGACGGTCGTCGGCGCCGCGGATCACCGACCGCGTCCGACGCCCCGTCAACTGTGGTGCGCCGCCGAGCGGGCGGAGGTGACGGGCGGGACGCTCGCGAACATCACCGCTTGCCGGGATTGCGATCATTGTCTGTTTAGCATGCAGAAGTTCGCCGCCCTGTCGTTCGACGTCCGGAAGTCATAGGGCCCCGCGCACGCCACCGTGAGAGGAGACCACATGACCCGAGCAGGCCGTCACCGACCGCTGCCGCCGCACACGCCCTCCCGCCACGACCCCGAACTGCGGACCGCCGCCCAGCACTTGGGACGCCGCCGCTTCCTCACCGTCACCGCCGCAGCCGCGGCCCTCGCCTTCTCCACCAACCTGCCGACGCCCGGCGCCGCCCGCGCCGCGGCACTCGACGCGGCGCGGATCACCGACGACCCCTTCACCCTCGGCGTCGCCTCCGGGGACCCGACGCCCAGCTCGGTGCTCCTGTGGACCCGGCTCGCGCCCTCCCCGTACGAGCCGGGCGGCGGACTGGCCGAGCAGTCCGTCCTCGTGCAGTGGGAGGTGGCGTCCGACGAGCGCTTCGCCCTGCTCGTCCGCACCGGCCTGGCCACAGCCTTTCCCGAGTACAACCACTGCCTGCACGTCGACGTCGACGGCCTCGCCGCCGACCGCGAGTACTTCTACCGGTTCAGGACCGGAACCTGGATCAGCGAGACCGGCCGCACCCGCACCGCGCCCGACACCGCGGCCGCCACGGCGAAGCTCACCTTCGCCGCGGTCTCCTGCCAGGCCTACCACGACGGCTACTTCACGGCGCACCGCCATCTCGCCGAGGACGACGTCGACCTCGTCTTCCACCTCGGCGACTACCTGTACGAGTACGCCGTGAACTCCGAGGGAGGCGCCCGCAAGTACACCGACCGCACCCTGCCCGACGTCTTCAACCGCGAGGCCAAGACCCTGGAGGACTACCGGCTGCGGTACGCCCTCTACAAGAGCGACCCGGACCTGCGGGCCTCCCACGCGGCGCATCCCTACATCGTGACCTGGGACGACCACGAGACCGAGAACAACTACGCGGGCGCCGTCGACGAGAAGAACGACCCACCGGAGGAGTTCCTGCTGCGCCGCGCCGCCGCCTACCGCGCCTACTGGGAGAACCAGCCACTGCGCGCCGCCCAGCTGCCGAGCGGCCCCGACGCGCAGCTCTACCGCCGCATCCAGTGGGGCTCACTGGCCCAGTTCGACGTCCTCGACACCCGGCAGTACCGCTCCGACCAGGCGTACGGCGATGTCCAGCACGTCCCCGGCCCCGAGTCCGACGCCCCAGAGCGCACCATCACCGGAGCCGCCCAGGAGGAGTGGCTGATCAACGGCTGGCGGACCTCGAACGCCCTGTGGAACGTGGTGCCGCAACAGGTCTGCTTCTCCCAGCGCAAACTCGATCTGAACGACCCGGCGAAGGTGTCCATGGACGCCTGGGACGGCTACCGCGCCTCACGCGACCGGGTGCTCGCCGGCGCCAGGTCGGCCGGCATCAAGAACCTGATGGTGCTCACGGGTGACGTCCACGTGGGCTACGCCTTCGACATCAAGGACTCCTTCGACGATCCGGGGTCCAGGACCATGGGCACGGAGATCGTCGCCACGTCCGTCGCGAGCGGCAAGGACGGCGTCGAGCGGCCGGACAACTGGGAGACGTACACGAAGGCCAACCCGCACCTGAAGTTCTACGACGGCCGGCGCGGCTACGTACGCGTCGGACTCGGCCGCGAGTCCGCCCGCGCCGACTTCAGAACCGTCTCCGCGGTGACGACGCCGGGCGCGGCGATCACGACGGCCGCGTCCTTCGTCACCGAGGCGGGCAACCCCGGCCTCAAGCCGGCGTGAAGTGAGCGGGCGGGTGGAACCCCCGGAACTCCGGCGGAGCGTCCGGGCTCCGCCGGGCGGGCCCTTCCTGTCGGCCAATGCGCGGAACGGACGGAAAGCAGACATCAGCTGAGTGGTTTTCGGCAAAACCTACGGTTTCGACGCCTTTCCGCTCCGAACCCGAGGAGACACCGATGGTCCACAGATACGCCGGCGCAGGCTGTGCCGCCCTGACCGTGCTCGGCACGCTCGCACTGGCGGGACTGCCCGCGACCGCGGCCGCCGACCCCGTGCCGGCGCCCGGTCCCTCCGCCGCCCGGACGCTCGGCGCCGACCGGCCGTCGACGACGCTGCTGCGCGCCCTGCAGCGCGATCTCGGCCTGACGGCCGCTCAGGCCAGGACCCGGCTGGTGAACGAGGCGGAGGCCGGCACCCGCGCGGGGCGGCTGCAGAACTCCCTGGGCAAGCACTTCGCGGGAGCCTGGGTGAAGGGCCCGACCTCCGCCGACCTCACCGTCGCGACCACCGACGCCGCCGATGTCGCCGCCATCAGGGCCGGCGGCGCCGAGGCCTCGGTCGTGAAGCGGGGACTGGCCGACCTCACCGCCGCCAAGGAGAAGCTGGACCGCGCGACGGCCGGCGCCAAGGCCCTCGACACGCCGGTCAGGTACGTCGACGTGCGGACCAACCAGGTGACCCTCCAGGCGACGAGCCGGGCGGCGGCGGACGCGCTCGTCGCGGCCGCCGGAGTGGACCGCGCCCTCGTGGACGTCCGGGTGTCACCGGACCGGCCGCGGCTTCTGCACGACGTGCGGGGCGGCGACGCGTACTACATCGACGACCAGGCCCGGTGCTCCGTCGGGTTCTCCGTCACCAAGGCCGAACAGCAGGGCTTCGTGAGCGCCGGGCACTGCGGGAAGGCGGGCGCCACGACCACCGGGTTCAACAAGGTGGCACAGGGGACCTTCCAGGGCTCCGTCTTCCCCGGCCACGACATGTCGTGGGTGGCCGTCACCAGCGACTGGACCGCGACGCCCAACGTCAAGGGCGAGGGGGAGCAGAACGTCGAGATCGCCGGCTCCGTGCAGGCTCTGGTGGGCGCCGCGATCTGCCGCTCCGGGTCCACCACCGGCTGGCACTGCGGCACGGTCGAGGAACACGGCACCAGCGTCACCTACGCCCAGGGCACCGTCGACGGCGTGACCCGGACGACGGTGTGCGCCGAACCGGGCGACTCCGGCGGCTCGTACGTCTCCGGGGCGCAGGCCCAGGGCGTCACCTCGGGCGGCTCCGGGGACTGCACGAGCGGCGGGACGACCTTCTACCAGCCGGTCAACCCGCTGCTCAGCGAATACGGGCTGACACTCAGGACCGGTACGGCGCAAGGCGGTACGCCCACCGCGCAGGAGGGCCAGGACGGCTGGTCGGCGGGCCGGGTCTACGACACCGGGACGCGGGTGAAGTACGACGGCGTCACCTACCAGTGCCTCCAGGCGCACCAGGCGCAGGGCGCATGGCAGCCCGCGCTCACCCCGGCGCTGTGGCAGCGCCTGTGACGGCGTAGCCGCGGGAGGCGCCACCCCCTCGGACGCCGGCCGGGCTGACGCACCTCGGCCTTCCGGCGTTCGAGGAGCCGCGGCGCCTACTCGGCCAGCAGCGCGTACGCGGTGGGGACGAAGGCGTCGCGGGCGCGGAAGCGGCGCGTGCACACGGCGGCCAGTGCCGTGCCGGTGCCGGGGTGGAAACCGAGGAAGGCCTGCTGCCCGAGTGTCGCCCCGCAGTGGAAGTACATCGGCCCGCGGTCGGTGGGGTGCTGGAACCAGGCCACCGTGTGGAGGTGCCGGTGCCCGAGGCCGCGCCGGAGCACGGGGCGGCGTACCGCCCGCAGCGCCCCGGCCAGGGGCGAGGCGGAAGGATCGAGATGCGCCTCGAGGAAGGTGAGCAGGTCGTGCGGGGTGGCCCGGACCGCACCGGCCGCCTGGAACCCGCCGACGGCCAGCGGCGGCGTCGGGGTCGCGCCGTCCCTGCGGTGCCCGGTGGCGTCCGTGCCCGGGCCCTTGGCGTGCAGCGCGACCTCGCCCAGCCGCAGCGGCCCGAGCACATGAGCCGTGAGCAGGTCCTCCCACGGGGTCGCGGTGGCCGCCGCCAGGGCGTGCCCGAGCACCGAGACGGCGAAGTTGGAGTAGTGCCAGCGGGTGCCGGGGCGGTGCCGTGGCCGGTGCCGCAGAAACGCGTCGATCACGCGCCCGGCCGGATAGCCGGCGTACGGGTTGGAGCGCCAGGTGGGCAGCGCCCGGAGGAAGAAGTCGGCCGGCAGCGCGGGCAGCCCGGACGTGTGGGTGATCAGGTGCGCGAGCGTGACGGGGTCCCGGGAGGGCGGGCGGCCCGGATCCAGCAGGGCGGCGGCCGGTTCGCCGCCGGACAGCACACCCGACTGCGTCAGCCGGGCGAGGAGCAGCCCGGTGAACGTCTTGGAGGCCGAGCCGATCTCGTAGCGCAGGTCGGCGCGGTGCACGGGCGGGAGCGGTGCCGTGCCTCCGCAGCGCACGGTGCGGCGCCCGTGCCGGGACAGGGCGAAGACGACGTCGGGCGCGTCCACGGCACCGACGGCGGCATCGAGCCGCCACCGCACCGCCTCGTCGTCCGCGGACCCGTCCGGCGGAGCGCCGCGGGGCGGGAGCGTGTCGGCGGCGCCGAGGAGCACGTCGCCCGGCCAGGGCGCGGGGCGGGCGGTCATGCCGGGGCCGTCGCCAGCCGCGACAGTGCGCGGGACGTGGCGAGCACCGAGGCGAAGGCGGCGACCAGGGTCGGATGGTAGACGAGGTCGAACACCTCGTCGGGCTCGCCCTGCGGCATGGTGCGCACGGCGGGCATCGCGCCGTCGGGCTGCTGGGCCGCGGCGAAGCCCTCCCAAGCCCGCTCGTCGAGCGTGGGGCGCGGCAGACAGGCGTCGACCACGAGCAATTCGCCGAGCAGGTCCCAGCGTTGCAGGTCCAGCCAGTCGTCCAGCCAGACCGGCAGCCACAGGGCGAGGTAGTCCGCGATGTCCGCGGGCAGTGCCTCGGGTTTCTCGCCCCAGTCGGTCAGGTGGAAGACGGTGTGGGTGATGTCGTACGCGATGTGCCCTTCCACGGTCCAGGGCTCGGGGGTGCGTCCCAGCCAGGTCCCGCCCACGACGTCCGCCTCCGGCGGTCGGGGCGGCAGCCCGAAGCGGCGCTGGAACGCGGAGAGTCCGAGGCGGCGTACGGGCCGCGCCTCGAAGGCGGCGCAGCTCAGCAGCCGGTGGTTGAGCCGGACCGCCTCCTCGAGCCCGGGATGGCTGTAACCGAGTTCCTTGAACGGGAGGTACACCTCGAACGGGACGGGGGAGACGGGCTCGATGCGCTGCCCGTGCAGAAGCAGCCGGCCGCCGTCGAGCGTGTTCCGCCAGGCGTGGTCGAGCAACTGCCGTGCCAGCTCGGCCTGCCGGGACCCGGCCACCCCTTCCCGGAACAGCACCTTGCAGATCAGGGCGAGTTCACCGACCGGCTTGAAGCGGTCGAGGAAGCCCACCTCGGGGTCGACGTCGGGCTCCAGCCGGAACCCCTCGCGGTGGGCGTGCAGCCATTCGACGGCGCCGACTCCGACGGTGTGGATCAGGCGGGTACTGGTCATCCCGGCGCTCCTTGTCCGCTCCGGTCCTGCCGCGCCGCGTGCTCAAGGGGGCGCGGACCGCCCGGCGCCGCGTCCTCGGTGCCGTTCCCGCCGAGGCGGCCGGTGGTGAGCGCGGCGGCGAAGGCCGCCATCAGCGTCGAGTGGTAGCAGTACCGGAAGCCCTCCGCCGCAGCCCGTCCCTCCCGCCCCCGACCGACTTCGGGTACGGCGCCGGTGGCGTCCTGGGCCGTCGCGAGTCTGCTCCAGGCGTCCTGGAGCACCGCCGGCTCGGGCAGCCGGGGCAGACTCGCCGCCACGGCCAGCAGTTCGAAGCTCAGGTCCCACTGCTCGTCCTCCAGGCAGGTGTCGAGCCAGGGCGGGAGCCAGTGCCGCAGATAGGCGGCGACCGAGGGGGGTACGCCCTGGGGTACCAGACCCCAGTCGGTGAGGTGGAAGACCACGTGGGTCAGCGTGTATCCGGCGGCGCGTTCGAAGGTCCACGGCTCGGGCAGGCCGCCCAGCCAGGTGTGCCGAAGGGCCTGCGCGGGGTCCGCGTGCTCCGGGATCCCGCTGCGGCGCTCGGAGTTGAGCACACTGAGCCGCCGGTTCGGCTCCTGCTCCGTCACCCGCCAGCCGCGGGTGCGGGCCACCGTCGCGGCGGCGCTCTCGTAGCCGGGGTGCCGCAGGCCGGCGGACGCGAACGCGGCGTAGACCTCCAGCGGATAGGTCGCGAAGGGTTCGAGACGCTGCAACTCGCCGAAGAGGGAGCCGTTCCCGGTCTGCCGCCACGCGAACTCCAGCAGGTCGGAGGCGGTTTCGTGCAGCGGGTCGCCGGGAGCGGTGGTCCGGCGGACGCAGACGCACACCTGGGCCAGTTCCCCGAGGGGTTTCCAACTGGTGTTCACGTCCCCGTACGCGGCGAGTGCGCCCTCGTCGAGCCGGAATCCCCCGCGGTTGGCGGAGACCCAGGCCAGCGCGGCCTCGCCCACCCCGCGGACGTCGAGCGCCCTCACACCGGTGCTCCGGCCCGCATCAGCCGCGCCGCCGTGACCTGGAGGGCGACCCGTGGGTCGTCCTGACCCATCTGGGCCACGAATTCGAGACCGGTCTCCAGACCCAGGGTGTCCGGCACCCCGTCGAGCAGGACCAGCCAGCGCCCCGCGCCTGCCGCCTGCAGCCAGTCGCGGCGGCGGACCGCCCGGACGAAACCGCGGGCGACGTCGACGGGCCGGCTCCGGGCCGCGCGGAACACCGCGCAGTCACCCGCGGGGACCGCGAGCGGTGCCAGCACCGCGAGTTGATGGGTGAGGAACTGCCACGACGCGTCGTCGAGCCAGGTCCCGTCGGGTTCGAGATGGTCCGCGGGGGCGCCGTCGAAGGACGCGTCCAGCCGCATCAGCGTCCGCCGCATCGCCCAGTGGCTCCACGCCGAGGTGGGGGAGGCGCCGGCCGGAGGCGGATAGGCCTGTACGGCCCTGTCGAAGACGGCCAGGTCCTCGCGGTCGGCCGGGGCGCGGTGCAGGACGGCCGGCAGAAGTACGTCGGCTCCCAGGACGCGTACGGCGGCCAGCGCGGGATCGCCGCTCGCCCCGGCCGGGTCGCGTGCCGTCACCTTGCCGGACAGTCGGAAAGGGTCCCCGCCCCCAAGGGCGGAGACCACGTCCGAAGCAAGGTCCCGCACAGCGCCCGGCAATCGGGTCGGCGTGCTCGACTGCTCCATTCAGCTTCCCCCGTCAGCCCTTCTTCGGCCGCGGCGTCGGAGGCGACAGCAGAAGGCTGCCGGATCCCGAGACCAGGGCGAGTGCGGCGCACTCACGGCTGTCACGGAACTGGCCGTCGGCCTCGGCCGGGTCGAGGGCCGCCTCTACGTCGATGCCCTGGACTTCGGTGATGTCGTCGGTCAGAAACTCGGTGGAAGACATACCACCACTCCTTCACGAGAGATACGTAGTTCTCCATCTCCAAGTTGAACGCCTCGGGCGGAGATGCGCAAAAGGAACGCGGCTGCCCTGTGGGGGCAAGGGATTTCCGGGCTCCGCCCACCGGGAATTCCCGGGCTGCGACCGGGAAATGATTGAACGACCGAAATTTGAAAGCAGAACCGTGAGTGGCGAGGAGTTTCCGAAGGGACGGCGTCTTGAGCTGACGAGAAATCAATATGCGTACCTGCGGCGGCAGTTGGTCCCGCAATTCGCGCTCGGTGTCCGTGACCCGAGGTGACGCACGAGCACGAACCTCAGGGCAGTGGTTGTTCCGCCCAGATGACCTTCCCCGCGGGCGTGTAACGGGTGCCCCAGCGGTCGCAGAGCTGGGCGACCAGGAACAGACCGCGCCCGCCCTCGTCCGTGCTCGCCGCGTAGCGCAGGTGGGGCGAGGTGTTGCTGCTGTCGAAGACCTCGCACACCAGACTGCGGTCGCGCAGCACCCGGACCCGGATGGGGGCACCGCCGTACCGGATCGCGTTGGTGACCAGCTCGCTCAGGACCAGCTCCGTGGTGAAGACCATGTCTTCCAGACCCCACTCCGCCAGCCGCCGGGTGACCGAGGCGCGCACCTCACCGACGGCCGCCGGGTCGCTCGGCACCTGCCACTCGGCGACGCGGTCGGCCCCCAGCGCCCGGGTGCCGGCCACGATCAGGGCGATGTCGTCGCTGGGACGGGCCGGGAGCAGGGCGTCGAGGACGGCCCGGCAGGTGTCCTCCGGCGACCGGTCCGCCCGGGCCAGCGCGGTGCCGAGCAGGGTGAGCCCGGCGTCGATGTCCCGGTCGCGGTCCTCGACGAGCCCGTCCGTGTAGAGCACCAGCCGGCTGCCCGCCTCCAGTTCGAGCTCGGCCGTCTCGAACGGCAGGCCGCCCACACCCAGCGGGGGACCGGCCGGCACCTCGGGGAACGTGACCGTGCCGTCGGGACCCACCAGCGCCGGCGGGGGATGGCCCGCCCGGGCGACGGTGCACCGCAGCGTGACCGGGTCGTAGATGGCGTACAGGCACGTGGCGCCGGTGATCGCCGCGGCGCTGTCCTCCGCGGCCTCGTCCTGGTCGATGCGGCCGACCAGTTCGTCGAGGAGCGCGAGGAGTTCGTCGGGCGGCAGGTCCAGGGCGGAGAAGTTGTG
The DNA here is from genome assembly GCF_056435845.1 of Streptomyces sp. NPDC043867. NCBI lineage: Bacteria > Bacillati > Actinomycetota > Actinomycetes > Kitasatosporales > Streptomycetaceae > Streptomyces > Streptomyces sp. NPDC043867. The sequence continues at coordinate 146,568 of NZ_JBWKDS010000013.1, read as the reverse complement.
GACGGCGGTGCGCAGCCGCCCCATGGTGGCCGCGGCGTGCAGCCCGTGACCGACGACGTCCCCCACCACGAGCGCCACCCGCGCGCCGGACAGCGGCAGCACGTCGAACCAGTCCCCGCCCACACCCGCCTGCGCGGGAAGGTAGCGGTAGGCGATCTCCAGGGCGCTCTGCTCGGGCAGGTTGCGTGGGAGCAGGCTGCGCTGGAGCGTCACCGCCATCGTGTGCTCGCGGGTGTAGCGGCGCGCGTTGTCGATGGAGACCGCGGCCCGCGCGACCAGTTCCTCCGCCAGGGCCACCTCCTCCGCGTCGAAGGCCTCCGGCTTTTCCGACCGCCAGAAGTTGACCACTCCCATCACCAGCGGTCCCACCCGCACCGGCACGGTGATCAGCGAGTGGATCCCGTACTCCACCACCTGCGCGGAACGCTCCAGGTCCTGGGCGAGCCAGCCCGGCGCCCGCTTCAGGTCGGGCTCCACGAGGGCCTGGCCGGTGCGCAGGCTGCGCGCCTGCGGCGAGGTGTCCACGAAGGCGATGCGCTCGCCCACCGGGTACAGGGGCGCGTCCTTGCGGATCCCACCGGACGCCGTGCGGTGCAGTTCGGCGATGACGTCCGGTTCCTCGCCGTTCAGTACCGCGTCGGCCAGGTCCACGGTGACGAAGTCCGCGAACCGCGGCACGGCCACCTCGGCCAGTTCCTCGCAGGTGCGGGCCACGTCCAGGCTGGAGCCGACGCCGACCCCGGCGTCGTACAGGAGCTTCAGGCGCTCCCGTGCCACGTCGGCCCGGCCGGACAGGGCACGCAGCTCGGTGGAGTCGCGCAGCGTCGCGACACTGCCGGGCGGGCCGCCCCTGAGGTCGGTGGGACGCTGGTTGATCGCCAGCAGCCGGTCCCCGACCAGACGCACCTCGTCCGTGGCGACGCGCCCCGAGGCCAGCAGGTCCGCGGTGCCGGGGTCGAGGCCGAGCTCCGAGACGTGCCGCCCCTCGGCGTCCTCGGGCAGGCCGAGCAGCCGGTGCGCCTCGTCGTTGGCGAGCAGCAGCCGCCCCTCGCCCCCGGCGATGATCACGCCCTCCCGGACGGCGTGCAGCACCGCGTCGTGGTGTTCGTACATCCGGGTCATCTCGTACGGGCCGAGGCCGTGGGTCTGGCGCAGCAGCCGTCTGCTCACGAGCGCCGTGCCCGCCGTCGCCAGGACGAGCGCCGCGCCCGCGGCGGCGATGAGGATCGGCAGCTGCCGGTCGGCGGCGCCGCCCACGTTGGCGGTGGTGATGCCCGCCGACACCAGGCCCGCGACCGAGCCGTCGGCAGCCCTGACCGGCACCACGGCCTGCACGAGCGGACCGATCGTGCCCGTGATCTCCTCGGTGAAGGACCGGCCGGCCAGCGCGGGCGCGAGAGTTCCGACGAACTTCTTGCCGATCCGGTCCGGTTTGGGGTGTGTGTAGCGGATCCCGTCGGTGTTCAGCACGACGACGAAGTCCACCTTGGACTGCTTGCGGGCCGCCTCGGCCCGCGGCTGGAGCACCGCGGTCGGGTCCGGGCTGCGCAGGGCCTCAAGCGTGCCCGGCGCGTTGGCGAACGTCTCGGCGACGGCCAGCGAACGGTTGCGGGCCTCCTGCGTGCTGTCGTGCCGCACCTGGAGCACCAGCGCCAGCACCGCGGAGAGGACCAGCATCAGCACGATGACCACCTGGAACACGAACACCTGGCCCGCGACGCTGCGTCCGCTCAGCGCCGACCACAGCCGGGCGCCGGGCCCGCGTCCGCCGGGCCCGTGCGGGCCGCGCGGCCCGGACGAGCCGTGCGCGTCCTGCCCTGACCATCCCGTGTGCGTGTCGCGAGCACGCCCGCGCCCGGGGCGCGGAGCGTCGAGCCGGCGGGTCGACCGAGCCCGGGATCGACCCCTTAGTCGGACCATGTGCCCATGTCTACACTGCCGGGCGCCAGGAGGCGAGAGGGCCACAGGCGGGCTGACGAGAGCCGCCGCCGCCCCCGCGCGACCGGTTGCGGACCCGTCGGGCCGCCGTACGGGACACCCGAAGGACCCGCCCGTCTCGTGCTACGGGCCGGTAACCCGGGGTTGCGGCCAGTATCCGGTAACGATCGTGCCGCGCACCTTGTGACACGTCTCGCCGCTCATAGCATGCGATCATGTCTTTTCTCTCAAGTCGCCGCAGAAAGCCGCGCCTTGCCCCCGAACTCGACGACGGGGACCTCGGCAGGCTGCTGAAGTCTCTGCGCGCGACGACCAGGTCCGGCACGTTCGGCACGACGGACCTGTGCGTGGCCCAGCTGTCCCGCCTCTTCGAGCAGGACCCGGACGACTGGGACCGGCGGGCGCACCGGATGTCCGTCCTCGCGGACTACCTGTCCGACTCGCACCTGCCGTCCGCGTGGGCGACGCGTGAACCGGGCAACGCGAGCGCGCTGGTCCTGGGCGCCTGGGCCGAACTCGTCCGCAGCCGTGCGGCGGGAGGACTGGCGGACGCGTCGGGCACGGCCAAGCAGTGCCTCCGGGCGTCGGAGATCGACCCCCGGGATCCCGCGCCGTGGGTGGTGCTGCTCGGCATCGCCCGCCTGGAGCGCTACGTGCAGTCGGACGTCTTCGGCGCCTGGAACGAGATCCTCGCCCGCGACCGCTGGCACCGGGAGGCATACCTGAGCATGCTGGCCCACCTCTCCCCCGAGGAGGCGGGCTCGCGGGTCCAGGTGCTCGACTTCATCGACTCCATACGCCCCCGGATGCCGGCGAACGCACCGTGCGCCGCGGTCGAACTCACCGCCCAGGTCATGCAGTACAACGCCGCCCTCGCCCGTGGGGGAGTGGACGCCCTGGTGGCCCGCAACCACTGGACGAACCCGCAGGCCGTCGAGTCGCTGCAACGGGCCCACCACACCTGGCCGCAGCCCGCGTTCTTCCATCACGCGAAGAAGCTCGCCGACCTGAATCTCCTCGCCTACGCGCTGATGGCCGCCGACCGCAGGCAGCAGGCCGCCCCCGTCTTCGAGGCCATCGGCACCGCCGTCACCGCCTGGCCCTGGAACAGCACCGGCGATCCGCTGGCCGCCTTCGAGCACGCGCGGAACAGGGCGGGCCTCTGAGGCACCTCCCGAGGGGCCGCCCTCACAGCGCGGCGGAGCGCCGGGACGCGGCCTGGTCGGGGGTGGAGACGGGCACCCCGAGCGGGCGGGCGAGGCCCACCACCCCCTCGTCCAGCCGCTGCAGATGCCGCAGCACGCGGCCGGTGACCCGGTCGTGCCGCGGAACACCCGACCGGTCGGTCTCCAGCATGGACGCGAGACTGGCGCCGGTCTCCACCGCGCCCGCGTCGTGCCGGTCCTCGACATGGGCCACCAGTGCGTCGATGTTCTGCGCGATGCGCCGGCCGGCCCGCTTCAGCCGCGGATCGGCGGCGACCGTTCTGCTGTGCGGGAGGAGCTCCGCCGTCGCCGCCAGCGACCGCGCGTGGTACGCGCACGTCTCCAGCAGCGCCACCAGGTAACGGGCGGTCTGCCGCCGGGAGCGCAGCGGAGTGATCGGGTGCGTGAGCGGCTGCGTGGAGGCCCGCAGGTCCTCCAGCGCCGTGTCCAGATCGCGTGCCATGTCCAGCAGGTCGAGCGCGGGTCCGCCGCTCAGCTGCTCTACCGCGGCGCCCGTCACGTCCCCGAGGCGTTCCAGCACCGTGGCGAGCAGCTCGTCGGTCCGGTGGTCGGTGTGCACCGGCAGCACCAGCGCGGCTGCGACGACACCGCAGACGGCACCGAGGGCGGTCTCCTCGATCCGCAGGACGAGCACCTCGGGACTGTAGGTGTTGAGGAGCGTGTACAGCAGGCCCAGCATCGCCGTCACGAAGAACGACATCAGGGCGTACGACAGCGGCGCGGTGAAGAACATCGCGAAGATGAACAGCAGGACCAGCCCGAACGCGGTCCACGTGTGGTTGCCGACCACGCCCGCGAGCAGGACACCGGCGACGACACCGAAGACGGTGCCCAGCAGCCTGCGGTAGCCCTTGACGAGGATCTCGCCGGTGGAGGCCGTGTTCAGGAAGACCACCCAGCAGGTCAGCACCGCCCAGTACCAGCGCTGGCTGGACAGGAACTCGCCGCCGACGATGGCCAGCGCCGACCCCACCGACACCTGGACGGCGGCCCGGGTCGTGGGGCGCCGCAGCCCCGTACGGTCCTCGTCCTCCCGCTGGTTGTCCTCGGCCCCCGCGATGGCGACGTCCTCGGCGTCCAGCTCCTCCCGCGAGCGGGTCGTGGCCGGTGAGTCGTCGGACTCGTCCTGCGGCCCGTCGAAGGCGAGCCGCAGGCCCAGCACCGAGCGCGCCGCCTCGCCGATGCCGCGGAAGACGTCCTGGACGGCGGCCGGGGCGTGCGGCAGGTTCTCCTCGTCGCGGTAGGCGAGCAGCCGGTTGCGCACGTGCGCGAGCGCGGTGCCGCGGCCGCCGGCGACGGGCCGGGCGACGAGCATGCGCAGCGCGTCGAGGTCGCGGCGCAGTGTGGCCGTGATGTCGTCCTGGGCGCGCAGCCGGTTCCCGGCGGCGGGCACCGGGGCGTTGGGCAGGTGCAGGGTGAGGGTGTCGGCGCGCTCGGCGCTGCGCGCGGTGAGCAGCAGGACGCCCAGCCGCTCGGCGGCGATCTCCGCGTCGGCGATACGGCGCTGCACGTGCGAGGCGGCGGCGCTGTCGCTGGTCCCCTCCTCCAGCCGGCCCTGGATCATCATGGCCGTCTCGTGGAGGCGGGCGGTGTGCCGCCGTACCTCCTCCAGGGCCTTCTCCATCCGGTCCGGCCCCGCGTCCAGCAGCTCGGTCTGCGCGGACACCAGCTGGGCCAGGCGCGCCCGGAAGGCCTCCCGCAGCCGCTTCAGGATGCGTTCGGGTGTCTCCGCCACCAGGCCGAAACGCGCGGCCGCGCTGCACGCGAAGGCGAGCACCAGGGTGAGGCACAGCCCGGGCAGCGTGCCGGAGCCGGCCTGTACGAACAGTGAGACGAAGTAGACCTGGAAACCGATGAGTCCCAGGGCCGTCCCGCGGTCGCCGAACCGGCGGCTGTAGACCGCGCCGAAGATCAGGGCGAGGAAGAAGAGGTCACCCGCGATGACGTGGGTGTTCAGCAGGGCGCCCAGCGACATCGCCGCGAGGGACACGGGCAGGCCCAGCGCGAGAGTGATCGCCTGTTCGCGCCGCTGCTTCTCCCGGATGGCGAAGGTGGCGACCATGGCCGCCATGGCCCCGGCCACCATGTGCGTCACGTCGGCGTCCATGAGGGCCAGCACGGCGAGTGCGAGCGCGATGGCGCCCACGGTCCGCAGGCCGGCCATGAGCCGCAGCAGCCCCGGGTCGGACGCCGCGAATCGGTCCCAGGTACCTGTCCAGGTCGGCCGTGTCGCTTTCCTCACCCTGCCGTACGTCCTCGCTCGCCGTCATGATCCGCAAGCTCCAGCATGTCACGGCGCCCCGGGCAGGCGGGTCCCCGGGGCGGCGGGCCGTCGTGCGGGCGGGTGCGGGCCAGCGCACCTCAAGGGGGCTGACGCCGCATCACGCGGGTCAGGTCGCGGTCCGCTCGCCCTTGCGGTCGCGGCGCGTGAGGACGCGCTGGATCCGGGTGAGACCGGTGGGGAGGCGTCCGTGCAGGGCGGCCCGTGCGGCGTTCGCGCCCGGGGCGCCGTGGACACCGCCGCCGGGATGCGCGCCGGCGGAGGCGAGGAAGAGCCCCTTGACCGGGGTCTCGGGACGCCCGCTGCCCGGCACGGGACGGAAGACCAGCTGCTGGTGCATCGCCGTGGTGCCGCCGTTGATCGCGCCACCGTGCAGATTCGCGTTCATGCTCTCCATCGTGGGCGGCGCCAGGATGCGGCGGGCCCGCACGAGGGCGCGGAAACCGGGGGCGAACCGCTCGACCTGGGCCTCCACCCGGTCGGCCATCGCCTCCTGCTCGCGCCGGTCCCAGGCGCCGGTCAGTCCGTCGTCGCCCGCGTCACCGGTGATCCGCTGCGGCACGTGGGTGTAGGCCCACGCGGATTCGGTGCCGAGGGGCGAGCGGGTCGGGTCCGCCGTGGTCATCTGACCGAAGATGGCGAACGGCCGGTCGGGGACCTGATGCATGGCGATCTGCGCCGCGAACCTGGTCAACTCGTCCACCCCGTCGGCGAGATGGACCGTGCCCGCCGACGCCGCCCGCTCCGCGGTCCACGGCACGGGCCCGCCGAGGGCCCAGTCCACCTTGAAGGTGGCGAAGTCCCACTGGAAACGACGCAGGTCGGCGAGGAGTTGCGCGGGCAGGTGCGCCTCGTCGACGAGGGCGCCGTAGAGCATGGGCACGGAGACGTCGGCCAGGACGGCGCGGTTCGCGGAGACGGCCTCCCCGGCGGCCGTGCGCACGCCGACGGCCCTGCCGCCCCGCACCACCACCTGGCTGACGCGCTCACCGCAGCGGACCACGCCGCCGCGCTTCTCCAGCCGGCGCACCAGGGCCCGGGTGAGGGCGCCCGCTCCGCCGGCCGGCACCGGGAAGCCGTACGTCTGGCCCAGCATGGACATCAGCCAGCCGAAGCCGCCGCTGCCCGCGGCCTCGGGCGCGAGGTCGGCGTGCAGGGCGTTTCCCGCGAGCAGGAGCCTGCCGCCCTGACCCTCGAACTCCTCCTCGCCCAGCCGCCGTACGGGCAGCACCAGGGACCGGGCCAGCCGCAGGCCGCCCGCCCCGCGCAGCCGCACGGCCAGCCGTGCTCCGGCGCGCACGGGCGGGAAGGGGGTGAACAGGGCCTCGACGATGTCGGGCCCCAGCCGTGCCCAGATCCGGTGCAGCTCCCGCCAGGCCTCGCCGTCCGCGGGGCTGAACTCGCTCAGGGCGGCGGCGGTGTCGTCGAGGTTGCGGCCCAGCAGGGCGCAGCTGCCGTCGGTCAGGGGGTGGGCCAGCACGTACGGGGCGTGGCTCCAGCGCAGTCCCTCGCGTTCGAGGTGCAGGCCGGCCAGGACCGGGGACGCGGCGGCCAGCGGATAGAAGGAGCTGAACAGGTCGCTGACGTAGTCCGGGTGCACCCCGTGGTCGTGCCGGACCGCGCCGCCCGGTTCGCTCTGCTCCTCCAGGACCTCCACGCTCCAGCCCGCGTCCGCCAGCAGGTTGGCCGCCACCAGACCGTTGGGCCCGGCGCCGATCACCACCGCGTCCGGCATGTTCTGCCTCCTGTGTCGCCGGGGCGGGCCCGGCCGCGGGCGGAAGGCCGCGCGGTGGTGCCCGCCGGGTCCTACCGGCTCGCGAGCCCGGTGATGGAACGGTTCTCGCACAGGTCCGCCAGCCGGTTGAGCATCGCGCGATGGCGCAGCTGGACCAGTACCTCGAAGGCGGCGTTGTGCAGCGTGCCTCCGGCACCGCGCAGCGGGTGCTCGTCGACGATCAGCAGGGTGTCGTCGCCCCATTCCCGGACGTCCAGGGCGATCCTGGCCGTGCCCAGGGGGCCGGAGTTGGCCTCGAGTTCGAGCTGCCGCGGGGGTTCGCAGCGGCGTACGACGGTCTGGTTGCTCACCGTCCAGGGGCCCATCCGCACGTCGAAGGTCAGGGCCGCGCCGACCTCGGGCCACTGTCCCTCGGCGGGCCGGGTGTCGGACGTGCCGACCACCCATTCGCTGTAGCAGTCGGGGTCGGCCAGGACGGCCCACACCACGTGGGGAGGCCTCTTGATGAGCTGGTGCCGCACAGCCATGCAACCCTCCTGGGGAAACCGGTGTTCGCAGCTCGGCGCTGTCCGTCCGAGATGGCTGCACTCAGGTTTCCATCTTCGGCGGAGTTACGCCTTTTCTGCCGGGACCGGCGGCACGGGCCCTCGCGCTCCCGTTCACCCCCGGGGAGGGGACGGGAGTCCGCAGGCCGTCCTCGCGGCCCGCGGTTAGCGTGGTGACCATGCCTGATGCCGATTCGCGTCGTACCGGCCCGCTGGCGGGCCGCGTGGTCGTGGTCACCGGAGCCTCCCGCGGCCTCGGGGCCGCCATGGCACGCGTCCTGTCCGAGCGGGGCGCCGTCGTGGCCCTGCTGGGGCGGCAGCCGGAGACGATCTCGGCGGTCGCGGAGACGCTGCCCGGCCGGGCGGGGTGGTGGGAGGCCGACGTCACCGACGACGCCGCCATGGAGCACGCCGCCGCCCGGATCCGCGTACGCCTGGGCACCCCGTCCGCGGTCATCGCCAACGCCGGCGTCGCCGAGGGCGGGCCGTTCGCCGAGTCCGACCCGGCGACCTGGCGGCGCGTGATCGACGTGAACCTGACGGGCAGCGCGATCACCGCCAGGGCGTTCCTCCCTGACCTCGTCGCGACGCGCGGCCACTACCTGCAGATCGCGTCCCTCGCCTCCATCGGGGCCTCTCCGATGATGAGCGCCTACTGCGCCTCGAAGGCCGGCGTGGAGTCCTTCGCGCACGCCCTGCAGGCCGAGGTGGCCCACCAGCGCGTCGCCGTGGGGATCGCCTACCTCAACTGGACCGACACGGACATGACCCGGGACGCGGACCGGCACGCCGTACTGCGGGAACTGCGGGCGCACATGCCGGCTCCGGCCCGGAAGGTCTACCCGGTCGAGCAGGTCGCCGAGCGCATGGTGAGGGCCGTCGAACGCCGCTCCCGTGCCGTCTACGTACCCGGCTGGCTGCGGTTCGCCCAGATCACCCGGGCGGTCCTGCCGCCCCTGGTCACCCGGATCTCCCGGACCGAGCTTCCCCGGCTGGCGGCCGCGGCCGAATTCGAGGCGACAGGCCTGCTGGGAGCGGGGGCCCGCGACGACCCCGCCGGCAGGCGCGGGGGCGGCGCACAGCGGCCGGGGTGACGCGGGCCGGACCGGTCGTCAGCACGGACGGACGCGTCCGACGCGACCGTCCGCGGGCGGCCCTAGGTGAGGGGCCCCGGGTGGGGGGCCGGCGGCACGGGGTCCGGGCCGGCCGGCTGCGGAGGGGCCGGCGGAACCGGGTCCGGCGCGGGCACGGGCGCGGGCACGGGCGCGGGGCCGGGCTGCGGATCCGTCGGTCCGGGCGGCGGAGTCGGGTTGGGCGGGGTGGGGTCGGTCGGCGGGAAGCTCATCGGCCACCTTCTCTCTCGGCGGACAGGGATCGGCTCACGGGTTCCCCGCGCACCACGATCATGCCTCCGGCGCCCCTTTCGCACGGATGTGCCGCGGGCCACGGGCGGAAGGCTCACCGCGTGCGGTCCCGCCAAGCGGATCATCTCGGGCGTTCCCTGGTATGAGCTGCCGGAGCGCGGGGATCTGGAGATCCATGAACGATCCTCAGCACCAAGAAGGACCCGACCGCGCCCACCGGCGGCCGGACGGGGTCGACGACACCACCGTGGAAGCCCTCGGCGCCCTCTCGAAGGCGCTGGAGACGACGGAACGGGCCCGCGGTCACCTGTACGCGTTCCACCAGCTGACCGGCACGGCCGACCTGGAGCTCGACCGGGCGGTGGCGCTGCTGCGCAAGGCGGGGCACGGCGAGTACGGCGACCGGGTGGAGCGGGACATCCTGGGCCGCAACGTGATCCCCGGGCACTGGACGTTCCAGATCGTGGAGGCCTACAACGCCACCTACTACGAGCCCTTCAAGGACCTGGAGAAGCAGGCGCGGGACGACCTCGTCGAAGGACGCGACCACCTGTACGAGGCGGAGATGAAGGAGGACCGGCGCACCACGGGCCACCCGGACCACGCGGCGGGGCCCGGCCGGGCCTGACCCGGCGGCGGTGAGCGGCGCCCCCGTCCGGGCGGGGGCGCCCCGGCGCTACTTGACGACGGTCGACCAGTCGGGCGACTGCGCCGGGTCCAGGCTGCGCAGGCGTTCCAGCACGGCGGGCTTCTGCGCGTCCATCCAGTCGGCCAGCTCGCGGAAGGACACGCAGCGGACCTCCTTGCGGACGCACACCTTCTTGATCACGTCGTCGACGGACTTCATGTAGATGCCGCCGTTCCAGTTCTCGAAGTGGTTGCCGATGAACAGCGGGGCCCGGCTGCCGTAGTACACGCGGTTGAAGCCGTTGAGATAGGTCTGCGTGGTCTCCTCGCGCCACTTGTCGTACTGGGCCGGTTCGCCGTCGGTCTCACCGTCGGACTGGTTGTAGAGGAAGTTGAAGTCCATGGACAGGCCCTGGTACTTGCCGCCCTCGTAAGGAAGCATCTGCAGCGGGAAGTCCCAGACGCCGTCCTTCTTCGCCGGCCAGATCTGGAAGTCGCCCGCCGAGCTGGCGTCGTAGCGCCAGTCGAAGCTCTTGATCGCCTTGAGCAGGTTCTTCTGGCCCTCCAGGCACGGCGCGCGACCGCCCACGATCTCCTTCTCCGCGTCGAAGGGCAGGGCCGGCAGGTCGCTGTAGCCGGTGTTGGTCTTCCACTTCTCCACGAACGAGTAGAACTGGCTTATCTCGCTCTTCCACTCCGCGACGCTCCAGTCGCCGCCGCCCTTGGCGCCGCAGAAGTGGCCGTTGAAGTGGGAACCGATCTCGTTCCCGTCCTTCCACGCCTTGCCGAGCTCCGTCAGCGTGGTGCGGATGTGCTCGTCGGTCGGGTAGCTGATCGCCGAGTCGCCCGGGTCGTGCATCGGGGGGTGGTAGAGCGCCTTCTTGTCCTTCGGCAGCAGGTAGATGCCGGTCAGGAAGAACGTCATGTGGGCGTTGTACTCCTCGGCCATCTCCCGGTAGTGCGAGAAGAGCTGGTCGTCGCCCTGCAGCGCGCCGTCCCAGGAGAAGACCACGAACTGGGGCGGCTTCTCACCGGGCTTGAGCGGCTCCGCCTTGAGCCCGCCGCGCTGCGGCCCGGTGTAGGAGGTGGAGCCGTCCCCGATCACCTTCGTCCTGCCGTCCCACCGGGGTTCCTTCCCCTTGGCGGTTCCGTCGCCGGGCGACTTGCCGACCGCCGACCCGCTGGACGCCGGTTCGTCCTTCATGCCCCACACGACCAGAGGCACGGTGATGCAGGAGACGACCAGGGCGACGGCCGCCATCAGGATCCTGGGGCGGGCCGTCAGTTGGCCGAGGACGTCGGCGGCGCTGCGCCGGCGGCGCCGGCGGTGGGCGTTGGAGTTCATCGGTGGCGCATTCTGCGAGGAGGGAGAGCGGAGCGGCATGGTGCCGTCGCCGCTCGCGTCAGCTGAGCGGGCTCATGGCACGCGACCAGATGTCGTAGGGGACGGAGGTGGCGGGCGTACCGGCCACGCCTTTCAGCGGGAGGGGTTCCAGGCTTTCGGACAGGTCCATGCGGTAGGTGACGACCGCCGTGGACACCGAGCGGTGCGTGCCCACGTACCAGCCGGCCGTGTCCTTCTGGTTGGTGCCGCCCTTGCCCGCGACCGTCACCGAGGCCGGCGCCGCGTCCGGGTGCTGGGTGCGGAAGGACTCCCTGAGCGCGTCGGTGACCTGGCCGGCGACCTCGGCTCTGATCGCGCGGCGCGGTTTCGGTGTGCTCAGCGCGACGACACTGCCGTTGCGGGTGATGCGGCGCACCGAGTAGGGCTCGGTGTGGGTGCCCGCGGCGGCGAACGTGGCGTACGCGCTGGCCATGCGGATCGCGCTGGGGGTCGAGCTGCCCAGCGACAGCTCGGGGACCTGCGGGCCCATGCTGGACGACAGCAGTCCGGCGGCCTGAGCGGTCAGGCGCACCTTGTCGAGGCCGGTGTCCAGGCCGAGCTGCATGAACGGCGCGTTGACGGACGAGGCGAGCGCCTTGTGCAGGGGGATCTGTCCCCAGGACTTGCCGTCGTCGTTGCGGGCGGTCACCTTCTTGCCGCTGCGGTCCCAGTAGGGGCCCTCGGGCGTGGTGACGGGCACGTCGTCGTCTCCGTTGTAGACGGAGTCGGGACCGACGACGGTGGTGGTCGTCGTGTCCCGCTCCTTGCGGACACCGTGTTCCAGTCCGGCCGCGTAGACGAACGGCAGGAACGCGGAGCCGGCCGGGACGGTCGTCGCGTTGGACTCGTTGAAGCCCTGCTTGCGGTGGTCGGGGCCGCCGTAGACGGCGAGGATCCGGCCGTCGTCGGCGACCGAGGCGGCCCCGTAGTGCGCGGTCTTCGCCTTGTCGGGGTCGTCCTTCCCGGCTGCCTTGCGCGCGCGGGCGACGGCGGCGGTCAGGGCGTTCTCCCGCTTGCGGTCGAAGGTGGTGTAGATCTGGTAGCCGCCCAGGTCGAACTCCTGGTCGGAGATGTGCGCGGACTTCTTGGCGTACTGGGTCGCCAGCTCGACGAGGTAGTCGCTCTGGTGGCCGGTGTCGTAGACCTGGGACTGCTTGAGGGGCTCGGGGAACTCGGTGTACTTCGCCCGCTGGGACGCCGACAGCTTGCCGATCTTCACCATGCCGTCGAGGATCCAGGACCAGCGTTCCACGGCCCGGGCGTGGTTGCCCCCGCTGAGCGAGGGGTCGTAGAGGCCGGCGCCCTTCAGCAGCGAGGCGAGGAACGCGGCCTCGCTGACGTTGAGTTCGCTGACCTCCTTGCCGTAGTACGCCTGCGCGGCCCGCTGGATGCCGTAGGTGCCCCGGCCGAACCAGCTGGTGTTGAGGTAGCCCTCCAGGATCTGGTCCTTGCTCATCTTCTGGTCGAGCTTGATGGCCATCATGGCCTCGGTGAGCTTGCGGCCCACCGAGCGGTCCTGGGAGAGGTACACGTTCTTGACGTACTGCTGGGTGATGGTGGAGCCGCCCTGCGTGTCGCCCTCGCCGACGGTGCGCCACAGCGCGCGGGTGATGCCGCTGGCGGAGATGCCGGGGTCGGAGTAGAAACTCTGGTTCTCCGCGGCCAGCACGGCCCAGCGCACCTGCTCGGGGATGTCCTTGAGCGGCATCTCCTGGCGTCGCACCCAGCCGGTACGGGCCATGGGCGTCCCGTCCGACCAGAAGTAGACGTTGTCCTGCTGGGTGGCGTACGTGTTGAGGTTGTCCGGGATCTCCGTGGTGGCGTAGGCGACGCCCAGGAGGGAGGCGGTGGCGGCGAAGAGCGTCAGGAAGGCGCCCAGCCACTGGCGCCAGGACGGTATCCAGCGCCGCCAGTCGGTGCGGCCCGGCCGCGGGTACTTCGGGCGCAGGCGCCGGGCGTAGGGCGCGGCGCCCTCGATGACGGGGGCGAGGCGTGCGGAGACGGCGGCCGCCACGACGCCCGAGGCCTTCGACGGACCGGGTTTGCGGCGGGGCCCGCTGCGCGGCTCCACGGGCTTCGGCAGGTCCGACACCCGGAGCGCCATGGTGGCTTCCGGGTCGGTGCGGGCCGGCCGGCCGGGGGAGGCCGCGGGGGTGTCGCCGGTACGCGGCGGCTTTGCGGCACCTGACTTCGGGGCGCCCGGCTTCGCGGCACCTGACGGCGCGGCGCCGGACCTGGCGGCACCTGACGGCGCGGCGCCGGACCTGGCGGCACCTGACGGCGCGGCGCCGGACCTGGCGGCG
>NZ_JBWKDS010000013.1:76653-133067 GCF_056435845.1 Streptomyces sp. NPDC043867 | reverse complement strand
CGCGGCACCTGACGGCGCGGCGCCGGACCTGGCGGCACCTGACGGCGCGGCGCCGGACCTGGCGGCACCTGACGGCGCGGCGCCGGACCTGGCGGCGCCCGACTGCGCGGCGCCGGACCTGGCGGCGCCCGGCTTCGCGGCGTCCGGCTTCGGGTGGAGGGCCCGGGCTCGCGCCGCGAGGGCCTCGAGGTCGGGCGTCCGGAGGGCCATGGTGGCCTCCGGGTCGGTTCGCTCCCGGGGGCGGGGTGCGGGCTCCGGGGCGTCCGGGACCCGCAGCGCCATGGTGGCTTCGGGGTCGGTGCGCGGCGGCGCGTCCGCGTCCCGGCCGGACGGGGGCGTGCGGCGGGCGGGCTCGGGGGAACCGGACTGCTGCGGGGCGTCCTCGCGACGGTGCGGGCCGCCGCTCTCCTCGGGCCTAGCCATGGAAGGTTTCCGGCCGCGGCCCCCCGCCGGGGTGCACCTCGCGTATTCGCTGCCATGACGTGGACATGCCTGCGTCTCCCTCGCACTCAGTCTTGCTCGCGCGGGTCGATGCAGCTGCCGCGCACGCGGCTGCGAGCCCCCCTCCCCGACCTTTCGGTACATCGCGGCACCCACAAATTATCAGTGGTCACAGTGATCTCTTCCGTCGGATACCAGACAGAAAGCGGACAGTTGCATTCCGTTTCGGTCACGTGAAGGACGCGGCGGGCCGCCGGCCCGGTTCCCGGTTCACCGCAGCGGGATGATCACTTCGTCCTCGACGGGCGGCTCGACTTCCTGATCACGGTTCCCGGTGGCCGAAAAACAGCGCAGCCGGACCGCGTCCGGGCCGACGTCCAGACGCAGGAAGCACTTGAAGAAGGGCGGACTGTACGTCGCCGAACCCGGCGAGAAGAGCTGCGTGTACGTCTTGCGCACGGGGAGCCGGAACCCTGAACGACGGCCGGGGCGGCGGCCCGCGCCCAGCAGCCCCGCCACCAGCCGGGTGCGCCGGGTGATGCGGACGGGCGCCCCCTGGGAGCGGGTCGGACGGATGCCGAGCCGCTCGGCGATCACTGCGGCCGCCTCGGCCTCGCCCAGCGTGAAGAAGCGGCGCATCCGCAGCCGCCGTCCGTAGAGCCTGCTGTAGAAGGCCAGCGAGTCGCCGCGCAGGGGGTAGCAGCGGAAGTCGTCCTCGGTGACGCCGGCGACGGAGACCTTGGGAATGGTGTGGGTGGCGTGCATGAACGCGCCGCCGCCCCCGGCGACCACGTACTGGACGGTACGGCCGTCCACCCGCACCGGGTAGCGCTGGTAGTTGTGGATGTCCCCGCCTATCGCCGCGACGTAGTGGTGGCGGGGGTCGCGGACGATGTCGTCGACCGTGCCGCCGCCCTCGATGGCGCAGGGGTGGTGCTCGCCGTCCACGTACAGGGGGGATCCGGTGATCAGGATCTTCGGGACGTCCCCCGCGGACACCTCGCGCAGCCACCGGCCCTGCTCGGCGTCGACGGTGCCGAGGAGCCCGGTGTCGATGCCGACGATGCGCACGGGTCCCGCGTCGATCGCCCAGTACGGGCCGGGCTGCACGACCTGTTGAGCGGGTGCGGAGCGCAACGCGCGTGCGGCGGCGAGGCGTTGCTCGTCGACCGGGCCCGGCCTGTGCCACAGCAGCGAACGCAGCCACGCCGACGCCGGTCGGCGGGAGGAGGCCGGCTGCGGGGCGAGGGGCGGGGCGTCGCAGAAGACGCGCATGAAGCCCTGGAGGTCCTCGTACCAGTCGTGGTTGCCGGGTATCGCGTAGACGGGTGCCTGATAGTCCTGGTAGGGCCGGAAGAACTTCGTGCCGTACTCGTCGGCGCTGCCCACCGGATAGACCACGTCGCTGGCCAGGACGGCGAAGCTCGTGTCCTGACCGACCTTCAGAAAGCCCGGCACGACGGCGTACTGGGAGTCGTCGCCCTCGCCGGTGTCCCCGATGACCATGAAGGAGAAGCGGTCCGGAACGTCGCGCCGGATCACGCGGTCCGCGGGAGCGCTGGCGGCTGTGCGCTGCTGTGCCCAGCGGCTGCGGGTGCGGCCCGTGGGGTCCCCGAACCACGACGCCAGCACGCCGTTGCGGGCCGGCCACAGCGTCCTCGGGTCGAGCCACGACAGCTTCTCGACCCGCTGCGGCATCAGCCGCTTGTAGTCCCCAGGCTCCGAGGCGCCCCAGCCGGCGCCCCCGGCAGTGTCCCGTGAAGAGTCAGACATCGGGGAACCGTAACAACGAGTCCGTCCGCCCCGGCAGCCGGGCCATGCCTGCGCCCCACGCACCGGACGCCGGGCGTCGCACCCCAACTCGCCTCGTATGCGCCTCACTTCGCCCGCGCGGTACGGCAACCGGCCCTCTTTGAAAAGGCCATGTGAAATCCGAAGCTGTTTCCGAAAGAATTCCCACCATCAATATTCGCGGCTTTGAAAAGCGCCCTTTTCGATCATTCGATCACACCTCGGAATCAGCCCGTTGCGGCGAGTCAACCCGGGCGGCCATTTGTTTCAATGATTTCGGGAACGGGAATTTCCCCTTTAGTGCTTCGGACAGGAGGCACGTCCGTGGGAGCTGGCTCAGAAACCCGGGTGTGTCCCGTACCTCCTCATGTGCCGCTCCCCAGGTGACGTTCACCTTTCGAAGGAGTTGCCCCGCCATGAGTGTCACGGTCCGAATCAAGCAGCATCCGCACGACGACGCTCCCGACACCGCCGCCGCCTTCGAACACCTGCGCGGTCTGCCCGACGGTCCCGAGCGGCAGGCCCTGCGCGAGGAACTGGTCGGGGCCTGGCTGCCGATGGCCGAGCGCATCGCGGGCCGGTTCCGGGGCCGGGGCGAATCCGCCGAGGACCTGTGCCAGGTCGCCGCCCTCGGTCTGGTCAAGGCCGTCGACCGCTACGACCCCGCCCGCGGCAACGCCTTCGAGAGCTACGCCATCCCCACCATCACCGGTGAGATCAAGCGCCACTTCCGTGACCACATGTGGCTGCTGCATGTACCCCGGCGCGTCCAGGACCTGCGGAACCGCGTCCGTACGGCGGTGAAGGAGCTGTCGCAGACAGCACCCGGGCGCAACCCGTCCCTCGCCGAGATCGCCGCCGAGGCACAGCTGACCGAGGACGAGGTGCGCACCGGTCTGGAGGCGCTCGACAGCTTCACCGCTCTCTCGCTCGACGCCGAACTGCCCGGGAGCGACGACGGCTACGCACTGGGGGACGCGCTCGGCCAGCCGGACGCCGGATTCGACCTGGTCGTCGACCGCGAGTCCGTGAAGCCCTGCCTGCGGGCCCTGCCGGAACGCGAGCAGACCATCCTCTACCTGCGGTTCTTCTGCGGCATGACCCAGAGCGGGATCGCGCAGCAGCTCGGTATCTCGCAGATGCACGTCTCCCGGCTGCTCAGCGGCTGCTACGACAAGGTGCGCGAGGGGACGCTGGCGGAGGAGTCGGAGCGGGAATGAGGTCAGGGGCGCTCGGCCGGGACGGGCCGAAGCGCGGGCCAGCGAGCGAGCATGCGCCGGCGCATGGCGGTGCAGAGACCACTCACGCCGCTGAGCGAGGTGTGCTCGGCCGTCATCCGGCCGACGACCCCCAGCCGGTGGACGAGCCGTTGCCGGGCGGTCGCGGTGCCCCACGTCCAGTCCTGGTGCGGAATCCGGGCCAGATGATCGGTGCCCTCGCGGTGTGCCCGCTCGACCAGCGCGTCGCCGCGGAGCAGCCAGCCGGCGCACGCGTCGGCGAGGCTGTCGCGGATCTCGGAGCCGGTCAGGAGCAGCCACTCCTTCCGGTACGCGCTCTCCGCCCGTGCCAGCAATCGCTCCGGCGCCGACGTGACGCACCAGCACGTCGGGAAACCGATACGCAGGTAGGCCAGCTCCATCAGGCCGCTGCCCAGTGACGCCTGCTCGAAATCGATGAACCTGATCCCCGCGGCGGTGTGGAGGTCGTTGCCGGGACAGGGATCCCCGTGCAGAAGGGCATGCCCGGGTACCTGGCCGAGCCGGTCCACGAGGCCGGTCAGCTCCCCGGACACGCCGGCGCCGACAGGAACCTCCAGAGCCCCGGCCAGCCGCAGGAAGGACCCGGCATCGGCGTGGTTCGGGCCCTGCCACCGGGGGAGTGTCCCGGCGTCCTCCGGGCGGCCGGTGGCATGCAGCCGTGCCAACGCGGTCGCGTAGCCGACGATCCAGTCCCCGGCCGGGCGCCGGTGGTCCAGGTGCTCGAGCACCAGGATCCGCCGGCCGGGATCGGTGGCCAGCAACGTGGGCACCACGGGCAGCCCGGCCCGGGCGGCGAGGCGCAGGGCGGCCACCTCGCGGGCGTACCGCTCGTCGGCGTCAGGGCCGTCGACGATCTGCTTCAGCACGGCCGTCGTCTGCGGCAACTCGACGCGCCACACGCGTGAGCGAGGGCTGCTGTCCAGTGCGTGGAAGCGCCGGGGCGCTCCCAGCTCGGCCCGTAACACGTCCCCGAACGGCAGTCGCCCCCACATGGGCTCATCCTGCCACGCGGCCGACCGGCGTGGTCCGGAACGCCGGGTGGTGCGGCCGGATCGGGCCGCACGCGGCGTCTTCCACCCCGTCTGCCTCAGTGGCCCCCACGTCGGTGGTGTGCGGCCCGGCGCCAGAAGCCCGTACGGGCCACCGCAACGCGCCGGTCCCGCCCGAGCGGGTGCGGTCACGGGACCCGCTCGTCACCCCCCGCTCACCAGCACCACCTCCAGGGTGCGTGGGCCGTGCACGCCCTCGACCCGGTCCAGCTCGATGTCGCTCGTCGCGGACGGTCCGGAGATCCAGGTCAGCGGGCGGGCCGGGTCCAGGCGGCCGAGGGCCTGGGGGACGGAGGAGACGACCTGGTCGGGCACCCGTACGACGCAGACGTGGTGGTCGGGGACCAGTGTGATCCGGCGGCGGCCCTGGTCGGGGCCGCCGTCCAGGACGATGGTGCCGGTCTCGGCGATCGCCACCGCGCAGCCCGTGACCACGCTCTCCACCCGGTCCAGCTCGTGCGCGGTGCTCACGGCGCGGTCGTGGATCCGGGTGGGGTCGGCGGCCGACATCCACTCGGGCGGCAGCCCCGGCGGCACGAGGACGTACCGCGGCCCCCGCTCGGCCAGCAACCTCATGATGAGGTACGGCAGTTCGCCGGGATCCGTGCGGTGCACCACCGCCCGGTAGTCCGCGAGGTTCTCCGCCAGCAGATCCACCGTCTCCGCGACGCTCCGCTCCCCGTGCTCGCGCAGATAGTCCCTCGCGAAGGCCTGCTCGTACGGCGTGTCGTCCGGCCGGACGTCGGCGATCGCGCGCCGTACCCGGCCCAGGATCACGTCCCTGCTGCTCACTTGGGGTCCTTTCCGCCGTGCGTACGCTGCCACCAGTCGCGGAACGGCTCCGCGGGCACCGCCGGCAGCTCACGGCCGGCACTCCACGCCCTGCCGGGGCCGGGCAGCGTCCGCGGATGGAAACGGCGCGTCCGCGACGCCAGCCGCTGGCCCGCTCGCAGCGCGCCCGGACGGCCGAACGTCCACCGTGCCGCGCGCATCGCGGCCCGTTCCGCGGCGTGCCCCTTGGCGGGCTTCAGGACGACCCTGGCGCCGTCGCGGGTCACCACGCCGCCCTCGACCACCCGCTCCCGCAGATGCACCAGCACCTCGGGGATGTCGATGGCGACCGGGCAGACGTCGTAGCAGGCACCGCACAGGGAGGAGGCGTAGGGCAGCGAGGCGTCGATCTCGCTTCCGGTGCCCCGCAGTTGGGGACTGAGGATCGCGCCGATCGGGCCCGGGTACACCGAGCCGTACGCGTGGCCGCCGGCCCGCTCGTACACCGGGCAGACGTTGAGGCAGGCGGAGCAGCGGATGCAGCGCAGGGCCTGCCGGCCGACCTCGTCGGCGAGCGTGTCGGTGCGGCCGTTGTCCAGGAGGACCAGGTGGAAGTGGCGGGGGCCGTCCCCCTCGGTGGTGCCGGTCCACGTGCTGGTGTACGGGTTCATGCGCTCGGCCGTCGAGGAGCGGGGGAGGGTCTGGAGGAACACCTCCAGGTCCTGCCAGGTGGGGACGACCTTCTCGATGCCGACTACCGAGATCAGCGTCTCGGGCAGGGTCAGGCACATCCGGCCGTTGCCCTCGGACTCCACGACCACCAGGGTGCCGGTCTCGGCGACCATGAAGTTGGCGCCGGAGATGCCGACCCTGGCGCGCAGGAACTTCTCCCGCAGGTGGAGGCGGGCCGCCTCGGCCAGTTCGGCGGGCGTGTCGGTGAGGCCCTCGGGCGCCGGGCGGCCCCATTCGCCCATCTCCCGCGCGAAGATCTCACGGATCTCCCCGCGGTTGCGGTGGATGGCCGGGACCAGGATGTGCGAGGGCCGGTCCCTGCCCAACTGCACGATGAGCTCGGCGAGATCGGTCTCGTACGCGCGGATGCCCTCGGCCTCCAGCGCCTCGTTCAGCCCGATCTCCTGCGTCGCCATCGACTTGACCTTGACGACCTCGCTCTCACCGGTCGCCTTCACGAGGTCCGCGACGATCCGGTTGGCCTCGTCGGCGTCGGCGGCCCAGTGCACGGTGCCCCCGGCCGCCGTGACCGACTCCTCCAACTGCACCAGGTAGCGGTCGAGGTGACGGAGTGTGTGGTCCTTGATCTGCTTGCCCGCCTCGCGCAGGGCGGCCCAGTCACCGAGTTCGGCGACCGCGTGCGCGCGCTTGGCGCGGATCGTGTGCGTCGCATGGCGCAGATTGCCGCGCAGTGTCGGGTTGTTGACGGCCTCGCGCGCCGCCTCGGGGAAGGCCGGCATGCCGACGAAGGTCCCGCTCATGTCAGGGTCTCCTCTTCCGTGCTCGCCAGGATCTCCGCGATGTGCACCGGCCGCATGCCCGTGCCGAGCCGGGCCATGGTGCCGCCGATGTGCATGAGACAGGAGTTGTCCGCCGCGCACAGCACCTGAGCGCCCGTCGACTCGGCGTGGCGCACCTTGTCGGTGCCCATCGCCATCGAGACGTCGGGATTCTTCACCGCGAAGGTCCCGCCGAAGCCGCAGCACTCCTCCGCACCCGGCAGCTCACGCAGTTCGAGCCCCCTCACCGCCTCCAGCAGCCGGCGCGGCCTCGCACCCAGGCCCAGGCCGCGCAGTCCGTGACAGGTCGGGTGGTACGTCACCGTGTGCGGGTAGTACGCGCCGACGTCGGTCACCCCGAGGACGTCGACGAGGAACTCGGTGAGCTCGTACGTCTTCGGCACGACCGGGGCGAGCCTCGCCGCGAGGGTGCCCCCGCGGCCCTCCGACCGTGCCCGCTCGCCCATCCGCGGATACAGCTCCCGGACCATCGCGCCGCACGACCCGGACGGTGTCACGATCGCCTCGTAGCCACCGAATACATCGGAGAAATGCCGGGCCATCGGCTCGGCCTCGTGCCGGTACCCGGTGTTGTAGTGCGCCTGCCCGCAACACGTCTGAGCCATCGGGAAGTCGACCTCGACACCCAGTCTGGTCAGCAGTTTCACCACGGCGCGGCCCGTGTCCGGATAGAGCGTGTCGTTGACACAGGTCAGGAACAGGGCGACACGCATCGCGGCTCCTCGGGGTCAGTCATCGGATGGGTGCTGGGTCCCGCCACACGCGCTCAGCGTAGTGGGGGACCGGACGGGCGGCGCGGAACGGTTGTCCGCGCTCACCGGCCGGTGAGGCGGCTCTGGGCCGCTTCCCACGCCGCCGGGTCGCCGCGCGGCTCGTAGCGCACCAACGGCTGGGTGCGTACGAGGAGTTCGCGCATGTCGGCGCGGTCGCCGACCAGTCCCCGGGCGCGGGCCTGGACGAGGACGTTGCCCAGGGCCGCCGCCTCGGACGGGCCCGCCACGACGGGCAGGCCGCAGGCGTCCGCGGTGAGCCGGCACAGCAGGGCGTTGCGGGTGCCGCCGCCGACGATGTGCACGACGTCGACCGGATGGTCGGCGAGCGCCTGCGCCTCGGTGACCGCCCGCCGGTGGGCGAGCGCGAGGGAGTCGAGGATGCAGCGGGTGATCTCCGCCCGCGACTCGGGCACCGGCTGGCCCGACGCCCGGCACGCCTGTGCGATCCGGGCCGGCATCCGGCCGGGCGCGAGGAACGCCGTGTCGCCCGCGTCGACGACGGAGCGCAGCGACGGCACCTCCGCCGCGTCCCGGAGCAGTCCGGCCAGGTCCGGGCCGCCCCATTCCCGTACGCACTCCTGGAGCAGCCACAGGCCCATGATGTTGCGCAGGAAGCGGACCGTGCCGTCCAGCCCCAGCTCGTTGGTGAAGTTGGCCGCGCGGCTCGCCTCGGTGAGGACGGGCGCGTCCAGTTCCAGACCCGCCAGGGACCAGGTGCCGGTGCAGATGTACGCGAAGCGCTCGCCAGGGGCAGGGACGGCGGCCACCGCGGACGCGGTGTCGTGCGAACCGACGGCCGTCACCGGCACCGGCCCCGTCAGCCCGGTCTCCTGAAGGACGTGCGGCCGCAGCAGTCCCGCCGGGTCGCCGGGCCTGCGCAGCGGGGCGAACAGCTTCAGGTCGATGCCGAGCCGGTCCGCCACGTCGTGGGACCAGTCGCGCGTGCGCGGGTCGATCAGCTGCGTGGTGGAGGCGTTGGTCAGCTCGGTGCCCGCCTCGCCGGTGAGCCAGTACGTCAGCAGGTCGGGGATGAGCAACAACCGCTCGGCATGCGCCAGTTGGGCCGACGACCGGGCGGCCGTCAGCTGGTAGAGCGTGTTGAAGGGCGCGTACTGCAGTCCGGTCGCCGCGTACAGCTCGGCGGCCGGCACCGTCTCCCACACCCGCTCCGCGACGCCCTGCGTGCGGGGGTCGCGATAGTGCACCGGATTGCCCAGCAGCGCCCCGTCCGCGTCGAGCAGCCCGTAGTCCACCGCCCAGCTGTCGACGCCCACGGAGTCGACCTGCCCCGCGGCCCGCAGGCCGTCCAGGACACCCGCGTACAGCGCGAGGATGTCCCAGCGCAGCCCCTCGGGGACGCGCACCGGCCGGTTGGGGAAGCGGTGCGCCTCGGTGAGCTCCAGCGACCCGGGGCCCACGCGGCCGACCATGACGCGCCCGCTGGACGCGCCGAGGTCGACCGCGGCGTACGTCTGCACGGCCGTCACCGCAGGAAGGCGGCGGCCACGCCGGCGTCGACCGGGACGTGCAGGCCGGTGGTGTGGGTCAGGTCGCCGCCCGTCAGGGCGAACACCGCGTTCGCGACGTGCTCGGGCAGCACCTCCCGCTTCAGGATGGTCCGCTGGGCGTAGAACTCGCCGAGCTTCTCCTCCTCGATGCCGTACGTGGCCGCGCGCTGCGCGCCCCAGCCCCCCGCGAAGATCCCGGAGCCGCGCACGACGCCGTCCGGGTTCACACCGTTGACCCGGATGCCGTGCTCCCCCAACTCGGCTGCCAGCAACCGCACTTGATGGGCCTGGTCGGCCTTGGTGGCGGAGTAGGCGATGTTGTTGGGGCCGGCGAAGACCGCGTTCTTGGAGGCGATGTAGACGATGTCGCCGCCCAGCCGCTGCCGGATCATCACGCGGGCCGCCTCGCGCGAGACGAGGAAGGAGCCGCGGGCCATGATGTCGTGCTGGAGGTCCCAGTCGCGGGCCGAGGTCTCCAGAAGGGGCTTGGAGATCGAGATGCCCGCGTTGTTGACCACGAGGTCGACCCCGCCGAAGGCGAGCACCGCCGTCCTGAAGGCCTCGGCGATCTGCTCCTCGGAGGTCACGTCGACGGCCACGGCGACGGCCTTGTCCGGTCCGCCCAGCTGCTCGGCGACCTGTGCCGCGCCCTCCGCGTTCAGGTCGGCGACCACCACACAGGCACCCTCGGCGACCAGCCGCCCGGCGATCGCCTTGCCGATGCCGCTGCCGGCACCCGTCACGAGCGCCACCCGGGTGGCGAGCGGCTTCGGCTTCGGCATCCGCCGGAGCTTGGCCTCCTCCAGCGCCCAGTACTCGATCCGGAACTTCTCCGACTCCTCGATCGGCGCGTACGTGGAGACCGACTCGGCCCCGCGCATCACGTTGATCGCGTTGACGTAGAACTCACCCGCCACCCGCGCGGTCTGCTTGTCCCTGCCGAAGCTGAACATGCCGATCCCGGGGACGAGGACCACCGCCGGGTCCGCGCCGCGCATCGCGGGGGATCCGGCGTCGGCGTGCCGGGTGTAGTAGGCCGCGTACTCCTCGCGGTACTCGGCGTGCAGCTCCCCGAGGCGGGCGACCGCGTCGTCGAGGGAGGCCGACGGCGGCAGGTCGAGCACGAGCGGCCTGACCTTCGTCCGCAGGAAATGGTCGGGGCAGGAGGTGCCGAGCGCCGCCAGACGCGGGTGCCCGGCGCGCGCCAGGAAGTCGAGGACGACGTCGGAGTCCGTGAAGTGGCCGACCTGCGGGCGGTCCTTGGAGGCGACGGCGCGTACGTACGGCGCGAGGGCCGCGGCGCGTTCCCGGCGCTCAGCCTCGGGGAGCGCCTCGTATCCCTCGACGACCGGTCCGAACGGTTCGGCCTTCCCCCGCTCCGCGAGGAACGCCTCCGCGGTGCGGATGATGTGCAGCGAGTTGCGTTCGCACTCGTCCGCGGTCTCGCCCCACGCCGTGATGCCGTGTCCGCCGAGGACACAGCCGACGGCCCGCGGGTTGGCCTCCTTGACGGCCGCGATGTCCAGGCCGAGCTGGAAGCCGGGGCGGCGCCAGGGCACCCACACCACGCTGTCGCCGAAGCACTCTGCGGTCAGCTTCTCGCCGTCGGCCGCGCAGGCCAGCGCGATGCCGGAGTCGGGGTGCAGATGGTCGACGTGCGCCGCGTCCACCAGTCCGTGCATCGCCGTGTCGATGGACGGGGCCGCGCCCCCCTTGCCGTGCAGGCAGTAGTCGAACGCGGCGACCATCTCGTCCTCGCGCTCCACCCCCGGGTAGACGTCCGTCAGGGCGCGCAGCCGGTCGAGGCGGAGCACCGCGAGACCGGACTCGGTGAGGGTGCCGAGGTCGCCGCCGGACCCCTTGACCCACATCAGCTCGACGTCACCGCCGGTCACGGGGTCGGTCTCGCTTCCCTTGGCGGACGTGTTGCCGCCCGCGTAGTTCGTGTTGCGCGGATCGGCGCCGAGCCGACGCGAACGGGCCAGCAGAGCGGCGGCTTCGGGATGGGGTGCCATGTTCCGGGTCCTTAGAGAGAGTGTGAACGAATAGGCGCGCGGACATCCGCGCGTTGAGCTGTGCCCCGCAAGGGGCGCGGGGAACTGCGCGACCAGCCCACCCCGGCCCGAGGTCCACCACCGGCCTCGGGCCCTACGGCGAGCGGGGGCCCGCACCGGCGGACGGCCGGCTGTGCCCCGCAAGGGGCGCGGGGAACTGCGCGACCAGCCCACCCCGGCCCGAGGTCCACCACCGGCCTCAGGTCCTACGGCGAGCGGGGGCCCGCACCGGCGGACGGCCGGCTGTGCCCCGTAAGGGGCGCGGGGAACTGCGCGACCAGCCGAAGCCGACCGCAGGTCCACCACCGGCCTCGGGCCCTACGGCGGGCGGCGGCCCGCACCGGCGGACGGCTGGCTGTGCCCCGTAAGGGGCGCGGGGAACTGCGCGACCAGCCGAAGCCGACCGCAGGTCCACCACCGGCCTCGGGCCCTACGCCGGGCGGCTGCCCCCACCGGCGGACGGCCGAAGACGCCCGCCCGAGCGGGCCGCCGCCCGCAGGCCACCCCCGGCACCGGGGCCGACGGTGACCGAACCCCGCCCGGGCCGAGCGCAGCGGCTACGCTCCCCACCCCGCCTGCCGCCCCCCGACCCGCTCCTCGGCGATCCGCTCCTGCCAGCCGGACCGGCGGTACGCGGCGACCGGGTCGGGATCCAGACCGAGCTCCTCACGGACCTCGGCCAGCAGCGGCCGTACGTCGGTGTTGTACGCGTCCATCACCACCGCGTTCGCCGCGAGCACGTCACCGGAGCGCTGGGCCTCGGCGAGCGCGGACCCGTCGACGAGGAGAGCCTTCGCCGTGGCCTCCTGGACGTTCATCACCGAGCGGATGATCGCCGGGATCTTGGCCTCGATGTTGTGGCACTGGTCGAGCATGAAGGCGACCTCGGGCGCGAAGCCGCCGCCCCGGATCACCTCGTACATGATCCGGAAGAGCTGGAAGGGGTCGGCGGCGCCCACCATGAGGTCGTCGTCCGCGTAGAAGCGCGAGTTGAAGTCGAAGCCGCCGAGCTTCCCCTCGCGCAGCAGCGTGGCGACGATGAACTCGATGTTGGTGCCGGGCGCGTGGTGCCCGGTGTCGACGACGACCTGCGCCTTGGGGCCGAGCTTGAGGCAGTGCGCGTAGGCGGTGCCCCAGTCGGGGACGTCCGTGGTGTAGAAGGCGGGCTCGAAGAATTTGTACTCCAGCAGCATCCGCTGGTCGTCGCCCAGCCGCTCGTAGACCTTCGCGAGGCCCTCGGCGAGCCGGTCCTGGCGCTCGCGGATGTCGTCCTGGCCGGGGTAGTTCGTGCCGTCCGCGAACCACAGCTTCAGGTCCCTGGACCCCGTGGCGTCCATGATGTCGACGCATTCGAGCAGGTGGTCGACGGCCTTGCGGCGCACCGCGGCGTCGGGGTGGCAGATGCTGCCGAGCCGGTAGTCGTCGTCCTGGAAGGTGTTGGAGTTGATCGCACCCAGCCGCACGCCGCGTTCCTCGGCGTGCTTCGCGAGAGCCGCGTAGTCGTCGACCCGGTCCCAGGGGATGTGCAGCGCGACGGTCGGCGCGGCCCCGGTGAACTCGTGCACCTTGGCGGCGTCGTCCAGCTTCTCGCGCGGATCGCGCGGCACTCCTGGCTGCGCGAACACCTTGAAGCGGGTTCCCGAGTTCCCGTACGCCCATGACGGCGTCTCTACTGCCTGGGTCTTGAGTGCGGCCTTCACCGCGGCGAGCTCGGTCACTTCAGGGCTCCTGTGACTTCGGGTGCGACATCGGTTCTGAACGAGTCGGTCTGAAACGATTCAGAAGCCAGAAGCTATGAGCACCCCGCAGGGCTGTCAACCCCCTCGACCCGGACTGCCTTCCGTGATTCGGTCGTGACCACCGGGTATCGAAAATTTCGACTCGCACCCATTGACGTGACCTGCGTGACCTGCCTAACGTCCCGGCAACCTAGTTGAAACCTTTCACGACGTCGTGAGGCTTCCCCGCCCGCGTCGTTGAGGAGCCCACATGACCCACCGGTCCGACTCGGGTCCGGCCCCCGTGCTGGCGCTCAGGGACATATCGAAGTCCTTCGGCGCCGTACGCGCCCTGCGGGACGTGTCCCTGGAACTCTTCCCCGGCGAGGTGCACGCCCTCGCCGGCGAGAACGGCGCGGGCAAGTCGACCCTCATCAAGACGCTCGCCGGCGTGCACCGACCGGACGCCGGTCAGGTGCTGCTGGACGGGGAACCCACCGTCTTCCACGGTCCCGCCGACGCCCGCGACGCGGGCATCGCCGTGATCTACCAGGAACCCACGCTCTTCCCCGACCTGTCGATCGCCGAGAACATCTTCATGGGCCGCCGGCCCCGGCGCACCCTCGGCCGCATCGACCACAAGGCCACCCGCGCCGCGACCCTGGCCCTCATGCGGCGCCTCGGTGTCGAACTCGACCCCGACCGCCCGGCCCGCGGCCTGTCCATCGCGGACCAGCAGATCGTCGAGATCGCCAAGGCACTCTCCTTCGACGCCCGCGTGCTGATCATGGACGAGCCGACCGCCGCGCTCACCGGGAGCGAGGTCGCGCGCCTGTTCGGCGTCGTGCGCACCCTGCGCGAGCAGGGCTCGGCGGTGCTCTTCATCTCCCACCGCCTGGAGGAGATCTTCCGGATCTGCCAACGGGTCACGACCTTGCGCGACGGTGCCTTGATCTCCAGCGAACCGCTGGACGGCATGACCGAGGACGGCCTCGTGCGCCGGATGGTCGGCCGCGACCTCGACGATCTCTACCCCAAGCAGGACGTCCGGCCGGGCGACGTCGCCCTCAGCGTGCGGCGGCTGACCCGCGAGGGCGTCTTCACCGACGTCTCCTTCGACGTGCGCCGCGGCGAGATCGTCGGCCTCGCCGGGCTCGTCGGCGCCGGGCGCACCGAGGTCGCCCGGGCCGTGTTCGGCGTCGACCGCCGGGACGCGGGCGAAGTGGCGGTCGACGGAAGGCAGTTGACGAACGGCGCCCCGTCCGCGGCCATGGCCGCGGGCCTTGCCCTGGTCCCCGAGGACCGGCGGGCGCAGGGCCTGGTGATGGACATGTCGATCGAGCGCAACATCGGACTCACCGGCCTGCGCTCGACCGTCAGGGCCGGCCTGATGGACCGCGGCGCAGAACGCAGCCGGTCCCTCGACTGGGCCGTCAGGCTCCAGGTCAAGTACGCGCGGATCGCGGACGCCGTCGGCACCCTGTCGGGCGGCAACCAGCAGAAGGTCGTCCTCGCCAAGTGGCTCGCCACCGGCCCCAAGGTCCTCATCGTCGACGAGCCCACCCGCGGCATCGACGTCGGTACGAAGGCCGAGGTGCACCGGCTGCTCTCGCAGCTCGCCGCCGACGGGGTCGCCGTCCTGATGATCTCCTCCGACCTGCCCGAGATCCTCGGCATGGCCGACCGCGTGCTCGTGATGCACGAGGGCCGCCTCACCGCCGAGATCCCGCGCTCCGAAGCCACCGAGGAAGCCGTGATGGCCGCAGCCACCGGGAGGGCCGCCGCATGACGGTGACCGCACCCGACTCCGCGCCCGCCGCCGACGTCTCGAAGTCGAGCGGCACCCGGCTCGTCGACCGCGTCTTCAGGATGCGTGAACTGGCCATCCTGGCCGTGTTCCTGGTGATGATCGCCGTGACCCAGGCGGGCAACAGCGAGTTCCTCTCCGAACAGGGCATCAGAGACCTGCTGCTGAACGCGACGATCCTGGTCCTCGTCGCCACCGGCCAGTCACTGGTCGTGATCACCAGGAACGTCGACCTGTCGGTCGGCTCGACCCTCGGCATCAGCGCCTTCGCGGCCGGCACCTACCTCCAGGGCGGCGGCAGCTCCGCCGTCGCGATCCTTCTCGCGCTCCTGCTCGGCATCGGCTGCGGACTGGTGAACGGACTGCTCGTCAGCCTCGGCCAGGTGCCCGCGCTCGTCGTCACCCTCGGCACGCTGTACATCATCCGCGGCATCGACTCCATCTGGGTCGGCTCCCGGCAGATCACCGCGGCGGGCCTGCCCGACGGATTCATCGACTTCGGCTCCGGCGGCATCTCCGCGGTGCCCTACCTCGCGCTGATCGCCCTGGCGGTGCTGATCGCGACGGCGTACTACCTCAAGCACTTCGGCAGCGGACGCGAGCTGTACGCGCTCGGCTCCAACCCCGAGGCCGCCCGGCTCGCCGGCATCCCCGTCCGCAAACGGATCCTGGCCGCCTACACCTTCTGCGGCGGCCTCGCCGGACTCGCCGGCGCCCTCTACCTCGCCCGCTTCGGCAACGTGGACTCCGGCACCGGCAGCGGCTACGAACTCACCGTCGTCAGCGCGGTGGTGGTCGGCGGCGTCGTCTTCACCGGCGGCTCCGGCAGCGTCTACGGGGCCGCCCTGGGCGCCCTGCTGCTCACTTCCGTCAACAGCGTGCTGCCCGCCCTCGGCGTCAGCTCCGTGTGGGTGCTCGCCATCAACGGCGTCCTGCTCATCCTCGCCATCGCGGTCGACCGCATCGTCGCGCTGCGCGTGGCCACCGCCCTGAAGAAGAGGAACGCCCGCCATGGCTGACTCGTCCCTCGCGCGCGCCGTGCGCCGGTCCGCCTTGAAAAGGTGGGATTCAGCCGTCGGCGCCCTCCTCATCGTCGTCCTGCTGTTCTCCTTCGGGCTCGTCGACGGCTTCGGCAACGCCCTCAACCTGTCGTTCCTGATCGGCAACACTCTGCCCATCGCGCTGATCGCCCTGCCGATGACCCTGCTCGTGGTGGCCGGGGAGATCGACCTCTCCGTCGCGTCCACGGCCGGCCTGTCCGGCGCGGTGATGGGCGCCCTGTGGAACCAGGGCATGTCCATCGAGTCGATCATCCCGCTGTGCCTGCTGCTGGGCGTGGCCTGCGGCCTGGTCAACGGTCTGCTGGTGACCCGGCTCGGCCTGCCCTCCCTCGCCGTCACCATCGGCACCCTCGCCGCCTACCGGGGCATCGCGCAGATCGTGCTCGGCTCCGACGCGGTGACGGACTTCCCCACCCCGTACCTGGACTTCGCCGCCGGACGCATCGGCGGCACGTTCGTCCCGTACGCCCTCCCGCCCTTCCTGGCGCTGCTCGCGATCGCGGTGGTCGTGCTGCACGCCACCCCCTTCGGGCGTTCCCTGTTCGCGGTCGGCGCGAACGAGGAGGCCGCACGCTTCGCCGGCATCCGCGTCCGGCGGCACAAGCTGCTCCTGTTCGTCGCGACCGGACTGATGGCGTCGCTCACCGGCATCTTCTGGGCGCTGCACTACGCCAGCGCCCGCTACGACAACGCCACCGGGCTCGAACTGTCCGTCGTCGCCGCCGTCCTGCTCGGCGGCATCGACTTCGACGGCGGCAAGGGCACGCTCGGCGGCGCGATCGCGGGAGTCTTCCTGCTCGGCGCACTGCAGAACGTGATGAGCCTGAAGGACGTCTCCGCACAGTCGCAGATCGTCGTCACCGGCGTCCTGCTCGTCCTCTCCGTGCTCGGCCCCCGGGTCGCACGGCAGATCTCCGTCGCGAGGGCGGGACGCAGAGCCGCCTCCACCCCGACCCCCGCCTCGTAACCCGTACCCCTCGTACCTTCCGCAAAGGATCTCCGCCATGCGCAAGTCATCGATCCGCCGCACCTGCGCGGCCCTCGCCGCCGTCACCTCCCTTGCCCTGGCCGCCACCGCCTGCGGCGGCACCACCAAGGACGACGTCAAGGACGGGGGCGGCGCCGCCGCCTCGGCCGGCAAGGCCGACCCGAACGCCGCCACCAAGAAGGGCCTCACCGTCGGCTTCCTGCCCAAGCAGGTCAACAACCCGTACTTCACCTCCGCCGACAAGGGCGGCGAGAAGGCGCTCAGGGAACTCGGCTCCAGCTACAAGGAGGTCGGCCCGAGCAGCGCCACCGACACCTCCGGCCAGGTGTCGTACGTGAACACCCTCACGCAGCAGCAGGTCGACGCGATGGCCGTCTCCGCGCAGGACCCGGGCGCCCTGTGCACGGCGCTCAAGCAGGCCATGAAGAACAAGATCAAGGTCGTCACCTACGACTCCGACACCAAGGCCGACTGCCGCAACGCCTTCGTCTCCCAGGCCGGCGCCGAGGACCTCGGGCGCACCGAGGTGCAGCTGCTCGCCGAACAGATCGGCTACAAGGGCGAGATCGCGATCCTGTCGGCCGCGCAGACCGCGACGAACCAGAACCTCTGGATCGACTTCATGAAGGACGAGCTGAAGGACCCGAAGTACAAGAACATCAAGCTGGTGAAGGTCGCGTACGGCAACGACGACGCCCAGCAGTCCTTCCAGCAGACCCAGGGCCTGCTCCAGGAGCACCCGAAGCTGGCCGGGATCATCTCTCCGACCACCGTCGGCATCAAGGCCGCCGCACAGTACCTTTCGGGCTCCAAGTACAAGGGCAAGGTCAAGCTGACCGGCCTCGGCACCCCCAACGACATGCGCAAGTACGTGAAGAACGGCACGGTCGAGGCCTTCGAGCTGTGGGACCCGGCGAAGCTCGGCGAGCTGGCCGCGCGGACCGCGGTGGCCCTGTCGTCGGGGCAGATCTCCGGCAAGGAGGGCGAGACCTTCAAGGCCGGTGACATGGGCTCGTACACCATCGGCAAGGACGGCGTGATCAGTCTCGGCAAGCCGACCGTCTTCGACAAGAAGAACATCGACCAGTTCAACTTCTAGGCAGCGGAGGCTTCTTGATGCAGCGTGTGTGCTTTCTGCTGAAGGTCCGTGCGGACCGCCTCGACGAGTACCGCGAGCGGCACGCCACCGTGTGGCCGGAGATGCGTGAGGCGCTCTCGGCGACCGGCTGGCACAACTACTCGCTCTTCCTGCGGGAGGATGGTCTCCTGGTCGGCTACCTGGAGATCGAGGACTTCGCCGCCGCACAGGCCGGCATGGAGGCCACCGACGTCAACGCCCGCTGGCAGGCGGAGATGGCGCCGTTCTTCGAGTCGCTGGACGGCGCCAGACCCGACGAGGCCATGAAGCCCCTCAGCGAGGTGTTCCACCTCGCGTGACCCCCACCGGACGTGAGCAGCCGCCCGCTCCCGCCCGCACCTCCCGCCCGCACCTTTCGTCCGCCCCATTCGGCCCGACCCCAGGAGTCCCGGACATGAGAAGACGCACCTTGCTGGCGACGGCCCTCGCGGGCGTGGTGGCGGCACCCGGCACGGCGAGGGCGGCCGATCCCGGCCCGGCCGTCACCCCGGCCGGCAGCACCCTCCTGGACGCCGCCGCCCTGTACTTCGTGTCCTACGACGGCCTGGTCAACAACAACTCGTTCCAGAAGAACGGCCTGTTCACGTACAAGGGCCACCAGTACGCGGCCTGGTACACCGCCGACCGCAGCGCGGTCGTGGCCCGCCGGGCGCTCACCGCGTCGACCTGGTCGAAGGTCACCCTCGCCCACACACTCAAGAGCGACGACTCGCACAACGTGATCTCCATGGGAGTGTCCCGGACCGACGGCCGGCTGCACCTGAACATGGACTCGCACAGCGACGGCTTCTTCTACGTGAAGTCGGCGGCCGGGCTGCTCGACAACCCGACGGCCACGGCCTGGACCGCGGCCGCCTTCGGACCCGCGCAGACCACGCTCGACGGACTCGCCCTCACCCCGCAGTTCACCTACCCGCAGTTCGTCGCGACCCCGGAGGGCAGGCTCCAGCTCAGCTACCGGGCGGGCATCTCGGGGAACGGCCGCAACGCCCTCGCGGAGTACGACGGTTCGGCCTGGCGGGCGCTCGGCGAATGGAGCAGCTCCACGGGCACGTACACCAGCGAACACGGCTCCAGCACCGCCCGCAACATGTACCTGCACGGCATCGACTACGACCGCGGCGGCCGGCTGCACGCCTTCTTCACCTGGCGCGAGCAGTCGAACTCCGTCATGTGCGGCAGCGGCGGCATCACCAACCACGACACGGGCTACGTCCACTCCACCGACCGGGGCCGCACCTGGCGCAACGACGCGGGTGCCGTCGTCGGCACCACCGGAGGCACCGACAAGGTCGCCGTGACGGACGCCGGACTCGTCGTCGACGCGCTGAATCCCGACCACTCGCTGATGAACCAGGAGAGCCAGGCCACCGACTCCGCCGGGCTGCCGCACGCGATCATCAGCTATGTGCCCGGCCGCTTCGGCCAGTGCACCACCGGCTACGTCGCCGACCGGACGGCACACGGCCGCGCCTTCCACCTCCGCAAGAACTCATCCGGCGGCTGGACAAAGACCGAGATCCCCGTCCCGCTGAACTCCAGCCAGCGCACCCGGCTCGCCCTCGACCGGTACGACAACGCCTACGCGGTCCTGCCGTTCGGCCGGATCGCCGGCGCGTCGAAGTCCTCCGGGTACACCGACTGGAGGCTGCTGTACGACGGCGGCGCGCTGAACGCCTTCGGGGAGGTCCTGATCGACGAGATGCGCGTCCCGCAGGACGGGATCCTGTCGGTCATGTACCAGGAGAGGTCCAGCGGCACGACTCCGTCCGCGCTGCGCGTCGTCGACTTCCGGCTCCCCTCATGACCACCGGTTTCGCCGGGCCCGCGGGTAATGTGAGCCCCTGCCCGCCGCTTCTCCCCCCTCTGGAGGTCCCTGCCTGATGGCCCAGTCGGTGGGTATCAAGGACGTCGCCCGCGTCGCCGGAGTCTCCGTGGGCACCGTCTCGAACGTCATCAACCGCCCGGACACGGTCGCCTCCGAGACCCGGGCCCGCGTCCAGTCCGCGATAGAGCGGCTCGGCTACGTCCGCAGCGAGTCCGCGCGCCAGCTGCGCGCCGGGCGCAGCCGCATCATGGGGCTGCTCGTCCTCGACATGGGCAACCCGTTCTTCGTGGACGTGGCCCGCGGCGCCGAGCGCGCGGCACGCGAGGCCGGGCTCGGGGTCATGGTCTGCAACAGCGCGCAGAGCGCGGGCGAGGAGGCCGACTACCTGTCGCTGTTCGCCGAGCAGCGGGTCCGCGGAGTGCTGCTGACGCCCGCCGACGCGACCGGACGCAACATCGCGGCGTTCCGCCGTCACGGCATCCCGTTCGTGCTCGTGGACCGGGTGGCCGAGGGCACCACGGAGTGCTCGGTGTCGGTCGACGACGTGGCGGGCGGCGCCCTGGCCGTACGCCATCTCGTCGACGCCGGTCACCGTTCCATCGCGTACGTGAGCGGGCCGCCCGGCCTCAACCAGGTCAGGGACCGCCGCGAGGGCGCCCTGCACGCGCTCGCCGAGGCGGGACTCGGCCCCGACCTGCTGCGCGAGCTGCCCACCGAGCGGCTCGACGTGGCGGCCGGCCGGGACGCGGGCGCCCGCCTGCTCGGCCTCGCCGAGCGCCCGACCGCCGTCTTCTGTGCCAACGACCTGCTCGCGCTCGGCGTGCTGCAGGCCATGTACGCGGCCGGTGTCGCCGTCCCCGAAGACCTCGCGATCGTCGGCTACGACGACATCGAGTTCGCGGCCGCCGCCGCCGTCCCCCTCACCTCCGTACGGCAGCCCGCCGTGACGATGGGCGCCCTCGCGGCAGAACTCCTCCTGGAGGAGACCGAGGCAAAGACGGCGCCGGCCCCGCACGAGCACCGCCGGGTCGTCCTCCAGCCGGAACTCGTGGTGCGCCGCTCCAGCCTGGCGGCACGCTGACCGGCCGTTCAGTTCCGGCCGATCTCCGCACTGAGCGACCGGTCAGTACCGATTTCTTGATCCCCGGCCTCCGCCACCGGCGGAACTTGTGCTCCACTGGGACGCGGCCTGGAATCCGTACGTCTCGGGAGCCCTTTTGAGCACGAGTTATCGTCAGCCCGGTGTCGTCCTCACCGACCGGCACTTCACCGTGCCGCTCGACCACGACCGCCCGACGGGGGAGAGCATCGAGCTCTTCGCCCGCGAGGTCGTCGCCGGCGACCGGGCGGGACAGGAGCTTCCCTGGCTCGTCTACCTCCAGGGCGGTCCCGGCTTCGGCGCCAACCGCTTCGTCGGCAGGCAGGCGTGGCTCGGCCGTGCCCTCGAGGAGTACCGGGTGCTGCTCCTCGACCAGCGCGGCACCGGCCACTCCACGCCCGCCAACCGGCAGACGCTGCCGCTGCGCGGCGGACCCCGCGAGCAGGCCGACCATCTCGCGCACTTCCGCGCGGACTCCATCGTCCGCGACTGCGAGGCCATCCGTCCCGCCGTCACCGGCGGCGCACCCTGGACGGTGCTCGGCCAGAGCTTCGGCGGCTTCTGCACGGTGACCTACCTGTCCACCGCGCCCGAGGGACTGCGCGCCGCCCTCCTCACCGGCGGGCTGCCCTCCCTCGACGCGCACGCGGACGACGTCTACCGGGCCGCGTACCCGCGCATCGAGCGCGAGGTCGCCGCCCATTACGCGCGCTACCCGCAGGACGTCGAGCGGGCCCGGCGCATCGCCGAGCACCTGATCGGGCACGAGCCGGTCCTGCCCGGCGGCTACCGGCTCACCGTCGAGGCCTTCCAGTCGCTCGGCATCCTGCTCGGCGGGGGAGAGGGCAGCCACCGCCTGCACTACCTCCTGGAGCACGCCTTCGTCCGCACCGCGCAGGGCCCGGCTCTCTCCGACGCGTTCCAGGAGGAGGTCCGCAGTCTGCTCTCGTACGCGAGCCACCCCCTGTACGCACTCGTCCACGAGGCGGTCTACGCCCAGGACAGCCGCCCCACCGCCTGGTCCGCGGAGCGGGTGCGCGCCGAGTTCCCGCAGTTCGACGCGGCGAAGACACTTGCCGGGGACGAGCCGCTGCTGTTCACCGGCGAGTCCGTGCACCCCTGGATGTTCGACACCGATCCCGCGCTGCGCCCCCTGCGCGAGACCGCGGAGGAACTCGCCGCGCGCACGGACTGGACACCGCTCTACGACCCGGCCCGCCTCGCCGTCAACGAGGTACCGGTCGCCGCCGCCGTCTACCACGACGACATGTACGTCGACGCAGGGCACTCCCTGCGCACGGCACGCGCCGTCCGGGGGCTGCGCACCTGGGTGACCGACGAGTTCGAGCACGACGGGGTGCGCGCGGGCGGCCCCCGGGTGCTGGACCGCCTGCTGGCCCTGAGCCGCGACGAGGTCTGAGCGTCCACGGCCTCCGGATACCGGTCCGGATGCGCGTCCCGGCGCACGGGACCATCCTGGAGACATGTCCGGACGGGCCCCTGTAGTCGTGCATCCGCCGAACGGCACCGGCGGTCGCCGGGTGACCGCACGCGGTGAGATCCTCGGTCTGGCCTTCTCCGACGAGGACGTCGTCGAGTTCCTCGGCCGCGCCGGTCTGCCCGACGCCGAGGACCTGCTCGACGACCCCGCGTGGGTGAAATGGCGCGGCGCCGACGCGCACCACTACGAAGCGGCGTAGCGGGAGCGGAGTGCCGGTCGGCGAGTCTGCGAACAGCCGACCGGTCATCCGGCTTGCCTGACGGGCTGTCAGGAGGTCAAGGGGGAACGAAGCGTGTGCCCGCAGGTCAGTAGGATGGAGGGCATGCGAGACGAGAGCGGGACGGCCGAGGACCGGCGCCCCGGGCTGCGAGCCGACTGCGACCGGTGCTTCGGGCTGTGCTGCGTCGCCCTGCCCTTCTCCCGCTCGGCGGACTTCGCGGCCGACAAGGACGCCGGAAAGCCCTGCGCGAACCTGGCGGCCGACTTCCGCTGCGGCATCCACACCCGCCTGCGGCAGACGGGCTTCACCGGCTGCACGGTCTACGACTGCTTCGGCGCCGGCCAGCAGGTCTCACAGGTCACCTTCGGCGGCCAGGACTGGCGCTCGGGGCCGCCCGAGCGCGCCCGGCAGATGTTCGACGTGTTCCCGGTCGTCCGGCAGCTGCACGAACTGCTCTGGTACCTGAACGAGGCACTGACCCTGCCGGCCGCCCGCCCGGTCCACGGGGACCTGCGCCGCCTGCGCGCCGAGACCGAGCGGCTCACCCGGCAGACCCCGCAGGAACTGCGGGGGCTGGACGTGGGCGCGCACCGGCAGCAGGTCAACGTGCTGCTGCTGCGCACGAGCGACCTGGTGCGGGCCGGCGCCGGCCGCGGCAAGGGCAGGAACCGGCGCGGCGCCGACCTCATGGGCGCCCGTCTGAGGGGAGCCGACCTGCGCGGCGCCTGTCTGCGCGGCGCCTACCTCATCGCCGCCGACCTCACCGGCGCCGACCTGCGCGGAGCGGACCTGATCGGCGCCGACCTGCGTGACGCCGACCTCACGGACGCCGATCTGACCGGCGCGTTCTTCCTGACCCAGCCCCAGCTCAACGCGGCCGGCGGCAGCGCCGGCACGAAGCTGCCGGAGTCAGTCACCCGCCCCGGACACTGGGCGGCGCACGGCTGAGGGCACCGGCGCGGCGGGGGCCCGGCGGTCCAGGCGCAGCCGCAGTCCCTCCGGCATCAGCGTGAGCCGTTCGGCGACCCGCAGCCGGTACCCCGGCTCGGGCAGCAGCTCGTAGCGGCGCAGCAGCAGCCCCAGCACCAGCGTCGCCTCGTGCAGGGCGAACTGACGGCCGATGCAGGCCCGCACCCCGGTGCCGAACGGTTTGAAGGTGTGCGCGGGGCGGGCGCGTACGGCCTTCGCGTCGAAGCGGCCGGGGTCGAAGCGCCCGGCATCGGCGCCCCAGACCTCCGGGTCACGGTGCAGCATCGCCGTCAGGACCAGCGCCCACGCGCCCTGCCGCATCGGGTGGACCCCGCCGAGCACCGTGTCCTGCCGGGCCTCCCGGGCGAAGGCGGGCGCCGTCGGCCACAGCCGCAGCGCCTCGTCGAGGACCCGGCGCACGTGACGGAGCCTCGCCACCTGGTCGTAGGCGGGCCGGGCGGTGTCGCCCCAGACGCGGTCCACCTCCGCCCTGGCGCGGGCGGCGACGTCCGGGTGCAGGGACAGGTAGTGCAGGGCGAAGGAGAGCGCGCCCGAGGTCGTCTCGTGGCCCGCGATCAGGAAGGTGATGACCTGGCGGCGGATGTTCTCCGGTGTCAGCCGCTCGCCGGTGCGCGGGTGGGCCGTCTCCAGCATCCGGTCCAGCAGGTCCCCGTCGCCGCTCGTGGTGCGGCGGGCCGCCACGACCGCGTCCACCGTGCGGTTCAGGCAGGCCATGTCCGCCTCGTTGCGGCGGCTCGCGCGGCGCAGCAGTACGGGGGCCAGCGGCGCGGGTACGACGTTGCGGCGCTGCGCGTGGGTGAGCGCGCCGACCATCGCGTTCACGAAGGGGTGCGGGCGGGAGCGCTCGAAGGAGCCGAAGTCGTGGCCGAACCCGGTGCGGGCAATCGTCTCCAGGGTCAGCTTGGTCATGTCGCCGGGCACGTCCACGGCGTGCCCGGCCGCCGCCTCCCGGTCCCAGCGGTCCGTCAGCCGCTCGGTCACGGCGAGCATCATCGGGTGGTAGCCCTCCATGGCCTCACGGCTGAAGCCCGGGGCCAGCACGTCGTGCGCGAGCTGCCAGTTGGGCTCGTGGTTGTACGCCGTGAACAGCCCGTCGCCCGCCACCGGGCGGAGGTTGGCGACGCCGAGACCCACGTGCTTGGCGAACCGCGACTCGTCGGCCAGCTCGGCGGCCAGCCGCGCACCGCCGACGAAGACGATCTCGTTGCCGAACGCCTTGCGGCGGAAGATCGGCCCGAGCCGCTCCCCGAAGCGCAGCGAGTCCTGCACGGGGGTACGGACGTCGGCGCCGACCACGTCGCCGATCAGCGGGATCCGGAGCGGCGGACGCGGTATGCGGTGAAGCTCGGGCCAGCCCACCTCCGCACTGCGGAACCCCTTGGGGAGTGCGGCCCCTGCCGTCTGCGCCATCACGCCGTCTCCCTTGCGTCCGCGTCGAGTCGAGCCCGTCGTCGCGCTGTTGTACGTCAGTTCAACAGCGCGGTCAGTGTGGTCCCGTTGTTGAACCGGCGTCAAGTAAGGTGCGGGCATGGCCGGGAAGCAGGGGGACGGGACGGAGCGCACCCGCCGTCGGCTCAGCACCGAGGAACGCCGGGAGCAGCTGCTCTCGGTCGGGGCGAGACTGTTCTCGGAGAGCCCGTACGACGAGGTGTGGATCGAGCAGGTCGCCGAGATCGCCGGGGTCTCGCGCGGGCTGCTGTACCACTACTTCCCGACGAAGCGGGACTTCTTCGCGGCCGTCGTGGAGTGCGAGAGCGGGCGCATGCTGCGGATGACGGCCGCGGTGCCCGGGGTCCCGGTGCGCGAACAGCTCGCGGCCGGCCTCGACACCTTCCTCGGCTATGTCGAGGAGCACGCGCACGGCTTCCGGGCCTTCCACCGCGCCGACGCGGCGGGCGACCGGGCGGTGCGGAAGGTCTACCAACGGGCGCTCGCCGCGCAGGAGCAGCAGATCCTCGAAGCGCTCGCCGCCGACCCCGACCTCGGCTGGGCCCCCGAAAGCCGTCCGGAGCTGCGGATCGCGGTCCGCGGGTGGCTGGCGTTCACCACGGCGGTCTGTCTGGAGTGGCTCAGGGATGGCCGGCTCTCCCGCGCGCAGGTGCGTGATCTGTGCGCACGGGCGCTGCTGGGCGCGATCGCCGCCTGAGAAGAGACGTTCACGATGTGCGGGGCGTGGTTGGCGCACGTCCCGAACTCCGCTAGGTTAGGCAAGGCTTACCTAAGGAGGTTTGGGATGGGTGACCGTCACACCTGGGCGGCAGCGCCTTCCGCAGCCGAACGTGCCCGCTCGGTGCTCGCCGCCGCATGGTCCTGCGCGGTGACCGCGGAGGGCGGCCGGGAGGAGCTCGTCGGCGCGCACACCGTCGGCGCCGACGGCCGGGTGCTCCTGCACGTGCCCGAGGACAGCACGCTGGTCACCGCGGCGATCTGCGCGCCGCGCGGGGAGCCGTCCGCCGTGCTGGAGTTCGCCGACGTCGCGCCCGTCCCGGTACGGAGCCGGATCCGCGCGAGGCTCTGGCTCGCCGGCTGGTTCGCGCCCGACGAGGGACACCTGGCCTTCCAGCCCTCGCGTGCCGTCCTGCGGGAGGCGTCCGGAGCGGTCGTCGTCGACCTCGGCGACCTGGCCGCCGCCCGGCCCGATCCGCTCGCGACGGCGGAGGCGAAACTGCTCACCCACCTCGCGGACGCCCACCCGGACGCGGTCGAGCGGCTGACCCGGCTCGTCGAGCCCGACAGCCTGCACGGCGCCGTCCGCGTCCAGCCGCTCGCCGTCGACCGGCACGGACTGACCCTGCGCATCGAGCGGGCGCGCGGCAACGGCGACGTACGGCTGCCTTTCCACGCACCCGCCGACGACGTCGCCCAGCTCACGGAGCGCATGCACGTCCTGCTCGCACAGGCGAGCGCGGCGGCCTGCCCCCGCTCCCTACAGCGGCAGCGCACAGACGGCGACCGGTGAGGCGAACGGTTTCCCGCTGAGCCGCAGTTCCCCGCTGCCGCGGTCGACCTGGAAAACACTGACCGTGCCCGACTTCTGGTTCGCCGCGAACAGCAGCCGCTCGTCCGGGGAGAACGCGATCTGGCGCGGGAAGTCGCCGCCGACCGGCACGGTGTCCAGGAGCCGCAGTCGGGCACCGTCCGCCTCGACCGCGTACCGGGTCAGGCTGTTGTGGCCCCGGTTGGCGAGATACGCGTACGCCCCGTCCGAGGTGACCAGGATCTGCGCCGGATAGCTCGTCCCCGCTCCCGTCCCGGTCGGCTGGGGGTCGCCCGGCGTCAGGCGTCCGGTGGCCCGGTCGTAGGCGCAGACCACGACCGTGTTGTCGACCTCGTTCGCCAGATAGGCGAAGCGGCCCCCCGGGTGGAAGGTCAGATGGCGCGGACCCGCGCCCGGACGGGTGTGCGCCTCGGAGACCTCGGCCAGCGTGCCCTCGGACACGTCGAGCCGGTACGTGTACACGGTGTCGGTGCCCAGGTCGACGGCGAGGACATGACCGCCGTCGGGGCCGGTGACGAACTGGTGGGCGTGCGGGCCCTGCTGGCCGGGTCCCGGGCGGGGGCGGGAGTGCGTGACGAGGTCGGTGCGCTCGCCGAGCGCGCCGGAGGCGTCGATCGGATGCACGGCCACGCTTCCCGAGCCGTAGTTGGCGCTGAGCAGCCAGCGCCCGCCCGGGTGCACCGACAGCTGGCAGGGACCCGAGCCCCCGGTACTGCGCGTGCCCAGGACCTTGTTCCCCTTCGCGAGCCGCACGGCCGTCACCCCGCCGTCCGGGCGCTCGTCGACGGCGTACAGCGTGCGGCCGTCCGGGTGCACGGCCAGATACGACGGGTCGGCGACGCCGGTGATCGTCCCGGCCCCCGTGATCCGTCCCGTCGCGGCGTCGTACGTCGCGAGGCCGATGCCCCGGCCGCCGCCCTCCACCGAGGTGTAGGTGCCGAGGAAGAGCGGGCGGGGGCCGGACGGGCGGGCGGGTGGAGAGACGGAGTCCGGCGCCGGCTCGGACGGCGTGGAGGGGGCCGCCGCGTCCGCCGGCGAAGGGGCCCTCGGCGCGACCGGCGCCGGAATCGCCGTCACGGCGGCGGCGGCCGTGACGGTCCCGACGAACCGGCGCCTGCTCCACCGGCCGCCGCCCGGACTCCGCTCCGCTGCTCCACCACTGCTCATGCCTGCACCTCAGGGGTCGGTCGCCTCGGCTGTGACAGCCACCTTGACGCGGCGCACCCTCCCCATGCAAGAAAGACAACGCCCTTTGCGAGGCTCGCAACGGGCGCTCGCGCTCACCAGTCGCCGTCCCCGACCGGCGCGCCCGGCGCGTCCCCGAGCGGTTTCACCTGGTGGGGCGACGGCTGCTGCCAGGGATCGAGGTCGTCGCCGAGCCACTCGCCGACCGGCTTCACCCCGCCGAGGGTGTCCGTGGGGGCGACGTCCGCGGCGTCCTGGTCGTAGTAGTCGAACCAGGGCAGACCCGCGCGGGTGTACGCCGCCCGGTCGACCGGCGTCGGCGGCGGTGCCTCGCCGGTGATGCGACGCCACTCCGGAGGCGTCACCAGGTGCACGAACACGCGCCCTGCGGGCTCCTCGGCCCAGCTGCCACGGGGCCGCTCGTCCCGGTAGACCTCCTGGCGCATCGAACCGCCCACCCCGAGCCCCATCGCCGCCGCCCGCCGGGGAGCGCCGCCCGCCGGAGCGGCGCCGGGAGCGGGCGGCGCCGCGGAGGCGAACGGCGCGGGCATCGCGCCGAAGCCCGCGGGAGGCTGCACCGCCCGGACCCGCTCGGCCCGGACGCGCTGCTCCTCGCGCCACTCGGCCAGCCGCCGCGCGTTCAGCGGGAAGGACTGCAACTGGACTCCGCCCCACACCTCCTCGCCGGTGACCTGCCCCTCGACGGTGGCACCGAGACCGAGGGGCACCGCCACGAGCTGGCGGACCGTCCCCTTGCCCGAGTTGATGCCGTCGAGCCAGGGCTGACGGGGCAGGACCACGTAGTTCTGAGGGCGCCGGCGCAACCGGGCGCTCCACGGCCTGCCCGAGATCGCGCACACCTTGCCGACACCGACCTGAAGGGCGGCCGGCTCCTGCGAACCCCCGAAGCCGAGCCACATGGCCTCGCGCAGATACACCGGAAGCATCACCCCGCCCCGGGCCCGCCAGCCCTCGGGCACCCGGTCCGCGTAGTCCTCGACACGGCGCACCGGGAACTCGCCGAGGCCGGGCGGGAGTCCGTGCGTGCCCGTCTCCGGCAGCCGGAGCGTGCGCATGAACCGGATCCGCACGTCCCCCGGCAGCAGCAGTGAGTTTCCGTCGATCCGCACGGTGCCGTCGGGCATCCGGACGCTCCCCTCGTCGAGCCGGCTCCACGCGTCGCCGCGGCGCCACGTCAGGTAGAACGCTTCGAGGGGGAGCGGTGGTTCCGCCACGGCAGGCCGGAATGCCGCCGCCCGCGGCGCAGCCGGCGCGCGTGCTGCTGCAGGCGGGCGAGCCGCGGCCAGCGCTCGCGCTGCTCACGGGTGCAGCGGTCCAGCTCCTCCAGCAGACGCCGTGACCGGTGCTCCATGTCGAGCTCGTCCAGGATGCGGTTGACCTCCGTGAGCACGGCGCCGTGCAGGTGCCACAGCCGTGCGTCGCGCTGGACGCCGTCCAGCAACAACTGGGCCAGCTTGTCGCGCGTGGCGGCCGCAGCGGCGAGTTCCGCGCTGAGGCGGGCCTCCGCGGACTCCGCGCTGCGGCTCACGTCGGTGGTCACCAGGACCGCGAAGCTGACGACGGCGTCGCCGACCTGGGACAGGAGCTCCTCCAGCGCCGCGCCCACCTGGGCGTCGAACACCGGCTCGGGCTCGTGTTCCTTGGCGAGATCCGTGAAGCTGCGCGCGAGCACCCGCAGGACGACGGTGCAGATCTCCAGCGTGTCGAGGCCGGTGCGCAGCACCACCCGGTGCAGCAGGCCCTCGCGGACGCGCGGATTGAGCTTCAGGCTGTCCTCCGCCTGGCGCAGTGCCCCGTCCACCTCGGCGATGTCGTGGTCGAGCCGGCGTGCCTCGTGCAGTCGCGCCGCCGCTTGTGCAAACGGGGTGCGTCCCGCGGCCTCCTCGCCGAGCCGCAGCATCAACTGCCGCATCCGGCGTGCCAGGTCCTCGATGGACTCCCCGGCGGCGTCCACCCACACCGGGGGAGCGAACAGCAGATTGCAGGCGAGGCCCACCACCGCGCCGATCACCGTCTCCAGCACGC
Organism: Streptomyces sp. NPDC043867; assembly: GCF_056435845.1. Taxonomy (NCBI): domain Bacteria; kingdom Bacillati; phylum Actinomycetota; class Actinomycetes; order Kitasatosporales; family Streptomycetaceae; genus Streptomyces; species Streptomyces sp. NPDC043867. The sequence continues at coordinate 103,310 of NZ_JBWKDS010000013.1, read as the reverse complement.
GGGCCCACGCGTAGTCGCCCACCTTCGTCACGCCGAGGACCAGCATGGCGCTGATCGCCACCTCGGGCACGAACTCGCTGACCCGCACGAGGTGCCCGACGGCCAGCGAGGCGATGATGAGCAGCGCCAGACTCCACCAGGTCAGACCCACCAGCACGCTGAAACCGATGGCGACCAGGACACCGGCGACGACCGAGTTCACCCGGCGCATGCTCGTCGTGATCGTGCCGTACAGGGTGACCTGCACGACCAGCAGAGCGGTCAGGGGAGCGGTGAGCGGGGCGGCCTCGGGGCTGAGCCGTACGGCCACCACGTACGCGATCGTCGCCGCCAGAGTCGATCTCAGCGCCTGCACGACGGCGGGTTCCCGGCGTCGCTTCACGAACCGTACGACGGACGTCCGCCACTCACCACGTGCCTTTTGCATCCTTGCGCTGTTCCCCTTTCACAGGTGCAACGAACGTTTTCTTCCGTACTCATTCAGGACCGTAACTGTCCGCAAGTGTGCCTGGGTTGTTCTCGACGGGTCAGGTGAGGGAAGGGGACCGTCCTGGTCGGCACGGCGGGCATCGGGTTGCTGTCGCGGGCGCACACCTGTCCGCGTGAGGTGGTCGCGGCCGTACCGGAGCGGGCCTGGGGCCCGACGCCCTGCGGTGGGTGGACCGTACGCCAGGTAGTCAATCACGCGCGTCTCGATCAGCAGGCGTACGGCGCTGTCGTCACCGGACACGGACCCGTTCGACCCCGCCGACGCGCTCCCGGGGCGGGCCCCGAGGGGCCGGCCCGTCAGGCGGACAGTTTCGCCAGGAAGGCGGACAGGTTGCCCACGGTCCGCGCGATCTGCTCGTCCAGGGTGAGCGTCTCCTCGAAGCGGCCCCCGTGCTCCGGCGCCTTCCTGCCCCGCACGTAGAGCGAGCAGGCGAGGTCGGTGCACATGTAGGTCCCGACCGAGTTGCCCTCGCGCCCGGCCGCGCCCGCCTTGCGGGCCGTCATCAGGGAGACGCCGCTGCCCGGATGCGTCGTCAGACAGAGCGAGCACATGCTGCGGTGCAGCATCCCGCGCCGGGACGAGGGGAGCCGCAGCGTCACGCCGACGAGCCGGTCCCCGTACTCGGTGACGAGACAGCTGCGGTCGGGCGCTCCGGGATCTCGCCACCCGAGGAAGTCGAGGTGCTCCCAGGGCCGCTCGTCCAGGTCCCGCGGAACCGCGAGACGTTTCGCCTCCCCCTTCGAGCAGTTGACGAACGAGTTGCGGATGTCGGTCTCGGTGAGCGGTCTCACGGGGGAACTCCTGAGGTGTGCGTATGTCTGCGGTTCGGAACCTAGGGCCACTAGGTTCAGGCCTAAGCTACATAGCGGCACGGGGAGGAGCCACCGGATTTCGGCGCGGCCGAGGAGCGCGGCGAAAGCGGTGCGGCGGGGTCCGTCAGCCGGTGTGCAGAACCCGGAAGCGAGCGGGTTCCGCCGGATCCCGGTCAACGACCTGGACGGGTGCCCAGGCCCACTGCCACACGCCGATGCCCGGTGTGCGGGAGAACCGGATCCGTCCACGGGTTCCCTCGACCGCGACGTGCTGCCAGGTTCCGGCCAGGCGCGCCCGGTCCGTGCCGTGCGAACGCAGTACGGCGGCCAGGACGGCAACGGTGTCGTAGCCCTCGAAGGCGACGAAGGAGGGGGCCTCGGCCAGCCGCGCGCGAAGGGCCGCCCCGACGCGTGCGCCGAGGGGGCTGAGGCGTTCGGGAAGGTAGCGCAGGAACGGGATCCCCGCGCCGTCGTCGCCCAGGGACGACGCCCAGGTGGCGAACTCCGGCTGCCCGGCCGGAGCACCGATCAAGACCTCGGAGAGGCGCTGGTCCCGGCGGACGGACCGGACGATCGACATCGCCGGCTCCGGGTGGCCGACCAGGAGAAGGAGAGCCGTCGCGCGCCGGCCGACGAGTTCGCCGCACAGGTCCGTGGGGGTGAGGGCGCGCATGTCGAGCTCGACGACCGTGCCGCCGCGCGGAGCCAGCCGGTCCCGCAGGATGCGGGCCCCGGACGCCCAGTAGACGCTCGGCTCCGCCGCCACGGCGATCCGGCTGTGGCCCGCGCCGAGGAGGAAGTCCGCGTAGAGCTGCCAGCCGTGGGACTGCGCCGGGGCGAGGCGCGCGACCCAGTCCGTCGGCTCTTCGGTGAGCGCGTCGAGAACGGCCGACGAGCAGAGGAACGGCAGGCCGAGGGCGTCGGCCCTGGTGGCGGCGGCTCGTGCGACGACGCTGTGATACTCCCCCGCCACGGCTGCCACGCCCAGGCGGGCCAGTTCGTCCAGGGCCGCCACTGCTCTCTGCGGATCGGCCGCGGTGTCCCGGACCACCAGCTCGAGTGGTCTTCCGGCGATCCCGCCGGTGCCGTTCACCTCCTGAACGGCCAGGTCGAGGCCGGCGAGCAGGTGCCGCCCCGCCTCGACCCAGCCGGGCCGGGACAGCGGGACGAGAGCACCGATCCGGACGGTCGATCCGTCAATGCGTCCCGTTTCGGGCGATGATGGCGGCGTAGGCATGCCTGGGTGTCTCCCGTCTGACGATCGGTTCGTAGTGTGCCCGGTCGCCGAGCGGACGTCTCGGTCAAGACGCCCAGTCCAACGCCGGCGCGCCAAGTGGTGCCGGAACGTGTTCCATTGGATACGCGGAGTTTTGGTCCGCGGCGGCCGGCCCCGCCAGGGGCCTACCACCTGACCAATACCACTCCGCCCGCAGCACTTTCCGTGCTGGAGGCGCTGGTCGCCAACAGCGGGGCCGGTCGACGGTCGACTCGAACTGGTCACCCGCTGGACGGCCGACCCGCAGACGCTCCGTAGACTTCGCCGCCCCTTCGCCACCCCTCGCGCCGCAACGCGACGTAGCCGTCGACGTGTCCTCGGTCGCCTGGGCGGCAGCCCGCGCTGCCGGTGCCCCCCGGCGGGCCCGGAACCGGCCGGCTGCCTACGCCTTCGGGTCCGGCTTCCACTCCTGGACGAGGAGTCCGAGCAGCACCTCGTCCAGGAACTCGCCCATCACCCAGGCCGAGGAGCGCAGTACGCCCTCGCGGACGAAGCCGTTGCGTTCGGCGGAGCGCAGCATCGCGGTGTTGTCCGACAGCGTCTCGATCTGCAGCCGTTGCAGACCGCGCACGACGAAACCGTAGTGGCACAGCACCGCGACCACGTCGGTGCCGTAGCCCTTGCCGCGCGAGGACGGCAGCAGCCCCAGACCGATGTGCGCGGAACGGCTGTGATTGTCGATCCCCCACAGCACCGCGGTGCCGACCAGCGTGCCGCCGTCCAGCTCCACCACGGAGAACGGGACGTTCTGGTGGTCCTTGTCGTCCACCAGGAGCCGCGAATCCTTCGAGCCGGGCGTGATCGGCCGCCACGGCCGGCCGTCGGACCGCGAGTGGGTGACCACGTCGTCGTAGAGCTCGGCCTGCAGGATCGGGATGTCGTCCTCGTGCCGGGCCCTCAGCCCGATCTTGTCGCCCCTCAGCATGCGGGATTCCTATCCGACGGAACTCGTCGACGGCAAGGCGATATACGGCTGCGTACGGGCGTAGGACCGGTGAGCGATAGCCTGTTCTCCGCTTTCGGCGCGACCTTTCAGGAGCAGCTCGATGAACCGACGTACCCGCCTGGCACTCGTGCTGGCGCTGGGCGGACTGCTGGGCGGATGTGGCTCCGCTCCCGACAGGCACTCCTCCTCGGCGGCGGAAGAGCCCTTCTGGCAGGCCGAGTTCGGCGGAGCGGCGGGCTCCCGGCCGTCGGGAAGGTCCTGGAACACCGAAACCGGCAACCGGGACGCCGAGGGGTGGGGCAACAACGAACTGCAGTACTACACGGACGGCGCGGCGAATTCCGCTCTCGATGGCTCGGGTCACCTGCTGATCTCGGCGCGACCGGCCCCAGTCGGGTCCGAACTGCCCTGCTACACACGGAAGTTCTGCACCTGGACGTCGGCCCGTCTGACCACCGAGGGCAAGGTCGCGCTCACCCGCGGACGCGTGGAGATCCGCGCGAGGATACCCACCGGCACGGGGCTGCTGCCGGCGATCTGGATGCTGGGCAACAACGGAATCGAGTGGCCCGGACAGGGCGAGATCGACATCTGCGAGGTGGTCGGCGGGGAGCCGCGGACCGTCTACGGCACGGCGCACGGGCCGACCTACTTCAACGAGAAGGGGATCGGCGGCTCCACCACCCTTCCTGCCGACGCCGCACGGGCATTCCACACCTATGCCGTCGACAAGCAGCCGCGTCGCATCACCTGGTCCGTGGACGGAAAGCCGTACTTCACCCTGACCCCGTCGAAGCTGCCCTCACCACGCGACTGGGTCTTCGAACAGGACATGCACCTGCTGCTCAACGTCGCCGTCGGAGGCGACTGGCCCGGCCCGCCCGACACCTCGACGCCGGCCCCCTCCACGATGACGGTCGACTACGTGCGCTTCTACGGAACGGGCAGTGCGTGACGGCTCCGCGGTGACGTCGGCGGGCACCCGCACGTCCGTTTGGTCCGCGGGGGTCAGCTGCGGTCGCCGGCCCCCGCGGGTGTGCGGGCCGGCGACCGTCGTCGGTACTACGCCGCGTTCCTCCGCCGGCCCCCGTGGGCGCGGATGATGTCCGCGTACCGGTGCCCGCTGCCCTTCACCGTGCGCTTCTGGGTCTTGTAGTCGACGTGCACGAGTCCGAAACGCTTGTCGTAGCCGTACGCCCACTCGAAGTTGTCGAGGAGGGACCAGGCGAAGTACCCGGCCAGGGGCACGCCCTGGCGGGCCGCCGAGGCGCAGGCCGCGAGGTGCTGCTCCAGGTACTCCGCGCGCTCCGGGTCGTGCACGGTCCCGTCGGGCCGTACGACGTCCGGGTAGGCGGAGCCGTTCTCGGTCACGTACAGCTTGCGGGCGCCGTACTCGTTCGTGAGCCGGAGCAGCAGGCTCTCGATGCCCCCGGCGTCGATCTCCCAGTCCATGGCGGTGCGGCGGACACCGAGCCTGCGGACCGTGCGGACACGCGGGGCCGGCCCGGCCGGGTCGTCGGCGACCGCGGAAGGGAAGTAGTAGTTCAGGCCCAGCCAGTCCAGCGGCTGCGCCATGGTCTCCAGGTCGCCCTGCTGCTCGGGGAGGTCCACCCCGTACACCTCGCGCATGTCCGCGGGGAAACCGCGGCCGTGGACCGGGTCCAGCCACCAGCGGTTGGTGTGCCCGTCCAGCCGGTGGGCCGCGGCGACGTCCTCGGGGCGGTCGGTGGCGGGCTCGACGCTGGAGAGGTTGTTGACGATGCCGACCTGGGCGCCCGGGGCCGCCGCGCGGATCGCCTGGGTGGCGAGCCCGTGGCCGAGGAGCAGGTGGTACGAGGCGCGCACCGCCGCCGTCAGATCGGTCCAGCCCGGGGCCATCCGGCCCTCCAGGTGGCCGATCCACGCCGAGCACAGCGGCTCGTTGAGCGTGGTCCAGTGCCGGACGCGGTCGCCCAGCCGCTCCGCGACGACCGACGCGTACGAGGCGAAGTGGTACGCGGTGTCCCGCTCCGGCCAGCCGCCGCGGTCCTGGAGCACCTGCGGCAGATCCCAGTGGTAGAGGGTGACGGACGGCGTGATGCCCGCCTCCAGCAGGGCGTCGATCAGTCCGTCGTAGAAGTCCAGCCCCTTCGCGTTCACCGGGCCGTCGCCGCCCGGCACGACGCGCGGCCAGGCGATCGACAACCGGTAGGCGTTGGTGCCCAGTTGCCGCATCAGCCCGATGTCCTCGCGCCAGCGGTGGTAGTGGTCGCAGGCCAGGTCCCCGTCGTCGCCGTTGTCGATCTTGCCGGGGGTGTGCGAGAAGGTGTCCCAGATCGAGGGGGAGCGGCCGTCCTCGGCGACGGCGCCCTCGATCTGGTAGGCCGACGTGGCCGTGCCCCACAGGAAGTCGTCGGGAAGGGCGGCGAGATCGATGGTCACGGAAGTCCTTTCGGGAGGGGAGGAGCCGGTCACTTGACGGCTCCCGCGGTGAGCCCGGCGACGAGGTAGCGCTGCAGGAGCAGGAACCCGGCGACCACGGGGACGCTGACGACGAGGGAGGCGGCCATGACCTGGTTCCAGTACACGTCGTTCTGGGTGGCGTAGCCCTGCAGGCCGACGGCAAGGGTGCGGGTCTCGTCGCTGGTCATGACCGACGCGAAGAGCACCTCGCCCCAGGCGGTCATGAAGGCGTACACGGCGACCGCGACGATTCCCGGGATCGCCGCCGGCACCACCACCCGGAACAGCGCGCCGAGCGGCCCGCAGCCGTCCACCGTCGCCGCCTCGTCCAGATCGCGCGGCACCGAGTCGAAGTACCCGATCAGCATCCAGATCGAGAACGGCAGGGAGAAGGTGAGGTACGTGAGGATCAGGCCGCCGCGGGAGCCGAACAGGGCGATGCCGGTGGCGTTGCCGATGTTCACGTACAGCAGGAAGAGCGGCAGCAGGAACAGGATGCCCGGGAACATCTGCGTGGACAGCACGGTGACGGTGAACAGGCGCTTGCCGCGGAAGTGGTAGCGGCTGACGGCGTACGCGGCGAAGACCGCGATCACCACCGAGCAGACCGTCGCCGCGCCGGCCACGATCAGCGAGTTCACGAAGTACTTCGCCAGCGGGACCGTCGACCAGATGTCGATGTACGGCCGGACGGTGAGCCCGCTCGGCACCCAGCGGAACTTCCCCGACACGTCCTCCAGCGGCTTCAGCGAGCTGGAGAGCATGACGTACACCGGCAGCAGGACGAAGCCGGTGAGCAGGGTGAGGAAGATCCGGCGGGACCACAGGAAGGAGCGCGGGGCCGCCATCGGCGACCTGGACGCGCGGGCGGTGTCAGACATCGGCGGTCTTCCTTCCCCGGGAGGTCAGCACGAGGTAGACGGCCGTCACGACGAGCAGGAAGAGCAGCAGCAGCACGGACATCGCCGATCCGGTGCCGAAGTTCCACGTCACGAACGACGACTGGTAGATGTGGATCGAGATCAGGTCCGCGGCCTCCGGTGCCGCCTTGCCGAACAGCACGTAGGGCGTGTTGAAGTCGTTGAACGTCCACAGGAACAGCACCAGGACGAGTACCTGGTTGACCGGCCGCAGCGACGGCAGCGTGATCCGGCGGATCTGCTGCCAGATCCCGGCGCCGTCGATCGCCGCGGCCTCGTACAGCTCCTTGGGGATGTTCTGCAGGCCCGCCATCACGATGAGGAAGGCGAACGGCCAGCCCTTCCACACCGAGACGACGAGCAGCGCGTAGAAGCTGTTGTCACCGATCAGCCAGAAGGAGGGCTTGTCGGTGAGTCCGAGCTGGTCGTGCAGCACATGGTTCACCAGGCCGTTGTCGTGCTGGAACATGAACGCCCAGGTGATGGTGGCCGCGTAGACGGGAAGGGCGTACGGGATCAGGAAGATCGCCCGCAGCAGCCCGCGTCCGCGGAACGTCTCCTGGAGGTACACCGCGGCCGTCGTGCCGATCAGCCAGCACAGGCCGACGGACAGCACCGTGAACGCGCACGTCACCCAGAACGAGTGGAGCAGCGACTGCCCGATGGGCGCGTCGAAGTCCACCGACAGGCGGTAGTTGTCCACGCCCGACCAGGGTGCCGTGCCCCAGTCGCGGATGTAGAACTGGGTGAGCTCCTTGAAGCTCATGAGGATGCCGATCACCATCGGCACCAGGTGGACCAGGAGTTCGAGCAGCAGCGCGGGGAGCAGCAGCAGGTACGGGAGCCCGATGCGGCGGATCCGCCCGGTGCGGCGCGGGCCGCGCGCCGCACCGGGGGAGTCCTTGCGTACCGCCCGCTCCCCGGTTTCGGGGGCAGCGGTCACGGTCATGGGGCACTCGTTTCGGCAGTCGTGGTCACGGAGGGCGTCCTCGTACCCCCGTCGGGAGTGGCGGTCATCGGGTGCTCACTTCTTCGGCATCTGCTGCTGCGCCTTGGCGAGTTTGGCCTTCACCGAGGCGGTGGTCACCGCGCGCCCTCCGGCCGCGTCCGCGAAGAGCTCCTTCACGGCCGTGCCCACCGCCGTCTCGAACTGCGACTCGTCGGCGACCTGCGGCAGCGGTGCCGCGCTCTTGGCGAGGGTGTCCTTGATGACCGCGAGGGCGGGGGAGTTGAACGCCGGGTCCGCCTGCGCCGCCTTGACCGGCGGGATGGAGCCGTAGGTCTTGTTGAGGATCTTCTGCTCGCCGTCGCTGGTCATGAACTTCACGAACTTGGTGGCGCCGTCGATGTTCTTGGTGTTCTTGAAGACGGCCATGTTGATGCCCGCCACCATGGAGTTGGTGGCCGTCCCGGTCCCCGGGGTGCCCGACCGGACCGGTACCGGTGCGACGCCCCACTCGTCGTCGCTCATGCCGTGCGCCTTGAAGGTGGCCGAGGCGGTCTGCCACAGCACCATCGCCGTCTTGTCCTTGGCGAAGTCCTGGAGCGACTGGTTCTGTGCGTATTCCGCGTTGCCGGGCGCGACGACCTTGTCCTTCGCCATCAGGTCGACGTACTGCTTCACGGCCGCGACGGCGCCGTCGGAGGTGAAGTCGGGCTTGCCGTCGGCGTCGAAGAAGTCGGCACCGTGCTGCTTGGCGAGGACGAAGACCTGGTGGATGTTGTTGGAGAGGTTCGAACCCTCGGCGCCCAGCGCCCACTTGTCGTCCTTGGAGATTTTCTTGCCGTCGGTGACGAGCTCGTCCCAGGTCGCGGGCGGCTTCGAGATCCCCGCGTCGGCGAACATCTTCTTGTTGTAGTAGAGGGCGTACGCCATCGAGTACAGCGGCACCGCGGCCGGGTCGGCGGAGGACGCGCCGGCCGAGCCGAGCGCCGACTCCACGAAGCGGTCCCTGCCGCCGATCTTGTCGAAGTTCTTGTCGTCCCAGGGCAGCAGCGCGCCCGTCGCCTGGAGCGAGGCGGACCAGGTGTTGCCTATGTTGAGCACGTCCGGGCCCTGGCCCGAGGTCGTCGCCGCGAGGATCCGGTTGAGCAGATCGGACCAGGGGACCACCTCCAGCTTCACCTTGATCCCGGTCTGCTTCTCGAACTTCTTCAGCTCGGGCGTGAGAATCTTCTTGTCCGCCTCTACGCTGGGCCCCTGGTTGGAGGCCCAGTAGGTGAGCGTCTTCGGCGAGTCGTTCGACCCGCCCCCGCCCGTCGACGAGCCGCCGCCACAGGCGGTCACGGCGGTCAGCATGGAGACGGTGACCGCACCGGCGGCCGCGGCTCGGAATCTGCGCATGGCTCTGGTGTCCCTTTCCGGAGAACCAGCCGTGGGAGGGTCCGGGCACGCGTTCACTTCCCGAACGCCCCTCACGGCTTAATTTACGACGTGAGTTAAGACCGGGAAGAAAGTCGCGTCAAGGGATCGCGCAGGGGTATCTTGCAGGTCGGGCGGACCGGAAGGGACCCACATGGCGGGGCGGAACGGGCGAACAGTGCGTGACCTGCGGCGGGGCAATCGCACCGCCGTGCTGCAACGGTTGTATTTCGACGGGCCGATGAGCCGTTACGAACTGGGGCCGGCCACCGGACTGAGTTCCGGCTCCATCAGCAACGTGGTCGCCGAGCTCCTCGCCGACGGCCTCGTCGAGGAGGCCGGCAGCGTCGACTCCGACGGCGGCCGCCCGCGCACCCTGCTGCGCGTCGCACCCGCCAGCGGCCACATGATCGGCGTGGACGTCGGGGAGACCCGTGTACGCGTCGAACTCTTCGACCTCACCCTCACCGAACTCGCCCGCACCGAAAGACCGCTGGAGCAGCAGGGCTACGACGTCGACGTCATCGTCGGCCACATCTGCGACGGCATCGCCGAGGTCCTCGCGGCGGCGGACATCGCGCCCGAACGCCTCCTCGGCGTCGGCATCGGCGTCCCCGGGATCGTCGCCCGCACCGCCGAGCGCGGCGCGGTGGTCCACGGCCAGACCATCGGCTGGGACGCCGTCCCGATCGAGTCCCTGCTCCGCTCGGCCTGCCGGCTGCCCGACAGCGTCCCGTACTTCACGGACAACGGCGCCAAGACCCTGGGCCAGGCCGAGATGTGGTTCGGCGCCGGGCGCGGCGCCCGCAACGCCGCCGTCGTCCTGTTCGGTTCCGGCGTCGGCGCCTGCCTGGTGACCGAGGAGGTCGAGCACGGCCGCGCCGTGGAGTGGGGGCACCTGACCGTACGGGTCAGAGGGCGCCGCTGCCGCTGCGGGGCCCTGGGCTGCCTGGAGGCGTACGCGGGTGCCGAGGCGCTCCTCGACCGCTGGCGCGAGGAGGGCGGCCGGCCCCCCGAGGGCGTCGACGAGGAGACCGCCCTGACCGCGATGCTCGCCGCGGCCTACCCGGCCGACGGGACCGCGCCCGACCCCGTGGCGCTCGCCGTCCTGGAGGAGACCGCCGAGTACCTGGGCGCGGGCCTCTCCGACCTGATCAACCTCTTCCAGCCCGAACGCATCCTCATCGGCGGCTGGGCGGGCCTCCAGCTGGGCTCCCGCTTCCTGCCCGCCGTCCGGCGGTACGCGGCCTCCTACGCGCTGCGCTACCCCGCCCAGCACGTCACCATCGACCTCGGACGGCTGGGACCCGACGCGGTCACGGTCGGCGCGGCCATCCTGCCGCTCGCCGACTTCTTCGCCCGGGGCGGACGGCGCGCCGAGAGCGTACGGGAGGGGCGGTCACCCGCCTGGCGTACGGCGCTGGAGGAGCGGGCACCGCACTGATCCGCCCCGAGGGGGGCCCGCACTCCTCTGCGGCGCCTCGGGTGCCGGCACCGCACTGATCCGCGGCCACGGGCCGGGTCCCGGCTCATACGCGGCAGCCGGTCGGGTCCCCGGCTCATGCGCGGCCACTGGCCGGGTCCCCGGCTCATCCGCGGCAGCCGGTCGGGTCCCCGGCTCATGCGCGGCCACTGGCCGGGTCCCCGGCTCATCCGCGGCAGCGGGTTTCGCCGGTGACTCCCGCGGTACCCGCGCGTGGCCCACGAGCGCGTGCGGCGAGTGCCGACCTGCCGAAGAATGGAGTGCGTTGTGACCGATCACCGGATGGAGGGTCCCGGCGAGCACGGCGATCCGATCCCGCGCGACCTGCCCGACCAGCAGGCCCACGAGGGGGAGGACGACGCCCTGGACATCACCCCGGCCTCCGGGGGCGGGGACGACGAGGACGAGTCGGACTCGGACGTGCCCGACACGGACGAGGCCGGGACCGGCAGACGGGGCGGCGACCGCTCGGACACCGTCCACCCCGAGGACCCCAACCCCGACGAGTCGTCCGCCTGACCCCGAGAGGGAGCATCCATGGGTGTGTCCGACCGGTTCCGCCGCTGGCCCGTCTACCGTCAGCTCACGGGCGAGGACCGCCTGGGCCGGGGCTCCGCCGCCACCTCCCCGCACACGGAGCAGCTCAGGCCGCGCACCGACACCGCCGACCGGATGACCCGGTCGATCTGTCCCTACTGCGCGGTCGGCTGCGGCCAGCAGGTCTACGTCAAGGACGACCGCGTCGTCCAGATCGAGGGCGACCCCGACTCGCCCGTCAGCCGCGGCCGGCTCTGCCCCAAGGGCTCCGCGACCCTCCAGCTCACCACCGGCTCCGCCCGCCGCCACCAGGTGCTGTACCGGCGCCCGTACGGCACCGACTGGGAGCCGGTCGACCTGGACACGGCGATGGAGATGGTCGCCGAGCGGGTCGTGCGCACCCGGCGGGAGACCTGGGAGTGGGAGCACGACGGCGTGCGCACCGCCCGCACCATGGGCATCGCCAGCCTCGGCGGCGCGACCCTCGACAACGAGGAGAACTACCTCATCAAGAAGCTGCTGACCGGCCTCGGCGTGGTGCAGGTGGAGAACCAGGCCCGGGTCTGCCACAGCTCCACGGTCGCCGGACTCGGCACCTCCTTCGGCCGCGGCGGCGCCACCGCCTTCATGCAGGACCTCCAGCACTCCGACTGCATCGTCATCCAGGGCTCCAACTTCGCCGAGGCCCACCCGGTCGGCTTCCAGTGGGTCATGGAGGCCAAGGCCCGCGGCGCCCGCGTCATCCACGTCGACCCGCGCTACACCCGCACCAGCGCCCTCGCCGACCTGCACGTCCCGATCCGCGCGGGCACCGACATCGCCTTCCTCGGCGGGATCATCAACCACGTCCTGACCGGGGAGAAGGACTTCCGCGAGTACGTCCTCAACTACACCAACGCCGCCTTCCTGGTGCGCGAGGACTTCCGCGACACCGAGGACCTGGACGGCGTCTTCTCCGGCCTCGACGAGGAGCAGCGCCACTACGACCCGCGCAGCTGGCAGTACGAGGGCGTCGACGTCCAGCAGCCCACCGGCGAGGTCGACGAGCAGTACGAGGAGCGCGTCGAATCGCTCGGCGGCTCCGAGACGCACGGATCCGGCGGCGCCCGCACCGACCCCCGCCCGCCGCGCGACGAGACCCTCCGTCACCCGCGCTGCGTCTACCAGATCCTCAAGCGGCACTACGCCCGCTACACCCCCGAGATGGTCGAGGAGATCTGCGGCGTGCCCCGCGACACGTTCCTGCGGGTGTGCGAGGACCTGACGTCCAACTCCGGCCGCGACCGCACCAGCGCCTTCTGCTACGCCGTCGGCTGGACCCAGCACTCCGTCGGCGCCCAGTACATCCGCGCCGCGAGCATCCTCCAGCTCCTCCTCGGCAACATCGGGCGCCCCGGCGGCGGCATCCAGGCGCTGCGCGGCCACGCCTCCATCCAGGGCTCCAGCGACATCCCGACCCTGTACAACCTGCTGCCGGGCTACCTGCCCATGCCGCACGCCCACGCCCACATCGACCTCGACTCCTTCGTCTCGGCGAGCCGGACGCAGAAGGGCTTCTGGGGGAACATGCGGGCCTACTTCGTCAGCCTCCTCAAGGCGTACTACGGCGACGCGGCCACCCCCGAGAACGACTTCTGCTTCGACCACCTCCCGCGCCTCACCGGCTCCCACTCCACGTACGAGACGGTCATGGCGCAGCTCGACGGCATCTGCAAGGGCTACTTCCTGATGGGCGAGAACCCGGCCGTGGGCTCCGCCAACACCCGCCTGCAACGCCTCGGCATGGCGAAGCTCGACTGGCTGGTCGTCCGCGACTTCTCCCTCATCGAGTCCGCCACCTGGTGGCAGGACGGTCCCGAGATCGAGAGCGGGGAGCTGCGCACCGAGGACATCGGCACCGAGGTGTTCTTCTTCCCGGCCGCCGCCCACACCGAGAAGTCCGGCTCCTTCACCAACACCAACCGCTGGGTGCAGTGGCACCACGCCGCCGTCGAACCCGAGGGCGACGCTCGCAGCGACCTGTGGTTCACCTACCACCTGGGCCGCCGCATCCGGGAGAAGCTGGCCGGCTCCGCCGACCCGATGGACCGCCCGGTCCTCGACCTCACCTGGGACTACCCGGTGACCGGACCGCTCAGGGAACCCGTCGCCGACGCCGTCCTCGCGGAGATCAACGGCCACGGCCCGGACGGCAGCCCGCTCACCGCGTACACCGAGCTGAAGGACGACGGCTCGACGCGCTGCGGCTGCTGGATCTACTGCGGTGTGTACGCCGGCGGCGTCAACCAGGCGGCCCGCAGGAAGCCCGGGAGCGAGCAGGACTGGGTGGCCGCCGAATGGGCCTGGGCCTGGCCCGCCAACCGGCGCATCCTCTACAACCGCGCCTCCGCCGCCCCCGACGGCACGCCCTGGAGCGCGCGCAAGGCGTACGTCTGGTGGGACGCGGACGCCGGGAAGTGGACCGGGCACGACGTCCCCGACTTCGTCCCCGACCGGCCCCCGGGCTTCGTGCCCGACGAGGACGCCACCGGCCCCGACGCGCTGCGCGGCGACGACCCGTTCATCATGCAGGCCGACGGCAAGGCCTGGCTGTACACCCCCGCGGGCCTGGAGGACGGGCCGCTGCCCACGCACTACGAGCCGCAGGACTCGCCCTTCACCAACGCCCTGTACCCCTCGACCCCGCGCTCGCCCGTGCGCCAGCTGCTGCCCCGCGAGGGCAACCGCTACCACCCGAGCGGCGACGAACCGGGCGCGGACGTCTTCCCGTACATCGTCACCACGCACCGCCTCACCGAGCACTTCACCGCGGGCGGCATGAGCCGCTGGTCGCCCTATCTGGCCGAGCTGCAACCGGAGTTCTTCTGCGAGGTCTCCCCGGAACTCGCGGCCGAGCGCGGGCTCGAGCACGGCGGCTGGGCCACCGTCGTCACCGCGCGCAACGCCATCGAGGCACGCGTGATGGTGACCGCGCGGATCCGTCCCCTGACGGTGCAGGGCCGCACCGTCCACCAGATCGGCCTGCCCTTCCACTGGGGCCCCAACGGAGTGGCCACCGGTGACGCCGCCAACGAACTCGTGGCGATCGCGCTCGACCCCAACGCCCACATCCAGGAGGACAAGGCGCTCACCGCCGACATCCGGCCGGGCCGCCGGCCACGCGGGCCCGAACTGCCGCGCCTGGTCGCCGACTACCGCCGTCGCGCGGGCATCACCGAGACCACCGGAACGGAGGCCCGGACATGAGCGGGGAACGGGTCGGTTTCTTCACCGACACCTCCGTGTGCATCGGCTGCAAGGCCTGCGAGGTGGCCTGCAAGGAGTGGAACGCGATTCCCGAGGACGGGCTCTCGCTCACCGGAATGTCGTACGACAACACGCAGGCGCTCGGCGCGTCCACCTGGCGGCACGTGGCGTTCATCGAGCAGCCGCACTCCGCCGGACCCTGCGAGCCGCCCGGGCCCGACGGCAGGACCGAACTCCCGCTGGCGCAGGGGGAGCCGGGCCCGTCGGCCGACGGCGAGGGGATGCGCTGGCTGATGTCCTCGGACGTCTGCAAGCACTGCACCCACGCCGCGTGCCTGGACGTGTGCCCCACGGGCTCCCTCTTCCGCACGGAGTTCGGCACGGTCGTCGTGCAGGAGGACGTCTGCAACGGCTGCGGCTACTGCGTCCCCGCCTGTCCGTACGGCGTCATCGAGCAACGCCCCGACGACGGACGGGCCTTCAAGTGCACGATGTGCTACGACCGGCTCGGCGCGGGCCGCGAACCCGCCTGCGCGAAGGCGTGCCCCACCGAGTCCATCCAGTTCGGCCCCCTCGACGAGCTGCGCGAGCGGGCCGCGCTCCGGGTCGACCAGCTGCACGCGGCCGGCGTCGCAGACGCCCGGCTGTACGGCCACGACCCCGCGGACGGGGTGGGGGGCGACGGCGCCTTCTTCCTGCTGCTCGACCGGCCAGAGGTGTACGGGCTGCCCCCGGACCCGGTCGTCACCACCCGGGACCTGCCCGCCATGTGGAAACACGCGGGGGCGGCGGCGCTGTCCCTGCTGGGCGGTATCGCGCTGTCGTTCGCCGTGACCGGGAGGGGACGCCGATGACCAGCTCCGCGAGCGCGCGGCCGCAGGAACCCGGACGGCGGCGTGGCCGCCGCGGGGAGCAACTGATGGTCCCGCGGGCCGAGTTCGAGTCGTACTACGGCCGGCCCGTCATCAAGGCGCCGTCCTGGGAGCCGCGGGACATCGCCGGGTACTTCTTCCTCGGCGGGCTCGCCGGGGCGGGGTCGGTGCTCGCGGCCGGCGCCCAGCTGACCGGCCGGACGGCAACGGCGACGGCGCTGAAGGTCTCCTCGCTCGCCGCGGTCTCGCTCTCGGGGGCAGCCCTCGTCCACGACCTCGGGCGGCCGGACCGCTTCGTCAACATGCTGCGGGTCTTCAAGCCGACCTCGCCGATGAGCGTCGGCTCCTGGCTGCTGTCCGCGTACGGACCCGCCGCCGGCGTCGCCGCGGCCTGCGCGCTGACGGGACGGCTGCCGCGGGCCGGGGCCGCCGCGACCGGCGCCGCCGCCCTGCTCGGCCCGGCCGTCGCCGCGTACACCGCGGTCCTCGCGGCGGACACGGCCGTACCCGCCTGGCACGGCGCCCACCGCGAACTGCCGTACCTCTTCGTCGCGTCGGCCACCGCTGCCGCCGCCGGCATGGCGCTGGTGGTCGCCCCGGCCCGGGAGACCGCGCCCGCCCGCTGCGCCGCGGCGCTGGCGGCGCTGGCCGAGACGGCGGCGACCCGGGCCGCGGAGCACCGCCTCGGCATGGTCGCGGAGACCTACCGCGAGGGCCGGGCGGGCACGCTGCTGCGGGCCGCGCGTGCCCTCACCGCGGGCGGCGCGCTCGGCGGCGCCCTCCTGGGCGGCCGCTCCCGGGCCGCTGCCGCCGTCAGCGGTGTCGCGCTCCTCGCCGGTTCGGCCTGCACCCGTTTCGGCGTCTTCGCGGCGGGCGTCGCCTCGGCGCAGGACCCCAGGTACACGGTCGTGCCGCAGCGGGAACGGGCAGAACAGCGGGCGTAGCCGGTCCCGGCCTCCGCACGGCGCGGGGCCGCCCGTACGAGCACGCTCGTGGTCCACGCGAACGGCGGCCACGGACCTCTGGCGCCACCCCCGCCGGTCAACTTGCCCCCGGCCTGCGGGAGTTCGTCTCCCGCGGGTGAGGGGCCCCGGCGCTCACGCGAACGCGTCGACCCCGGTCAGTTCCGCCGACAGGCGCCACAGCCGGGCGGCCTGCTCCGGGTCGCTCGCGTGGGCGCTCACGCCGGTCCGGGTGCCGTCCGCGGGAGCCGGCTCCGCGATGTCGCAGTCCTCGCAGTACACCCCGCCCATCCCGGCCAGCTGAGGCGAGGTCGCGGCCCACACCTGGGTGGCCGCGCCCTGCTCGGGAGTCTTGAAGCCCGCGGGGTTCAGCGGGGTGCCGTCCTCGTCGATCCAGCCGCGCTGGACCATCTCCTCCTTGGGAAGGTGCCGCTGGAGCGGGGTGAGGATCCCGCCGGGATGGAGCGAGAAGGCCCGTACGCCCGCGTCCCGGCCGAGCCGGTCGAGGTGGACGGCGAACAGGGCGTTCGCCGTCTTCGCCTGGCCGTACGCCTCCCACTTGTCGTAGCCGTGCCGCCAGTGCACGTCGTCCCAGCGGATCCCCGAGTAGTGGTGGCCCGCGGAGGAGACGGACACCACGCGGGCGCCGCCCGGGGCGACGGCCGGCCACAGCCGGTTGACGAGGGCGTAGTGGCCGAGGTGGTTGGTCGCGAACTGCGCCTCCCAGCCGGGCCCCACCCGCGTCTCCGGGCAGGCCATGACCGCGGCGCTGCCGATGACGATGTCGAGACTCCGGCCCGTGGCAAGGAACCGCTCCGCGAAGCCGCGCACGCTGTCGAGGTCGCCGAGGTCCAGCTCGTCCACCTCGACCCCGTCGAGGCCGGCCAGGGCCTCCTGGGCGACGGACACCCGCCGCGCGGGGACGACGACGCGGGCGCCCGCCTTCACGAGGGAACGCGTCGTCTCCAGACCGAGCCCCGAGTAGCCGCCCGTCACGAGCGCGAGCTTCCCGGTGAGGTCGGTGCCGTGCAGGACGTCGTCGGCGGTGCTGCGGGCGCCGAAGCCCGAACCGATCTTGTGCTGTGCAGTGCTCATGCCGGGAACGCTACGAATTGGAGAGCACTCGAAGTCAAGCGGACACGACTGCCGACTCCCCGCGGCGGTCCCGGGACGCAGAAAGCCCCGACCGGGACGGGGGAATCTCGGTCGGGGCGGTCCTGATGTGGGCACGCATGGCGGTCGCCTCTCGGCGAGACGCTCCACAGGGCTTCAGCCGGACGATCGTCCCTGTGGGCAATAGGTGAGGCCCGGGGACACTGTCCCATCCGCACCCACGGTTGGTTCAACGGGTAACTACCGGTGGGTGTTCCCCGGAAGAGGGGAGTGCGCGGTGATCTGTGTCACGGGCCCGGAAGGCGGTGAACAAAGGCAAGTGAAGGGGCTCATATAGGCTGCTCGCTCCGCCTCTTGTCATCCGCACCGAGCTGGGAGTCCCCTGTGTCCGTAGCGAGCGCCGCGCCCGGAACGGCCGTTCCGTCCACCGACGAGACGTCCGCCGAGGAGAACTTCTGGGACGCGGGAGCGCCGTCCGGGCAGGACGCGCCGTCCGCCCAGGATGCCGCGTCCGGGCAGGGTGCCGCGTCCGGCCAGGAGGTCCCGGTGGACGAGCCGGTCGGGCCGGTGGAGCCGGTGGACGAGCCGGCCACCCTGGACGGGCCGGTGGACGGGCCGGTGGACGAGCGGGTGTCGCGGGACGCGCGGGAGTTCGGCGTCTACGCGCGGACCGGCGGCTGGACGTTCGCGCTGAAGGTGGCGCGCAGCGTGCGCCCGGCGGGCAGGCGGCGGGGGAGACCCCCAAGATCTCCGCGCGGGAGTTCGCCGGACTGGCCGGATGCTCGGCCGAGCGGGTCATGCGCTACTACAAGGCATGGGACAAGGCGGCCGACGACGGTCTCGTCCCGCACTTCGAGGTACTGGCCCCGGGGCAGGACGTCGAACTGCCGGACTCCGACGCCTGGCTGATGTACTACGCCTCCCGCTCCAGCGCCGCCTCGGAGCGCGGGACCGCCATCACCGCGGCGGCGGAGGCCGAGGGCATCCGGCCGACCAAGGCCCTGGAGGTCGCCGAGAACCCCACGGCGCTGCGGGCCGCGATCCTCGCCGACCCCTCCACGGCCCAGGCCGCGCGGTCGGCCCTCCTGGACCGGCTGAAGGAGGACCCGGCGCTGCAGACCGAGCTGGCCCGGGACATCGCGCGCACCGACGACCTGAAGAAGGCCGTCGCCACCGAGACCCGCGCGGCCGACCGGATCGGCTACGTCCGCCAGATCGTCGAGAACGGCCAGGTCAAGACGCCGGCCGGGCAGACCATCGACGCCCCCGCCGCGCTGCGCGCGGAGGCCGAGCGGCACCTGTCCCTCATCGACGAACTGGACGAGGACGAAGAGGCCGGACAGTGGGCCACCGAGGCCTACGACACCGTCAGGAGCCTCGTCGTCCAGACCGTCGAGGCCGACCCCGAACTGCGGGTCCAGGAACGCCGTACGAAGTTCTACAGCAGCCTCCAGCGGGCGACGAAGGTCTTCGAGGAGCTGACCTTCGACGACGTCGAGGACATCGACGACATCTACGAGGACGACATGCTCCAGCGCCTGGAGGAGCTCCAGGCGGCCATCAGCACCTGCATCACGAACCTCCGCAGGGCGGCCCCCGCGTCCTGAGCCGACCGGCCGCGCACAGTTTCGGCCCGGCGGGTCCCGGCCCGTCGGAGGTGTTCGGCCCCGCCCGCCGGGGCTTCAGGCCCGCGTGCCGCCGTCCACGGGCGGCACCGCGCCGCTCACGCGTCCGGAGCCAGCGGGCTGTCCGCCAGCCGGGCGAGCAGGTGGGCCGTGTCCTGGTAGACCGAGCCGGCCCCGGCCTCCTCCAGGTCGGCGCGCGGAATGCCGCCGGACAGGACGCCCACGCTGGTCACGCCGGCCCGGGTGCCCGCGCGCATGTCCCACACGGTGTCGCCGACGAACACCGCACGCTCGGGCGGCACACCGACCAGCTCCAGGGCGTGCTCGACCGGTTCCGCGGCCGGTTTGCCCTGGTCGACGTCGTCGGCGCTCGCCGTCGCCCTGATGGCGTCGTCGGCGTCGATCGCCCGGCGCAGTGCACCCAGTTCGGCTCCGCCCGCCGAGGTGGCCAGCACCACGGCCCAGCCGTCGTCGGCCAGTCGCCGCAGCAGCCGCCCGGCGTCCCGCATCGGGGGCAGGCGTTCGAAGTAGGTCCCGTAGAGGGTCTTGTGCGCCTGGCTCAGCGCCTCGTCCTGGTCCGGGTCGCGGTCCTCGCCGAGCAGGTGGGGGACCAGGTCGTCGGAGCCCAGCCCGATCGCCCGGTGGATGTCGTGCATCGGCACCTGGTGCCCGGCCTGCCGAAAGGCCTCCCACCAGGTCGCCACATGAAGGTGATTGGTGTCGACAAGAGTGCCGTCGACATCGAACACGGCTGCCCGTTCCATCAGATGTGATCTCCTCTCACGTCGCACGGGTACCACGTCAAGGGCCTGCCACGCGTCGCGGTGTCGTCCTGTTCCTGGTCCAGGACAGCAGCTCGTCCGCCGTCCAGGTGGTGATCACGCGCTCGGCGGGCACCCCGCACTCCTCGGCCCGCGCGCAGCCGTGGATCTGCCAGTCCAGCTGGCCCGGCGCGTGCGCGTCGGTGTCGACGGAGAACAGCACGCCCGCCTCGACCGCCCTGCGCAGCAGCCGCCGCGGCGGGTCGAGCCGCTCGGGACGGCTGTTGATCTCCACGGCCGTCCCCGCCTCGGCGCAGGCGGCGAAGACCTCGTCCGCGTCGAACTCGGACTCCGGCCGCCCCCGCCCGGTGACCAGGCGGCCCGTGCAGTGCCCGAGGACGTCCGCGTGCGGATTGAGTACGGCGGCCACCATGCGGCGTGTCATCGGGCGGGCGTCCATGCGCAGCTTGGAGTGCACGGAGACGACCACCACGTCGAGCCGCTCCAGCAGCTCCGGTTCCTGGTCGAGCGAGCCGTCGTCGAGGATGTCGCACTCGATGCCGGTGAGCAGCCGGAACGGCGCCCACCGCCGGTTGAGTTCCGCCACCACGTCCAGCTGTTCGCGCAGCCGCTCGGGGGACAGCCCGCGTGCCACGGTGAGCCGGGGGGAGTGGTCCGTGAGCACCGCCCACTCGTGCCCGAGCCGTGCCGCGGCCCGGCCCATCTCCTCGATCGGGCTGCCGCCGTCCGACCAGTCGGAGTGCAGATGGCAGTCGCCGCGCAGCAGGGCCCGCAGCTCCTCGCCGCCCTCGGCGAGCGGCGCGTCGGCCTCGCCCTCCAGCTTCTCCAGGTAGCCGGGCACCTCACCGGCGAGTGCCTCGCGCGCCACCTGAGCGGTCTTGGGGCCGACCCCCTTCAGGGACTCCAGGGTCCCTGCCGTCGCCCGTTCCCTGAGCTCGTCCCCGGGCAGCGCGCCCAGCACCTCGGCCGCGGTACGGAACGCGCGGACGCGGTACGTGGGGGCCTGGGCCCGCTCCAGCAGGAACGCGATCCGGTCCAGTGCCTCGACGGGGTCCATCGACACCTCCTGCCTCCAGCCTTGCCCAGCCGCCGCCGGCCCGCACGGCGGACCGGGCGAAGCGGTCGCCCCGCCCGCGCACCGGCCGAGGGGCGGGCGCTGCGGCAGGGCGTCCTGCCGACAGCCGCAGCCACTTACGACGGCACGGGCTCACCCGGCTGGGCGAACACGGGCCCCTCGCCCCTCAGGCTCCACACCGGGCCGACGTGGCGACGACCGCCTCCCGGGCCCACCACTGACCCGGGAGAACCGCTTTACGCTCTAGACATGACCGAAAGCGCGAGCCCCTACATCTCCACCCCGCGGATCCTGGTGCTCGGGGTGCAGCCGGGCAGGCCGCCGTTCCGCATCGTCGAGATCGACGGCGAGGTGGTCGGCGAGGCCAGGGCCTTGACCGACGTCCTGGTGGCCGCCGCGGCCTACGGCATCACGGTCCACGACCTCGACGACCCGGACGTCGTCCGCTGGGTCGGCGGCGACAAGCTCACCTGGCATCCCCACTGAGCCGTTCCGTTGGATCATTGTCCGGAGCCCGCAAAACGGGGCCCCGGTCGGAGAGCCGCACGGCCATGCCGTCTGACGGTCCCGCGAAGGACTGACCACGAAGATCCACCTCGCGTCCGACGTGCACTGCCGGCCTCTGGTCTTCCGCTGGACTCATCGCAGGCGGCGGAGGAAGACGTCGCTCACCCCATTGCCGTCCTCGGGGACGAGATCGCTCGCCGTGCTGTCGAACACCGTCGTGCGTCCGGCCAGATCAACGCTGAAATTCAGCGTGAACGCGTTGGCCTGCGTTCCGTCGGACGCGACGTTGACGCGTTCCACAACGCCGGTGCGCAGGTCGCGTACGAAGACGTCCTCGTTGCCGTTGGTGTCACCGGGCACCAGGTTGGAGGCGGCGGAGGTGAAGAACGCGCGCCGGTTGCCGGCGCTCATGGCCACGCGGCCGTACGACATGTCGTTGGCCTGGGTGCCGTCGGCGGCGATGCTCAGCCGCCGGGTGATGCCTGTGCGCAGATCCGTCGCGAAGGCGTCCGTGGTGCCGTTGGTGTCGTCGGCGACGATGTCGCTGTTGCCGCTCATGAACAGCGCATGGCGCCCGTCCGGGCTCAGGCCGATGTTGGTGAGGACCGCCACTTGTGAGCCTGTGAGAGTGTGTGCAGCCAACTGGGTGCGGCCGGTGCGCATGTCGTGCGCGTAGAACACCTGGGCCCGGGGCCGCGCCAGCGCATCCCGGTCAGCGACCGCCCGGGGGACCAGATTGGACGCCCTGCTCCTGAACCCGACCCGGCTGCCGTCCGCGCTGATCACCGGAGAGATGGAGTAGGCGTCTGCCTGCGTGCCGTCGGAGGCGACGCTGACACGTTCGACGGTCCCGCGCCTCCTGTCCTTCACGAACACGTCCTGCGCGCTGTTGGTGTCCCCGGGCACCAGGTCGCTGCGCGTGGAGAGGAACGCGACGAAGCGGCCGTCCGCACTGATCGACGGCTCACCGTCCTCGACGCGCTCGTGCGGCCGGTCCCCGATGAGGACTTCCGTACGCCTCGTCCAGCGGTCGCGTACGTACACCTCGGTACTGCCGGTGGGGTTGCCGCCGGGCACGAGGTTCGTCGCGTCCGAGCTGAAGACGACGAACCGTCCGTTGCCGCTGACCGCGGCGTCCCCCGTGAAGCCGTCTGCCGGTGCGCCGTCCGCGGCCACGTTGACCCGCTCCACCTTGCCGGTGCGCAGCTCCTTCAGGAAGGCGCCACCTCTCCGGGTGTCGCCGGGTATCAAGTTGTCTGCCTGCGAGCCGAAGATGACGACGCGGCCGTCACCGCTGAGCGTCGCCTGCCCCGACTCGCCGTTCGCCTCCGTGCCGTCGGCAGCCACGCTCACCCGATCGGTGCGCCCCCGGTGCCCGTCCGATGCGGCGGACGCCGGCAGCGCCGCTGTCGCGCAAGTCCCCAAGACTGCCGCCAAGACGGCCATGTGCCTGAGATGGCGCATGCAACTCCCTTTGTTGAAAGGGCGGATGGTGCCTGACCGAGCCAGGGAAGCCAATCGCGAGGCGCCGCCGAGGTCAATGGGGGACGGTCCGGTGTCGTTGACCTTGGTGGCGGGCACGTGCGCGATGCGGCGTTCCTCCAGCAGGCGCTGAACCCCGTCCGGACGGAGCTGCCCGACCTGCTCGGCCAGCGTCCAGCCGTTCTTCCGCTCCTACGGAGCCAGCAGCCCGGCCAGGTAGTCCAGCGCCCGATCGCGGGGCTCCGACCTGCCAAATGATGCGCGATGCGGGCATGGAACCCGACTGTCCCCTCGAACCACGACTCGACCTGCTCAACCGTCAGCTCATCGGCACACAGATACACCAACGACCCGCGGTTGCAGTATTAGGCTGACCGGATGACAGCTGATCGCACAGCAGCCAACTACCGCCGCATCCTCGCCCTGGCCGGCGCGGCCGGGATGGCCCTCGCCGGGAGCGCCTGTTCCTCGTCCGGGAGTTCCGGCGGGGCCGCCTCGGGCGGTGAGAGGCTGTCCTACGACCGGGTCGCCTCGACGGCGAAGCAGCTGACGGGTACGTCGGCCTGCCCGTTCGGCCTCGACCCGGCGGCGGCGCTGAAGGAGGCCGGTGCCGAACGGACCGTCACCCCGGCGGCGTCCGGCGGCCACCCCGCGACTCAGGGGACCGTCGACCCGGGCCGGCCGGCTGAGGCCTGGCCCAGCGGGCAGCCCACGCCGCCGTTCGGGCTCCCCTCCAACCCCGCCGTCCCGCCGCACGCGTCCGTCGTCTGCAACTTCACGGCTTCGGAAGCCCCGGTGGAGATCGACCTCGTGGCCGCGTCCGAGGGAGGGGTGGCGGTGAACCTGGCGCTGCCGCAGATCGCCCGCCTCGGCAACCTCCGCGCTGCCGAGGTGATGGCGTTCTCCAAGGACAAGCCCGGGATCGGCCAGACCAGGGTCACCCCGGGCCGGGGCACGGCCGCCGTCGCACGGGTGGCGGTGGCGGGCAAGGGCGACTTGGCGCTCGTGGTCTCCCAGGGATGGCCCGTCACCAAGGCGGACCCGGCCCTGGCCGGCGAGTCGCTCAGGAAGGTCGCCGAGGCACTCGCGGCCCGGCTGCGGCCGTAGGCGGCGGCAGGCGACCCGCCGCGCACTGCTCGCCGCCCGACCGGAGCGAGCCGGTGCGGTACCCGGGAGGGCAGAACCGGAGGTCGCCAGGGCCCGCAGCCGGGGCCGCCTCGGAACCCCGGGTGGCTCGGGACGAGTGGACTTCGCCGGACGGCGTACGGGACGGGGTCCTCCAGCCGGGGCTCGGGGGGTGACGTTGCCATCCGAGTCCCTGAGCTGGAAGAAGCGAGGACCCGGACGTCCACGACTCGACCTGCATAACCGTCAGCTCATCGGCACACAGATACACCAACGAGCCCCACACCACATCCGTCGCGCAGATGCGGTCGCAGTACTAACCCACCGTCCACTTCTGGTTGGCGCCGCCGGAGCACGTCCAGATCTGCAGCCGTGTGCCGTTGGCCGAACTGTTGCCGGTCACGTCCAGGCACTTGTCGGCCTGGGGATTCACGATGTCGCGGGCCGAGGTGACCACCCACTTCTGGTTCGGGCTCCCGGCGCAGTCCCACAGCTGGACGGTCGAACCGTTCGCCGTGCCGTTGCCGGTGACGTCGAGGCACTTGCCCAGGGCGCGGATCGTGCCGTCCGGGGACACCGTCCACTTCTGGGCGGCGGTGCCGTTGCAGTCGTAGAGCTGTACGGGGGTGCCGTTGGCCGCACTGGCCCCCGCCACGTCCACGCACTTGCCGCCGAGACCCGTGATCGGGCCCGCGGTGCCTCCCGAGTCGCTGGTCGTCACCTTCACCTCGTCCACGACGAGCTGCTGCGGGAAGGACGTGGAGCCGTCCGGGTCACCGGGCCAGTAGCCGCCGACCGCAAGGTTCAGGATCAGGAAGAACGGCTTGTTGAACACCCAGGTCTTGCCGCCCAGGTCGGCCGGCGTGCGGCGCTGGTAGACCGTGCCGTCGACCGACCAGGTGATCGAGTCGGGCGCCCAGTCCACCGCGAAGGTGTGGAAGGCGTCCGCGAAGACCTGGCCGCCGGGCAGGGTGTAGCCGGCGCCGATGCCGCCCGATCCGGAGTAACCGGGGCCGTGGAGCGTGCCGTGGACGGTGGAGGGCTCGAAGCCGACGTTCTCCATGACGTCGATCTCGCCCGAGTTGGGCCAGCCGACCTGCCCGATGTCGCTGCCCAGCATCCAGAACGCGGGCCACATGCCCTGCCCGCGCGGGATCTTCATCCGCGCCTCGACGTGGCCGTAGGTGCTGGTGAACTTGCCGGACGTGTTCAGCCTCGCCGAGGTGTACTCGCAACGGCCGTACCAGCACTGGTAGTTGCCCGGGTTCTCCTTGCGGGCGGTGATCACCAGATGGCCCTGGCCGTCCAGGGCGGCGTTGTTGCTGCCCGGCGTGTAGTACTGCCGTTCGTGGTTGTTGACGTTGTCGCCGGTCTCGATCTGCCACTTCGAGGAGTTGACGGCCGATCCGGCGGGACCGTCGAAGGTGTCCGAGAACGTCACGGCCGCTGCCGCCGCCCGGGGACCCGCGTGCGCGGGAACGACGGCGGCGGAGGCGGCGAACGCGGCGGCCAGAGCGGCGAGAAGACATCGGCGGAGCAGGCGCGGGGAGTCCATGACTCTCCCTTCTTTACGGCGGCCCGTGCGGGCGGGCCTGCCGATCGAGGCGGGGGATGCGAGGTGGGGGGTGCATGCTTCGCCTCTTGATTTAAGAAGTGAGGTAAGGGGGTGTCAAGGCTTTGGTCCGGACCATCTTCCCCGGCGGCTCGGGTCAGTCGCGGCGGGGGCGACGGGGGTGCACCGCCCTGCCGAGCCGCCGGCCCAGCAGCAGGTAACCGATCAGTGCCCCGGTCGTGTTGAGGATGACGTCGTCGATGTCGAAGGCGCGGCCGGTGAGGAACGCCCCCTGCACCACCTCGACCAGCAGCATCGCCACGGCGGTCAGCAGCACCACCCGCAGCAGTCCCCGGGTCTTGGGTGCCAGCATGGGCAGCAGCACACCGAAGGGCACGCCCAGCAGAATGTTCCCGCCGACCTGCTTCACGGCGTCGTACAGCGCCGGCTGGTTGAGGTACGCGCGCAGGGAGCGGCCCGGATGCAGGTTGTTGTGGGTCATCGCCTCCGAGGCCGGGGACGGCTGCAGCGTCAGCTTCGCCAGTACTGCCGCGAACGCCACCATGGCCGCGAACGCCAGCAGGGTGACCAGTACGCGTACCAGGAAGGGGAGTCCGCGCCGCTCCCGGGGTGCTGCTTCCCGCGGTGGTTCCGGCGACCGCCGCTCGGATTTCGCGGCACGCGTGGTGCGCAAACCCCGCAAGCCCAACGCCGTACGAACCATTCCAGCCTCCTGGCTACAACTACCTTGTGAATTACCGAAATTACCCGCGATGCGACGGCGGATGCCCGGTCGGGCGGCAGCCGCGGGCGCGGATTCGTCCGGAGGGCCGTGAGTCCGTGAACGCCACGGACCGCGACTCCCTCCCTCGCCGTCTGCCCGCTTTCCCCCGCCTCACCGGATCCACGCGGGCTGCGGCCCGGGTCCTTCGGTGAGGGTAGCGCCGAAACGGGGCGGGGGGGGGGGGGGGGGGGGGGGGGGGGGGGGGGGGGGGGGGGGGGGGGGGGCGGGGGGGGGGGGCGGGGGGGGGGGGGGGGGGGGGCGCGT
>NZ_JBWKDS010000013.1:10315-76643 GCF_056435845.1 Streptomyces sp. NPDC043867 | reverse complement strand
ACTTCCCCCGCCCCCCCCCCCCCCCCCCCCCACCCCCCCCCCCCCCCCCCCCCCCCCCCCCCCCCCCCCCCCCCCCCCCCCCCCCCCCCCCCCCCCCCGCGGTCGGTCGGTAACTGTCCCGGTGGGCCGGTTTCAGGCGTTCCGCGCCTTCGCGTAGTCCTGCGCCATGCCGCCGGCGAAGTCGTACAGGATCACCTGTTCGTCCCCCACCACCCACGCGTCGTGTCCCGGCGGGCAGACGAAGACATCGCCGGGGCCGACCTCGCTCTCCGCGCCGTCGTCCATGAGCAGACGCATCCGGCCCTGGACGACGAACCCGTTGTGGTGGATCAGGCAGCTTTCCGTGCCCGCGATCGGTCCCACGGACTCGGACCAGCGCCACCCGGGCTCGAAGGTCCCGACGGCGAAGTCCAGCCCGGTGAGGTGGACCGCCTCCAGGTGGCCGCGGGGGAAATCGCGCCGCTCGTCCGGCTTGTCGACCGTTTTGACCTCCAGCATGACGGCTCCCTTCGGTCGGGCCGTGCCCGACACCTGCCGGGGCCGGTGCCCGTCTCCTCCGCGGCGTCCTCGGGCCGGCGCCCACGTCGACCGGACCCCTCACCTCCATGCTCCGCCCTTTCCCGGGGCGCCGCCAGGTGGAGGGGCGGCGGCCGTCCCGCGGGGGCGTGCGCACGGTGTGATCAGGCGGCGCCGTACGTGACCTTCACCTCCTTGAAGCCGAGCGAGCCCAGCAGGCCCTTGAGCATGCTCGTGGTGTTCTCCTCGGCGCGTGCGGCGAGTTCACTGTCGCCCGCGGCCTCGCCGATGTGCTTGACCGCGAGCTTCTGCACGGCGCGCTCGCTGTTGGGGTTGTCGGAGAAGAAGTCGCCGAGCCGGTCCAGGAGGCCGCGCTGCTTGGAGACGGCGTAGGAGTGGTCGGCGTCGAGCGAAGGCTTGCCGAGCGCGGCATGCGGCAGCCGGATCGTGGCCGACGTGCGGTCGTCATTGACGGACACGTCCTTCTTGTCCAGGCGGCCGAGGTCGACGTAGGCGTCCACGGTGCCGGCGCCCACGTACAGGGTGCGGGTGCCGCGGACGGCGTCCGGCAGGAGCTTGGCGTCCTTCTCCAGGTCCACGACCACCTGGAAGTTGCCCGAGGCGGCCTCGTACCTGCTCATGTCCTGGATGGACTTCAGGAGCGCGGGTCCCGTCCGGTCGTGCGTCTCCTCGCCGAACATGTCCCGCAGTCCGGGAAGCACGCTGAGTGCCAGGCCGGCGAACAGCACCGCGATCACCAGGATCAAGGCGACGAGCGCCTTGATCCAGCCGGGCAACTGCCTTCTGCCCCGGACCTCGGACGTCGAGGGGGGCTTCTGCTTGGTGGACGTCGTCATGTCGACAGCCCTCCTTTCTCTACGCCGTGTGCCCCCCAAATCCGCCGCCACAACGCCGGGTTGGCCGAATCCTCGGGCCGGCTCCGCCGCCCCGCCCGCCCGGTGCCGGGGCGAGGCTGGTAGACAAAGATCCCGGCCGCCCACCCGGCCGGCAGAACCGGCGGAAGGTCCTCCCAGCGCACATGTCCATCACCGTCACCCGCGACCTGCTCTACACCACCTCGGCGGACGACCGCCGGCGGCACCTTGACGTCTACCGGCCCCACCTCGCGGGACCGGTGTCCGTCGCCCTGCTGTGGCACGGCAGCGGCGCGGACGAGAAGGACATGCTGGCTCCCCTGGCCGAGGAGGCGGCGGGCAACGGCCTGCTGGTGTTCGTCCCCGACTGGGATCCCACGGCCGCCGACCGCGGACGCGCCGACCTGCTCGCCTCGCTCGACTACCTGCGGAGCCGGGCCGCCCGGTTCGACGGCGCCACGGACCGCTCGGTGGTGGTCGGCTGGTCCGCCGGAGCGGGGGCGGCCGTGGGCCTCGCGCTGTCGTCCCGGTTCGACGACTGGCGCCCCTCCGCGGTCGTCGGTGTCGCGGGACGCTACGACGTCCCGGCCCGCAGTACGGGAACCGTGCCCCTGGACGACCTGAAGGAGCTGCCGGCCTCCCCGACGCCCGTACACCTGGTGCACGGCACCGAGGACACAGCCGTGCCCGCTCTTCACTCGCGTGAGCTGCTGGAGGCACTGCGCGACCAGGGACGGCCCGCCAGTCTCACGGAACCGGACACCGACCACGCCGGGGTGGTCATGACCGAGTTCGATCCCGACCTCGGCCGCTGCCGTCGCTCCCGCTCCGCGCACGCGGTCCGGGCCGGACAGCAGACGGCCCGCATTCTCGCCCAGGCGGCCGTCTCGGGAGCCTGATCCCGGCTGCCCCGCAGGTGGGCGCGCCGACGCAGTCCGGCACCCGGCCGCCCTCGTCGGGGGAGAGGCGGTCGTCGGCGCGCGCCGGCCTGCCCGTAGCATGTGCCGCGCAGTCCGGATCTGATCTTGGAGGAGCGGATCGTGCGTGACATCGCCGTTTTCAGCGGCAGTGCCCATCCCGAGCTGGCGGCCGAGGTCTGCGCGCATCTGGGCGTGCCCCTCAACCCCGCCCGGGTCAGCCGCTTCGCCAACGACTGCCTCGAGGTGCAGCTCCAGGCCAACTGCCGTGAGCGGGACGTGTTCCTGGTGCAGCCGCTGGTGGCGCCGGTGCAGGAGCACCTGGTCGAGCTGCTGCTGATGTGCGACGCGGCGCGCGGTGCGTCGGCGGGGCGCATCACGGTGGTCATGCCGCACTACGCCTACGCCCGCTCGGACAAGAAGGACGCGCCGCGCATCTCTATCGGCGGGCGGCTGGTGGCCGACCTGATGGTGGCGGCCGGGGCGAGCCGTGTCCTCGCGATGACGCTCCATTCCCCGCAGGTGCACGGATTCTTCTCCGTGCCGGTCGATCACCTGCACGCCCTGCGGGAGCTGGCCAGCCACTTCCAGGGTGACGACCTGTCGCGTACGACGGTCGTGTCGCCGGACCTCGGCAACGCCAAGGAGGCCGCCGCGTTCGCGCGGATGCTCGGGGCCCAGGTGGCCGCGGGTGCCAAGCAGCGGTTCGCGGACGACCGGGTGAGCATCAGTTCCGTGATCGGTGACGTGGCCGGGCGGGACGTCATCGTCCTGGACGACGAGATCGCCAAGGGCAGCACGGTGCTGGAACTGCTGGGGCGGCTGCGGGAGCTGGGACCGCGTTCCATCCGGGTCGCCTGCACGCACGGTCTCTTCGCCGCCGGTGCCCTCAAGCGGCTGAGCGAACAGCCCGACGTCCTGGAGATCGTGTGCACGAACACCGTGCCGATCGCGGCCGGGGAACGCACCGACAAGCTGCGGGTCCTGTCCATCGCCCCGGCGCTGGCCGAGGCGGTCCGCCGGATCCACAACGGTGAGTCGGTCAGTGCCCTGTTCGACGCCCCCGAGACCGCCTGAACCGGCCCGCGTGGACCCCCGGGGAGGCCCGGGGGATCAGTCCGGACAGGTGGGAAGGGGCTGCTCGGGCAGGCCCGGGAGCGGTGCGGAGCGGGACGTCGCTGTGGCGCGGCCGATCGCCTCGTCCGGGGAGGCCGACGGCGGCAGCACGCGGGCGAGCCCCGTGACGCGGATGATCCGCAGCGTCAGCGGGTGGGTGCAGACGAGGTGCAGTTCGCCGCCGCGGGAGGCGACGCGCTGCCGGGCGCGGTAGAGCAGACGCAGCCCGGAGCAGTCGAAGAACTCGACGGGCCGCAGGTCGATCACGATCCGCGGGGCCGGGCGGCCGGTCTCGGCGTCCAGGACCGGGATGATGTCGAGCGCCGCACTGATGTCGATCTCTCCGTGCAGCTCCAGCACGGTGTACCCCCGGTAGCGGTGTATGCGCAGCTGCCGGGTGAGGGGTGCAGGTTCGTGCTGCACGATGACATCGCCTCCAACCGGCTGCTGGCCCCGCTGCTGGTCGCGGGGCCCGGAGTCACCGGGGGCCGGGGTGACGACTTCTGTTGGACACGTCATCCGGGCACCCGTGGTTGCAAAACCGTTCCTTGCTCAGCAAGTTACCCCCGTGAGAGTGAATTCCAGCATGTTCGATTGACATATGTCTTGGAATTGATCGGCGAGTCCTGGACGGGTCGTGCGAGCCGCTGGGGGAAACGGGGGCGGACGGGGGCCGGGGAAGCGGGGCGGGTGCGGCTCGGCCCTCGTCCGGACCGAGCCGCGGAGGCCCTTCTCGTGTTACGGGAGCGTCAGCACCAGCTTGCCCGTCGTGCGGCCCGTGTCGCCGAGGGCGTGTGCCTCGGCGGCCTCGGCCAGGGGGAACGAGCCGGCGATGGTCGCGCGCAGTTGGCCGGACTCGACCAGTCCGGCGATCGCGTTCATCCCCGTGTGGTCGGCCTCGACGAGCATCTCCACCGCCCGGACGCCCAGCCTGCCGGCCTCCTCGACGAAGTCCGTCGCGCCGCTCGGCAGGATCGTGACGAGGAGACCGCCCGGGCGCAGGACGCGCAGCGAGCGGAACCGGTAGTCACCGCCGACGGTGTCCAGCACGACGTCGACGTCCCGGACGGTCTCGGCGAAGTCGGTCTCCCGGTAGTCGACCGGCTCGTCGACCCCCAGCTCGCGCAGGAAGTCGTGCTTGCCCGCGCTTGCCGTCCCGATCACGTACGCGCCGCGCGCCTTGGCGATCTGCACCGCCAGGTGGCCCACCCCGCCGGCGGCGGCGTGGATCAGCACCCGCTGTCC
Source organism: Streptomyces sp. NPDC043867 (assembly GCF_056435845.1). Lineage (NCBI taxonomy): Bacteria > Bacillati > Actinomycetota > Actinomycetes > Kitasatosporales > Streptomycetaceae > Streptomyces > Streptomyces sp. NPDC043867. The sequence continues at coordinate 71,974 of NZ_JBWKDS010000013.1, read as the reverse complement.
GGGGCGCACGTCGGCGGTGTCGACGAGAGCCTGCCAGGCGGTCAGCGCCGCGAGCGGGAGCGCGCCCGCCTGCTCGTGGTCGACGGACACCGGCTTACGGGCCAGGGAGCGGGCCGGAGTGGTGACGTACTCGGCGTGCGAGCCGACGCCGAACGGATAGGGCAGCATTCCGAAGACCTCGTCCCCGGGCTCGAAGAGGGTGACCCCGAGGCCGACGGCCTCGACGACACCGGAGACGTCCCAGCCGAGGACGAAGGGCGGCTCCTTGAGGAACCCGCCGTTCTCGCGGTGCTTCCAGTCGGTCGGGTTCACTCCCGCCGCGCGCACCCGCACCAGCACCTCGCTCGGTCCCGGGGCGGGCCGCTCCACCTGTACTTCCTCCAGTACCTCGGGGCCGCCGAGGACGGTCTGACGAATGGCGCGCATCGTGTTCTCAGTGCTCATGGGGTCCAGCCTGCCCGGGGCCGCGGGCCAGGGAAATGGCAAAATTGCCAGTGTCCGATAGGATCGTGCCATGCCATCCGTGGAGCGTGTCGTGGTGCTCGCCCTCGAGGGGGTCTACCCCTTCGAGCTCGGCATCCCCAGCCGGATCTTCGGTGCGGCGGACGGCCGGTACGAGGTGCTGACCTGCAGCGTCGACGGCCGTCCGGTCCGCACGAACGCCGACTTCTCGGTCACCGTCGAGCACGGCCCCGAGGTGCTCGCCACCGCGGACACCGTGGTGATCCCGCCCATCACTCCGTCGTACGTCACCTCGCGGCTGTCCGACGAGCTGACGGCCGTGCTCGCGCACATCCGGCCCGGTGCCCGTATCGTCTCGATCTGCACCGGTGCCTTCGTGCTGGCGGCGGCCGGTCTGCTCGACGGGCGCCGGGCCACCACGCACTGGCAGCTCGCCGACGAGTTCCGCGCCATGTTCCCCGGGGTGGACCTGGACCCCGACGTGCTCTTCGTCGACGACGGCACGGTGCTCACCTCGGCCGGCGCCGCGTCCGGTGTCGACGTCTGCCTGCATCTGATCCGCAAGGACCACGGCAGCGAACTGGCCAACAAGGTGGCACGCCGCTGTGTCGTGCCGCCCTGGCGGGACGGCGGTCAGGCGCAGTACATCGAGCAGCCGGTCCCCGAGCCCTCCGCCGCCGGTACGGCGGCCACCCGCCAGTGGGCCCTCGAACGCCTCGGTGACCCCCTGACGCTCGCCGACCTCGCGGAGCACGCCCGGATGAGCCTGCGCACCTTCGCCCGCCGCTTCGGCGACGAGGTGGGCATGAGCCCCGGCCGCTGGCTCATCCAGCAGCGCGTGGCCCGCGCCCGCCACCTGCTGGAGGCCAGCGACCTGCCGGTGGACCAGATCGCCGGCGAGGTCGGCTTCGCGACGGGCGCCTCCCTGCGCCAGCATCTGCACGCCGCGATCGGCGTCTCGCCCCAGGCCTACCGGCGTACGTTCCAGGCCGTGCGCTAGGTCGTGTCCGCAAAGTCTCGTCGTCCGCCCGGAGGGCGGGTTCCGCGGCGTCTGGTGCGTGCTCTCGGCGTGCCGGGTGGAGACCCTCGTACTGGACGTACTTGGGGCTTCGCCCGGTGCGGCGAGAGTGCGTGCCAGGCGTCGCGGAACAGGCGGGACTTTGCGGACACGGCCTAGGCCCGGCGCACGGGCGCCGGGACCGTCGGTCTCAGCGGCTCCGGTGCAGGGCGACGAGCAATTGCCAGACCTGGTGGGCGATCCCGTCCGGCGTGGCCTCGATCAGGCCGTGCAGCCAGTCGGCGAGGACCCCGGCGAAGGTGGCGGCCACCGCGGAGGCGACCAGCGGGGCGTCCGCCGCACCGGCGAGTTCCCGCTCGGTGAGACTGCGGGCGCGCAGGTCGCGGTGGAGCACCCGTCCGAGCGGCCCGCCGCCGCCCGGGCCCAACAGCGCGCGGTACAGGGCCGCGTGCGGGGCGAGTCCGGCGAAGAAGGCGAGCAGGGCGGGCGGTGCCGACACCGGATCCGGGCGGCCGCGCCACGCGTGCAGCGCGTCCACCGCGTCCCGTACGACCTCGGCGCAGGCGTCGACCGCCAGCGCCTCCAGGTCGGCGTAGTGCACGTAGAACGTGGCCCGGCCGACCCCGGCCGTCCGCGCCAGCGCCGCGACCCCGACCTCCTCCAGCGGGCGGCGGGCGCACTCGTCGAGCAGCGCCGCGCGCAGCCGGGCCCTGGTGCGCGCGGCACGCGGGTCCCGCGACCCGTCCCGGCTCCGGCCGTCCTGCGGCGTCAACGGGCGGCCAGCACGGCGGCCAGCGCGAGGGCGCCCGGAAGCGCCTGGGCGACCAGGATGCGGCGGTTCGCGGTGGCCGCGCCGTACACCCCCGCGACCACGACGCACACGAGGAAGAACACCTGGACGCGGAACCCGGTGGGATCCGCCGCGATCAGGCCCCACAGCAGACCGGCGGCCAGAAAGCCGTTGTAAAGGCCCTGGTTGGCGGCCAGCGGGGCCGTCGCCCGGGCCAGCTCGGGATCGAAGCCGTGCAGTCCCCGGCCCGGTTTCCGCTCCCACAGGAACATCTCCAGGACCAGGATGTACACGTGCAGCGAGGCCACCAGCCCGACCAGCACATTCGCGACCGCTTGCATGTCTGCCGACTTCCCTCGACGTCAGTTTTCCTGGACAGGTGTCCACTATAGCTGGACAACTGTCCAAGAAGTGTGGTCCGAGTGCTGCCGGGGTAGCGTTGCGGCGGTTTCCGCGGCTGGAAGGGGAGTTGACGTGTCGGGCAGTCTCGCGCCCAGCGAGTGGAGCCGGAGCGAACGGAGCATGTGGGCCTCCTTCCGCCGGGGCGAGTGGTACGCCGACGGCGGCGAGGTACGGGCGGCCGCCGTACGCAGGCTGCTCCTCGCCCCGCCACTGCCCGAGCCCGGACACCTGGCCCGGCTGCGCCTGCGGGACGTACGCGTCACCGGTCGGCTCGACCTGGCCGAGGCCGTCGTCCCCGGGACGCTGCGCCTGCACAACTGCCGGTTCACCCAGGCACCCTGCCTCGACGGCGCGTCCCTGGGCGCCCTGGAGATGCGGGCCTGCGTACTGCCCGGACTGTCGGCCGTCGGCATGACGACCGGCTGGAAGTGCGAGATCAGCGGCTGCCGCGTGACGGGTCCGACGGACCTCTACGGCGCCTCCGTCGGAGGCACTCTGCACCTGGAGAACAGCCACCTGACGGGGCGCGGCGAAGGGCGCGGTGAGGGCGCCCTCGAACTGCGGTGCGCCACGGTGGGCGGAGACGTCCAGGCCGGTTCGGGATTGCGCGTCGACGGCTGCGCCGACCTGCGGGACACCTCCGTACGGGGCAGCGTCGTCCTCACCGGGGCCGCCCTCAGCAACCCGGGCGGGACGGTGCTCAGGGCGGACCGGCTGCAGATGGGCGGCGACCTGAACTGCCGCGGCGGCCTGGTGGCCGAGGGTGCCGTGGACCTGTGCGACGCGCGGGTGGGCGGGGGTGTGCTCTTCGAGGGCGCCTCGCTGGGCGCCGAGCAGGGGCCCTCACTGCGGGCCCACGGCATCGACGTGGGTGCCGAGCTGAACTGCTGCGACGGCTTCACCGCACGCGGCAGGCTCTCGCTGAGCAACATCACGGTCCGCAGCCGCATCTCCTTCGCCGGCGCCCGCATCGACGTACCACCCGGCCGTCCCGCACTCACCAGTCGCCGCTCCAGCGCCTCCGAACTCACGTTGAGCCTCGCCCGGCCCGCGCACGGCACCGTGGACCTGAGTCACACCCGTGTCACCGTGCTGCGCGGCACCCCTGAGGGCTGGCCGGACGCCGTACGCATGGAAGGCGTCGTGTACGAGAGCCTGCTGCCCCAACTCCCCGCGCGGCAAAGGCTTCCGCTGCTCGCGCGCGACCCGCAGGGGTTCTCCCCGCAGCCGTACGAGCAACTCGCCGGCGTGTACCGGCAGCAGGGCCACGACGCCGACGCCCGTACGGTGCTGCTGGCCAAGCAGAGCCGGCTGCGCGCCACCCTGCCGTGGCCGGGCCGGGCGTGGAGCCGGCTCCAGAACCTGACGGTCGGTTACGGGTACCGGCCGATGCGCGCCGTGTGGTGGCTGCTGGCCATCATGGCCGGCGGCACCCTGCTGTTCAGCCGGTGGCCGCCCCAGCCCGTCGACCCCGGCAGACCGCCCCGCTTCCAGCCCGCCGTCTACACCCTCGACCTGGTCCTGCCGCTGGTGGACTTCGGGCAGGAACGGGCCTTCAGCCCCGGCGGCCCGCTCCAGTGGGCGGCCGTGCTCCTGATCGGCCTGGGCTGGCTCCTCGCCACCACCGCAGCTGCCGGCGCCAACCGGATCCTGCGCCGGGCCTGACGTTCCCGGTTATCTGAAGCTCCGTCAACTTCGTTGAGCGGACCGGTGGAGGGCGGCGGTACCCGACTGATCTCCCGGGACGGGGGGTACCCGGGCAGCGCAGGGCAGCGAGTGGCGCCGTCACCCGCGCCCCGGACCGTACGGAGGAATCATGGGACTGGAAGTGACAGGCGTCGTGGTGCTGGACTGCTCCGAGCCCGAGAAGCTGGCCGCCTTCTACAAGGAACTGCTGGACGCCGAGGAGACGGACGCGACCGCGAACCGGATCGAGATCAGGTCCCCCGACGGTCTCCGGATGGCGTTCCGCCGCGATGTGATGGCGACGCCGCCGAGCTGGCCGCGCCCCGAGAACTCGCTCCAGGCCCACCTGGACTTCCACGTGAACGACCTCGACGACGCCGAGCGCCGGGTCGTGGGCCTCGGCGGCCGCCCGCTGGAGACCAAGGACGCGGCCGGTCCCTACGAGGAGCGCGGCTACGCCGACCCGGCCGGGCACTCCTTCACCCTGCGGCTCATCCCCGCCACGGCCCCCAAGCAGGGCTGAGACCCGGCGGCGGTCCTCGGACCGCCGCCGGGCGGCACGTTCCGTGCCCGTGTGCCGGGACTCAGTCCCGGCCGGTCTTGTCGCCGGTCGGCCAGACGCCCGTCGAGCGCTCGATGGCCTTCGCGCCCGTACGGTCCACCGCGCTGCGGACGACGGCGAAGATGGCGCCCTGGACGGCCGCCGCGATCAGCACCTCGCCCCAGCCGCGGTCCTTGTCCAGCGCGTCCGGTGCGTTGTCCTCATGACGGATGGCCTTCCAGGTGGCCTGGAACGCCATTCCCGCGAGCGTGCCGCCCGCCCAGCCGAGCACGAAGCCGACGGGCTTGTACGCGAGGGGGAGCGACTTCTTCTTCGTCTTCTTCGACATGTGGATCTCCTTGTTGCCTCTCGGCCGGCCTCCGGGGTGTCGCCGGACACTTGGCGTGTGTCCCTATCGGCGGCGAATACGCAGGCCGGGGTCGGGTGACACTTCTCTCCGTGGATCAGGGCCGCCCGTGTGCCGGTGTCTCCCACTCTCGCGCACCGGGCGAGGCCGCGTCCCGTCGCCGTACGGCCGGACGCCGAGTTCCGGCCGGTGACGCGGTGTCAGCCGGCGGGACGGATCCGGCCCCAGCGGCACGATCCCCGTCGCGACGGGCACGGGCACGCTTACGCCGCCCGGGTCATCCTTCTCCCGGGCGCCGCACGCCGCGGATGGCGGATGGCGAGGATTGGGAGGAGTTCCCCGATTTCCGCCGACGTCACCGTGTGAGTGTGCCCGGCTCGGGCATCCGGGGCCTGTGACCAACGACTCGACGCAACAGCCGAACAGTTCCGACCGCAGGACACGCGTCACCGTCCTGGTGGCGCTGGGCGCCAACCTCCTGATCGCCGTCGCCAAGGCGGTGGGCGGTCTGGTGTCCGGTTCGCCCGCGCTCCTCTCCGAGGCGGCGCACTCGGTGGCCGACAGTCTGAACGAGGTCTTCCTCCTGGCGGCCCTGCGCCGCAGCCGCCGTCCCGCCGACCGGCGCCATCCCTTCGGCTACGGCAAGGAGCGGTTCTTCTGGTCCCTGCTCGCGGCCGTCGGGATCTTCGTGATGGGCGGCTGCTTCTCCGTCTTCCAGGGCGTCGAGGCACTCAGGAGCGGCGCCGAGGAGTCGTTCTCCGGCTATGTGACGGGCCTCGTGGTCCTCGGGGTGGCCCTGGTGGCGGAGGGCGCCTCCCTGGTGCGGGCGCTGCACCAGGTGCGCAAGCAGGGCGGCAAACTGCGCGACCCCGCGCTGCGCACCGTCGTCGCCGAGGACGGCACCGCGGTGCTCGGCGTGGCGCTCGCGATCATCGGCATGGCGCTGCACATGGTCACCGGCCAGGTCGTGTGGGAGGCCGCAGCCTCACTGGCCATCGGCGCGCTGCTCGTCTGCGTCGCCTTCTGGCTGGGCCGCGACGCCCGCGCCCAGCTCGTCGGAGAGGCGGCCGACGAGGAGCTGAGCGACCGGATCCGCGCCGTGCTGGCGGCGCAGCCCGAGATCGACAGTGTGGAGGCGCTGCTCACCATGAAGATGGGCCTCGACTCCACGCTGGTGGCCGCCCGCGTCGACCTGGTCCCCGGGCTCGACAGCGAGGAGGTGGAGGACGTCGCCGTCCGTATCAAGCGGTCCGTCGCCCACCTGGTGCCTGCGGCCGACCAGATATTCCTCGACGTGACGGACGCGCGTGCCGCACGGAAGGCGGCGGCGGAGAGCCCCGCCGCGACGGGGAAGCGCGGCGGGGTCTGACGTGGGCGTGCCCGGGGCCCGCGACGTCATGCGGACCGGTTCCGGGCGTACGGGTGCCCGGGAGCCGGGTGGGCTCAGCCCGTCGGCTCCAGCACGAAGACGGGGATCTCGCGGTCGGTCTTCTCCTGGTAGTCGGCGTACGCCGGGTAGGCGGCGACCGCGCGCTCCCACCAGAGGGCCTTCTCCTCGCCGGTGACCTCACGGGCGGTCAGATCAAGGTGGGCCGGCCCGTCCTGGAGCGAGACATGCGGGTCGGACTTCACGTTGTGGTACCAGACCGGGTGCTTGGGCGCGCCGCCCAGCGAGGCGACGGCCGCGTAGCTTCCGTCGTGCTCCACCCGCATCAGCGGGGTCTTGCGGATCTTGCCGCTCCTGGCACCTTTGGTCGTGAGGATGATGACCGGGAGGCCCGTGTCTCCCAGGGTCGTCCCCCGGGTCCCGCCGGAGCTCTCGTACAACTCCACCTGCTCGCGGACCCATTGCGTCGGGCTGGGTTCGTACTCGCCCTGAAGAGGCATGTGTGCCGTCCCATCGTCGCGTCGTACTGGCGTCGTCCAGTCAAGATTCAACCCGGGTCGCACGCAAGTCACCCACGCCCTTACCCGACGGGTAATCGACCCTGCCGTCGGCGTCGGGCACGGTGGACGCGTCGTCAGAACATCCGGGCCGCGCACCGAGGGACGGAAACCGCGGGCCGACCCACCGCACGGAAGAGGGAGCGAGCCCATGTCCGCAGCCACCGAACGGACCCCCGCCACACGTGCCGTGATCGAGGAACTGCTGCGCCGGATCGGCGAGGGCGACCCCGAGCGGATCGCCGCGCTGTACGCGGAGACGGGCGACTGGAAGCTCAGCTGGCCCGAGGACGAGCACGGGCGGGCCGCGACCCCCTGGATCCGCCACCGGTCCACGCGGGCCGACGCCGCCGCGCACTACCGTGAGCTGGGCGCACATCATGTGCCCGGCCGGGCGGCGACCGAGATCGAGCGCGTCCTCGTCGACGGCGACGAGGCGGTCGTGCTGGGCGAGATCCGGCAGACGGCCGCGGTCACCGGACGGGACTACCGGGCCCGGTTCGCCCTGCACCTCACCGTCGAGGACGGTCTAGTCACCCGGCACCACGTGTACGAGGACAGCCTCGCCGTGGCCCGCGCGTTCGAGCCGCCCGTGCCCGGTGGCGACACGCGGCCCGCCCCCGCCCGCACCTGAGCCCGAACGGAGGCGCGAATTTCTCTCCGGATCTTCTCCTTGCTCTCTGGTGGGGGCCGGATTCGCCGTGTAGCGTCTTCGTCAGATGTCGTGGTTCGCCGTACCTGCCCGCGCTCCGGCGCGGGCGCTTTGCTGTGACGGTGAGCCCGGGCGATCACCTCCGGGGCCCGCGCGGTGCGGATCCCGATCTCAACTGGAGGGCATCAGCATGGCCAGCGGAACCGTCAAGTGGTTCAACGCCGAAAAGGGCTTCGGCTTCATCGCGCAGGACGGCGGCGGGCCGGACGTCTTCGCGCACTACTCCAACATCAACGCGACCGGGTTCCGTGAGCTCCAGGAAGGCCAGGCGGTGACCTTCGACATCACCCAGGGCCAGAAGGGCCCCCAGGCGGAGAACATCACCCCCGCCTGACCCCGACCGAACCGGCCCGGTCCGCTACGGACCGGGCCGGTTCGGCTGTCGCACACCGCCTGCGGTGCGCGCCGCAGGCGTTCGCCGGCGGGCCCGCGCCTAACGGCAGGCGGCCATCAGCACCCGGGCGGCCTCACGGGCACTCGCGGCAGGTGCCGTGTTCTGCTCGATGCCCGCGGTGACCATGGCACCCTCGGCGAGCACGTGCACCTGCTCGCCGACAGCGGCCGGCAGCCCCGCCTCGGCCACCAGCGCCACCAGATAGTCCTTGAACGCCCGCTTGTGCGCGCGGACTTGGGCGGCCACACGCGGTGAGGCGGACCCCAGCTCCCCGTACGAGTTGATCCACGCGCAGCCGCGGAACCCGGGCTCGCCGAACCACCGCCCCAGCCAGTCGAAGACCGCGAGAACGCGCTCGGCCGGCCCCTCGTGCCGGTCGACATGCGCCGCGAGACGTCGGCGCCACCGGACGTCGCGCCGCTCCAGATACGCCTCGACCAGCACCTCCTTGGCGGGGAACAGCTGATAGAGCCGCTTGAGCGAGACGCCCGACGCGGTGCGGACGTCGTCCATGCCGACGCTCTGGATGCCGCGCCCGTAGAACAGCTCCTCGGCGGCGTCCAGCGCCTGTTCCCGCGCGCGAGAGAGTGCCTGCTCGCGGGCGGCCGTGCTGTCCATGCGGAGTCCACTCCTTGACGCGAGAACCATCGTTCTCTACGTTAGCAGCCACTGGGAGAACGACCGTTCTCCCAGTGTGCGGCACCCCCGACGAGGAGCACGCCATGAGTGACCTTCCGCCGCTTCCGCCCTTCACGCGCGAGAGCGCGGCCCAGAAGGTCCAGGCGGCCGAGGACGCCTGGAACACCCGCGACCCCCACCGGGTCTCGCTCGCCTACTCGGAGGACTCGCTCTGGCGCAACCGCGACACCTTCGTGCGGGGCCGCGCCGAGATCGTGGAACTCCTGACCGCCAAGTGGGCGCGGGAGTCGGAGTACGCGCTGCGCAAGGACCTCTGGGCCTTCGACGGCAACCGCATCGCCGTGCGCTTCCAGTACGAGTCCCGCGACACCGACGGCCGGTGGTGGCGCTCGTACGGCAACGAACTGTGGGAGTTCGACGAGCACGGCCTGATGACGCGCCGGGAGGCGAGCATCAACGACGTACGGATCGAGGAGAAGGACCGCCGGATCCGGGGCCCGCGCCCGGAGTCGGAACGGGGAGCCGACTCCCCCCTGCGCTAGGGCCTGTCGTTTGGATCAGGCTGGCTGTGACCGACGGTTCGTCCTGACAGACCCCGCGACGCCGGCGTGATCCAAACGACAGGCCCTAGGTCATTAGGGTGCTCGGGTGAGCGAACCCACCGAGAAGCCCTTCCTGTACGTCGTCGTCTGCGCGGCCGGCGTCGCTGAGGACGTCGGCACCCTGATCACCGAGGCGCGGGAACGGAGTTGGGAGGTCGGCGTGACAGCCACCCCGACCGCGCTCGGCTTCTTCGACACGGCGGCCGTCGAGACCCGCACCGGCCGCCCGATCCGCTCCGCCTGGCGCTCGCCCGGCGACCCCCGCCCGTTCCCGGCCCCCGACGCGGTGACCGTCGCGCCGGCCACCTTCAACACCGTCAACAAGTGGGCCGCGGGCATCTCCGACACCCTCGCCCTGGGAACCCTGTGCGAGGCGTACGGCCTCGGCGTCCCCATCTCCGTACTGCCGTGTGTGAACGAGGCGTTGGCCGCCCACCCCGCCTACCGCGCGAGCGTCGAGCGGCTGGCCGGCATGGGCGTCCGGTTCGGCGACCCGTACGCGGGCGGACCGCAGGAGGGTGGCGGGCGCCGGGAGTTCCGCTGGGAACGGGCCCTGGACCTGCTCCCGTCGCCCGTGTGAGGTCCGGGCGACCGCGGCGCCTCACCGCAGGCCGAGGCACCGGCGCCCGCAGTCCGCCGGTGTCCGGGCGTTTCCGTCAGCGGGTCCGGCGGACGTAGTGCGCGTCGCCCGGCGTGGACACCAGCACGTCCCGGCGCACGATGCTCAGCCGGCCCCCGAAGTGCGCACGCGCCTTGCGCAGACCGCGGTCGGTGTACTCGATGACGAGCACCCGGTCCCGGAAGGCCTTCGCGTAGGCCCCGCACTCGTCGTACTCCCCGCACTCCTCCGCCACCGCGAAGTCGAGCCCGGCCCGGGACCGCCGCCCGGCCAGCTCGACCGTGTTCTTCTGCCCGATGGCCAGGTGCCTGGCGTGCGCGTGCGCCGACAGGAGACCGGCGAACGCGACGGCGTCGTCGGCGCTCAGCAGGTGCCGGGAACGGGTGTAGCTGTCGTAGTTGTCCGGCTCGACCGCGTCGAAACCCTTGGCGGCGCAGCCGTCGATCCACCGGTTGACGCGCGCGGCCACCCGCTTGCGCTTGGCCGGCGTGCCGATGTCCAGCAGTGCCTCGTTCCAGTCGCGGTCCATGACGACCTTGCCGTCCGCGTCGCGCAGCAGCAGATCCGCCGGCCACGACCCCCGCTCCGCCGGCTGGGCCTGGAAGGCGTTGACGTAACAGACGTTGTACAGGCCGGGTGCGGGCGGCGACGAACGGTCGCGGCTGACGACGCGTACGCCGGCGGGCGGGGGATAGGCGCCGCCGATCTGGTAGTCGAAGCCGGCGCCGGGCGGCGGGAGGCGGACGCCGGCCCGTGTCGGCTGCGGCGAGGGGTTCTTCGTGGCACCCTCGCCGCAGCCGGTGAGCACGGCGAGTACGGCCAGTGCCGCGGCCAGGGTCCTGAGGGGCCGGACGCGGGTGACGCGTCTGACGGGCATGTGCGCTCCATCAATCGCGAGTACGACCCCGCCTCGGACGCGTCCGCGATCCTGGCGACTGTGGCCGGGCTTGGACCGAGTCCGCTACCGGCTGGGCGCACCTCTGTGTGCCGGGTCGCACCACGGCACGCCATGATCCAAGCGTGCGGGCCCGTGCGCGTCAAGGGCCGTTCCCCGCCATGGAATCCGGTCACCCGACAGAAGCGCCGCCCGGGCCCGTGCCCGATGCCGGCCGGTGCGCACGTCGAGGGGGCCGCGCACACCCCGGGAGCGCAGGCACGTCATGCCGAGGCCTTATTGTCATGACATGACGAACGACCGCAGCGCACTGGCCGTGCACGACCACGGAGGCGACGGTCCGCCCCTGCTCCTGCTGCACGGCGCGGGACGCACCCTCGCCGACTGGGCGGCCGTCGCTCCGATGCTCGTCCACCGGCACCGGGTGCTCGCCGTGGATCTGCGCGGCCACGGTCTCTCGCCGTCGGGAACGTGGAGCCTGCCCGAGGTGCTGCGCGACCTCGACGCCGTCCTGGACGAGTACGGCATCCCGGACGCGCTGCCCGTCGGACACTCCCTCGGTGGCCTGCTCGCCGTCCTTCACGCGCTGGAACACCCCGAGGTCACCCCGGGCGCCGTGAACCTGGACGGGTACGGGTGGGGCCGCCCCGACCAGTACGTGGATCTCGACCCCGGGTACGTCGGGGAACGCCTCGCGGAACTCAGAGACCTCGTGGCCGGGATGTCGGGCCGGCCGCTCCCGCACGACGGACTCAAGGACCTGCTCGCACAGCAGCGCGTCCTGTCCGAACGGCTGGGCGTCCCGTACGAGTTGCTGGAGGCCGGGATCCTGCGCGCCACCCACGAACGGGCCGACGGCCGGCTGGAGTTGCGGCCCGAGCGCGAGCACGCACTGGAGATGCTGACCGCGATCGACTCGCTCGACCCGTTCACCCTCTTCCGGCGAACGGCCCAGCCTCTCCTGCTCGTCCGTGCGCTGCGGCCCGACGCGCCTGTCCCGGGCACCGACCGGTACGACGGGCTGACGGCCGCGTTCGCGAAGGGACTCGCCCGGGACCTCGCCGAACTGGCCGAGCGGCGGCCCGACGTGACGGTCGCCGGGATCGACGCCACCCACGCGATGCCGCTGGAGAACCCGCGGGCCGTCGCCGACCTGATCCTCGGGTTCGCCGCATGACACCGGTGACGACACCCGTGGCCGGCGAGTGGATCGTCGGCCGCGAGCACGAACTGGCGCTGCTCGCCGGGCCGGTGAACGAGCCGGCCGCGCACCCGTGGAGGCGCGCCCGCTGCTCGCCGCGGCGCTCGACGTCTTCGAGCGGCTGGGCGCCCGCCCCTGGCGCGAGCGTGCCCTTGCGGAACTGCGGGCCGCCGGTGTCACCCCCGGGAAAGCACCGGCCTCCGACGCCCTCACCCCGCAGCAACTGCAGATCGCCCGGCTCGCGGCCACCGGTCTCACCAACCGTGAGATCGGCAAGCGCATCTTCCTCTCACCCCGCACGGTTGGATTTCACCTCTACCGCATCTTCCCCAGGCTCGGTATCACCGCCCGGGCCCAACTCCGTGACGTACTGGGCGAGTAAGGCCGTCACGCACGCACACTCCGGGGGCGGCGAGTACGGGAAAGCGCCGCGGTCGGGGCTTGCTGACAATTCGTCGACTCGATGATCCCCGGACGCATCGCTGAAGTTCCGTGATCTCTTGTTCCGTCCCCGTGGCCTGTGCAAAGGTGTGGCTTGCCCGACGGCGTGCGGCCAATGTTCGTTTCCCCCTGCACGCATATGCCTTTCGGTGACCCCCCCCCGCTACGGAACGCTGGTACAGACTTATCGCCGCACGGGCTTTGGGAGGAAAGTGAACGTGAATGCCGTGGTCCCCCCGAATTCCTCCGCCCCCGGTCCGGCGTTCAAACTGACGGACGAACAACTGGCCTCCGAACTGAAGAGGCACGCGGGAAAAGGGCCCACCCACCATCCCGTAGGAGAACTGCTCGCCCGCCACTGGGAAGCCGCCCACTCCTATGCGCGCCTGTGCACGCAGGGGCCCCATCCGGCCGGAATGCTGACCACGGCCGCATTCACCCGCCTCTTCGGGGGAGCCCTGCGCGGAGGCGGCCCGACGGCGGCATGGCGGCCCGAAGTCCTGATCGCCGTACGGCGCATCGCTGCGGAGTGGGACGGCGACCACCGCCGGGAGCTGCTCCATCCCGTCCTGCGGTCCGCCGCCGAGGAGGGGGAGCGCGCCGCGAGCCGGCTCCTTCTCCCCGACACGAGACGCCTGGTCTCCCGGGCGTTCCAGCGCCTCGGGGCACCCGCCCGCTGCCTGCTGTGGCACGCGGAGGTCGAGGCCGAGCAACTCGAAGAGCCGGCGGCCCTGTTGGGCCTGGCGGCCGAGGACGCCGCGGTCAAGCTGGAGCGGGCCCGCTCGCTCCTGCGCGAAGGCTGTCTCGACGTCCACCGCGAGCTCGCCCCCGACCAGGAGTGCCGGCGCTACAGCCGCCTGCTGGACGTGTCGCTGCGACGTGACGACAACGTTCTCGACTCCGACCTGCGCGACCACATGACCACGTGCCGGCACTGTGCCCACGCCGTCGACCAGCTGAACCACCGCGACGGCCGGCTCGCCGCCCTGCTGGCCGAGGCGGTACTCGGCTGGGGCGCCCACGCCTACCTCGACACCCGCCCCGGCCGCGCCGCGCCGGAGACCGACGACACCGCAGGGGCGGCGGCGGGGGCCGCGCCCGGCGCGATGTTCGGCGGCGAGTCGTTCGCCGACACCACGACGCAGGCCGCTACGCACCCCGGCGCGGGGCCCGGTCCCCGTGCGGGACGCGCTCCGTCGCACCGGCCGGGCGGCGCCGGGAGGCCGCGCCCGGTCCCCGACGACGGCGCCGCCGACGCGCCCGGAGCGCCGTTCCCCGGTACGGCGAGCGGCACGACGCCGGGCACCCCGCCCCGAAGCGGCCACACCGGCCGTACGGACCCGAGGACCGCCGGCGGCCGGGGCCGCGGCCGTGCGGCGGCCGGCCCGACCGCGGGAACGGCGGGGGACGCCGAGTCGGCCGATGCGCGCGCCACGGCGGACGAGTCGCAGGGCCCGCGTGCCGGGGCGACGCAGACGCTCACCTCCTCGGGACACCGCGGAGCCTCCTCGGGGCGGGCGCCCGGGCCCGGGAGCGCCGTCTCCGGGCCGGCCGTCGGGTCCCGTTCGGCGGCGTTGCGTACGCTGCGGCGCGCACGTCGTCGCCGGCATCTCGCCCTGGCCGTCCTGATGGTGAGTGCCTGTGTCCTCGTACCCCTGGCCGTGTGGGCCGGGCCCTGGTCGGACGACGACGACGCCGACGTCCCCGGCCGGCCGGCCGGGCAGCGGGGCTCGGGCACGGAGGCGGATCCCGGCGTGCCGCCCGCCTGGGTGGGGGCCGCGGACGGCGGACCCGTCGGCACCCTCCGTGGCAGGCTCCGCAACACCGCGAGCGGACTGTGCGTCGGCCTGGACCGGAGGAAGCCGGTGGCGGGCGCGGAGGCGGTCCTCGTGCCGTGCGGCCAGTCCGCGAACCAGCAGTGGGTGTACGAGAGCGACGGGCTGCTGCGCAGCCGCGCCGTTCCCGACCTGTGCCTCGACTCCCACCTCGGCTACACGGTCGCCCTCGGCAGGTGCACGGGAGCGTCGAAGCCCGGGACCAGGAACGTCCGCTACGACTTCACCCTTCAGGGCACGCTCGTACCCCGGTGGAACCAGGACCTCGCGCTGACGCCCGCCTCCGGCCGGAGCGACGCGGCCCTGGTCCTCAAGCCCCGGGCGGACACCTCGGCCGCGCAGCGCTGGCTGACCGACACGTCGGCGGACAGGCTGCGGCTGAAGACGGTCGACTGGGACCCCGCCGACGAGCCGACGGCATCCGTGCCCAGGGCTCCGGCGCCTGCGCGGACCCCCGCACCGGCGAGCACGCCGGCGCCCACGCCCCCGGCGGCTCCCTCGGCCGGGACACCCGCACGTCCCGGCTGGGAGACCTGCTCCCGTGCCGACTGCACGTGGGGCGGACACGGCGGCCGGTGGGGCCGGGACGGCTGGGGCTGGGGCGGCCGCCGCTGACGGCTCCCGCGGCGTCGCGGGCCCCTCAGACGTGGGGTGGCGGCGGTGGCAGGGTCGTGACGCCGGGCGCCGGTTCCGGCCAGACCAGCAGCACCGGACAGGGCGCGTGGTCGACGACGAAACGCCCGGCGGGCCCGAGGCTGTGCGGGCCGAGCCCGGCGCGGTCGCCGTCGCGGGCCAGGACCAGCAGACCGGCGCCCTCCGCCGCGGCGACCACCTCACGCTCGGCGCGGCCATTGCGCTCGAGCCGGGTGCAGGGGCCACCGAACCGCTCCGCCGCCGCGGCCAGGAGCCGTGCGGCCGACGCGCTGCCCAGGTCCGCCAGGCGGTCGCCGGGGTCACGGTCCTGTCGGCCGCGCCCGAGCAGGCCCGCGAAGGCCCCGTGCGCGAGGCCGGCCACATCCGGTTCGGCGACGTGCAGCAGGACCACGTCCGTCGCCCGGGGCGCGTGGTCGCGCACGGCGTCCACGCACGCGGGCCAGGTCCCCTCGACGAGCCAGGCGATCACCCGCATGTCCCTCAGCCTCCGAAGAGCCGCAGTCCCGTCCACAGTGCCGCCACGGCGGGGATCAGCGCGGCCGGCACGGTGAGCAGACCGAGCCGGGTGAACTCCCCGAGATCCACGCCGTGGTCGTGTTCGTGCACGATACGCCGCCAGAGCAGGGTCGCCAGGGAGCCGGCGTAGGTCAGGTTCGGCCCGATGTTGACGCCGAGGAGGACGGCCAGGACCGCACCGGGGCCGGACGCGGCGGTCAGCGGCAGCAGCACCAGGACCGCGGGCAGGTTGTTGATCAGGTTGGCGAGTACGGCGGCCAGCGCGGCGATGCCGAGGAGCGCGAGGAGTCCGGTCCCGTCCGGGAGGAGCCGGCCGAGGGCGTCGGACAGGCCGTTGTCGACCACCGCCCGTACGACGATGCCCAGCGCCAGCACGAAGGCGAGGAAGGCCGGCGCGGTGGCGCGTACCACCGCGAGCGGTGTGGTGCGCCGGCGGACGAGCGCCCGTACCGCCAGCACGGCCGCCCCGGCCAGCGCCGACCACGCGGGATCGACGCCGATCACGGACGCGAGGACGAACCCCGCCAGCGTGCAGCCCACGGTGACCAGCGCGAACAAGGGAACCTCGGGCGGCGCCCCGGTGCTCGGCGTGGGGGCGGCGGCGTTCAGGTCGCGGGCGAAGAAGCGCCGGAACACCACGTACTCCGCCCCGATGGCGACCAGCCAGGGCAGCGCCATCAGGGCGGCGAAGCGGGTGAAACTCAGCCCGCTGGCCGTGAACGCCAGGAGATTGGTCAGGTTCGACACCGGCAGCAGCAGCGACGCCGTGTTCGACAGATGGGTGCAGGCGTACACGGGGGGCTTGGGGCGGACGCCCATCCGGCCGGCGGTGGCGAACACCACCGGGGTGAGCAGCACGATAGTGGCGTCCAGGCTCAGCACGGCGGTGATCGCCGAGGCGAGTACGAACACGGCGGTCAGCAGCCGCCCGGGCCGGCCCGCCGCCCAGCGGGCCATCCACGCCCCGCACGCCTGGAAGAGGCCTTCGTCGTCGCAGAACCTGGCGAGCACCAGTACCGCGGCCAGGAAGCCGACCACCGGTCCCAGATGCGCGCTCTCGGCGCGGGCGTGCTCCCAGGAGATCGCGCCGGTGGCGACGGCGACGCCGGCCGCCGGGACCGCCACGACGGCCTCGGGCAGGCCGAAGGGACGGATCACCGCGCAGACCAGGACCGCCACCAGCAGGACGACGGACAGTGCCTCGGCGAGCGGGGTGTTCAGGGTTCGGTCCTCCGGGCGTGGTTCCTCGTGCCCGTTCATGAAAGCAGCCGCCGGCACCCGGCCGCCGCGGCCCCCTGCCGTCCGGCCTCCTCAGGGGCCGCCGTCCGGCCGGCCGGACCGCCCGCTCACCACCCGCTCACTCCTCCAGCAGCGCGATCTCCGCCCAGATCGTCTTGCCGTCGGCCGTGTGCCTGCTGCCCCAGCGCTGCGTCAGCTGGGCCACCAGCAGCAGCCCCCTGCCACCCTCGTCGAAGGACCTGGCCCGGCGCAGGTGGGGAGCGGTGTGGCTGCTGTCGGACACCTCGCAGATGAGGGTGGTCTCGTCGTGGATGAGACGCAGCCGGATCGGATGCTCCCCGTACCGGATGGCGTTCGTGACGAGCTCGCTGACCACCAGTTCGGCGGTGAACCCGGCATCGCTCAGGCCCCAGGAGTCCAGCTGCTCCACGACGTGCTTGCGGACCGGGGCGACGAGGGAGGGGTCGGCGGGGACGTCCCAGGCCGCCACCTGGGAGGCGGGCAGCTCGCGGGTGCGGGCGAGCAGCAGGGCCACGTCGTCGGAGGCGCCGCCCGGGGGCAGCAGGCTCCGCAGGACCTCGTGGCAGGTGTCGTCCAGGGAGCCCGAGTACCGCGTCAGCACGTCGCAGAGCAGCTGCTGGCTGGTGTCCAGGTCCCGCTCGCGGCTCTCCACGAGACCGTCGGTGTACAGCGTGAGCACGCTGCCCTCGGCCAGCTCGAACTCGGCGGGCTCGAAGGGCATCCCGCCGAGCCCCAGCGGCGGTCCGGCCGGCACGGCGAGCTGCCGGCACGGTCCGCCGGGCGGAATCAGGATCGGCGGCGGGTGGCCGGCCCGGGCGACGGTGCACCGTCGCGAGACGGGGTCGTACACCGCGTACAGGCAGGTGGCGCCGACCTCGCCGGTGGTGCCGTCGCTGCCCGCCTCCGCCGACAGCCGTACGACGAGGTCGTCGAGGTGCGTCAGCAGTTCCTCGGGCGCCAGGTCGATGTCGGCGAGGGTCCGCACCGCCGTGCGCAGCCGCCCCATGGTCGCCGACGCCTGGATCCCGTGGCCGACGACGTCACCGACGACCATGGCGACGCGCATCCCGGAGAGCGGGATCACGTCGAACCAGTCACCGCCGACGCCGGCGCGCGCCGCGGGCAGATAGCGCGACGCCGCCTGGACGCCGGCGGTGCGGGGAAGGTTGCGCGGCAGCAGGCTGCGCTGGAGGGCGAGCGCGGTCTCGCGCTCGCGGGAGAAGCGGCGGGCGTTGTCGATGCACACCGCGGCCCGGGCGGTGATCTCCTCGGCGAGCAGGACGTCCTCGGAGGTGAAGGGGTCCGGCCGGCGGAACCGGCTGAGGACGGCCACGCCCAGGGTCGCGCCGCGCGCCTGGATCGGGACGGACATCGTGGCGTGGATGCCGTGCTCGGCGACCCGCTCGCCGCGCCGGCGGTCCCAGGACAGCCAGTCCGCGAGGGCGGCGGTCTCGTCCGGTGCGACGATGGTCCGCGCGGCCAGCAGGGAGTCCGCCTGGGGCGAGGAGGCGGGGTAGACGTCCGTCCGGCCGAGCTCGACCACGGCTTCGGGGGCGCCGGCGTTCACCGACCGGTGGGCGGCGCGGCGGAGCGTCACGGGCGCGGTGACCGGGGCGGGGGTGGGGTCGCCGGACTGGTCCACCGGTTCCAGCAGGTCGACGCTGACGAAGTCGGCGAGCGCGGGGACGCAGACGTCGGCGAGTTCCTGAGCCGTGCGGGTCACGTCGAGGGTGGTGCCGATGCGGACGCTGGCCTCGTTGACGAGGCGCAGCCGTTCCCGGGAGCGGAACTGGTCGCTGAAGTCGTGGGCGGACAGACACACGCCGAGCACCCGGCCGCCGGCGTCGGTGAGCCGGGTCATGCGTGCCAGCCAGACGTGGGCGTGCTCCTCGCCGCCCGCCCGCAGATACGCCTCCACGTCGCCGGGGACACCGGAGACGAGCACGTCGTGCATCCGCCGTTCGACGTCGCCGCTCTCCGGGGTGCCGCTGATCTCGGGGGCCCGCAGCCCGCGGATCCGGTCCTCGGGGAGGCCGATCACCTCGGCCATCGCGTCGTTGACCGCCCGGAGCCGCAGCTGTTCGTCGTAGACGGCGGTCGCGCAGGGGGACTGGGCCAAGGCGGCCGAGAGGAGGAGGTCGTCCGCGGGGCGTCGGGCACCGCCCTCCAGCGCGCTGACCAGGAGCCAGTCGCCCGGGCCGCCGGTCTCGGTGCGTCTGTGGTGGGCGAGCACGCTCACGGTCCGAAAGCCGCCGTCGCGGTGGCGCAGATCGAGTGTGCCGCTCCAGCGGCCGCCGTCCGGTGCGGGCGGCGGCGCGGGCACTCTGCCGGGGGCCAGCAGAGCCGCGGCGGGGCGGCCCTCGACGTCGCCGGGCGCATGGCCCAGCAGCCGGCGCGCGCCCTCGTTCCAGTGGCGCACGACGCCGTTCTCATCGACGACGGCCCGTGCCGAGGCCGACTCGTCGAAGGGCAGGACCCGGCCCATCGTCGCCACTCCCTTGCGCACACCCACAGTGAACAAGCGCGTCACTCGCGTACCAAGCCTAGTGGGTGGCGGGGTCCGGCACCCGGCCTGCGAATGTTTTGGGACGCCGGTGAGAATCACACGCCGGGCCGACGCGCGACCTCCAGTCACGGCAACAAGCTGGTCTCCTGGACGAGGAGCGGAGAGTACGGACTCAAGTCCTGTGGGCTCCCGCCCTCGGGGCCGCCGGCCGAGGGCGGGAGGAGCAAGGCCGGCGGCCCCGAGGGCGGGAGGAGCGAGGCCGGCGGCCCCGAGGGCGGGAGGAGCAAGGCCGGCGGCCGGTTTCGTGCGGGAGAGCCGCCGTCCCGCGCGGGGCCTTCGAGTAGGGCCGGATCCCGGCGGACTACGGCGTTCCGCGCGCCGGGAGCATGCGCGGGGCGCCGGCGCGGGCGAGCGGTTCGCACGGGGCGCTCGGAATATCGAAAGCCGGTGCGATCCGCAGAGATGCGGCCCTTGCTGACGGATTTTCAATTGCGGCGGAAGTTGCCCAAGTGCCTTGTTGGCCCAACGCGACGTGTGCGAGGGTGAACTCCCTGCGCAGGGGCAATGACCAGGTCTGATTCACCGTCCGGTATTTCAGGCCGTCGACCGGCTGGAAAGGCCCTCGGCAGACGGTCGTCGCGCGGCCCGTCCCCGGCTGCTTTCCCGGCGCTCACCGAAAAGGTACGCACCAACGAAGGGCCATTCGGGCAAGCGGAACTCTTGCCGGGGTGAGCCCTGGAAGGAATCCGCTCTGTGCACACCCCCCACCCCCCACGGCCTTCCCATCCGCCTCGGCCCGGACCCCCTGTCGGTGAATCCGACGAAATCCTCGCGGCCCGCCTGAGCAACCGGGCGGAGGACGGGACTCCCCACCCCGTCGCCCTGCTCATGGCGCGGCACTGGCAGTCGGCGTACGACTACTCCGTCGTCTGCCTCGCCTCCTCGGCGAACGTCGCCTCGATGGTGGCCGCCGCCTCCTTCCACCAGGTACTGGACGAGCTGACCCGGGGCGCGTCCGGCGCCGCCCTGCGGCCCCTGCTCCTCGTCACGGTCCGGGACACGGTCAGGGAATGGGCCGGCAAGGGGCCGATATCGGCCGCTCTGCCGCAGCTGAGGAAACCCGCGGGCGGGCGCGGCCTGCGGGCGGCGAAGTCGACGCCACCCGAGAACCGCAAGCTCGCCCAGCGCGCTTTCCTGGGTCTGCCGGGACTTGCCCAGTGCCTGCTGTGGCACACCGAGGTCGAAGCCGAGCCCATATCCGTACCGGCCGGTCTGTCCGGGCTGGATGACGGCACCGCATCCGCCTCACTGGAGCAGGCGCGCGAGCAATTCCGTGCGGGTTGTGTACGCGCCCATCAGGAACTCGCGCCGACCAAGGAATGCCGCTTCCACAACAGACTGCTGGACGTTCCCATTCGGCGCGGCGGCGCGTTGCTTCCCGATGTCCAGCAACATCTCCTGGAGTGCCGCTACTGCCGGTTCGCCGCCGAACAACTGAGCCACTTCGAGGGCGGGTTGGGCACGCTGCTCGCCGAATCCGTCCTCGGCTGGGGCGCGCGGCGCTACCTCGAATCCCGTCCGGGCCGCGCCGGACAGGGGGCGCAGACGAACGCGGCCGCCCCCGCCGACCGCGGCGGTCCGCGCGGTGACGGTCCGCGCGGTGACGGTCCGCGCGGTGACGGTCCGCGCGGTGACGGTCCGCGCGGTGACGGTCCGCGCGGCGGCGGACGCCCCGGCGGCGGACGTGGACGGGCGGCAGGCGGCGGACGCCATCGGCTCCTGTCCCGGTTCACCGCGCCCGGCCGCCGCCCCCCGCCGCGCGGGCTCGACGCGAAGACCGTCCTCACCGGTGCCGGAATCGCCTCCGCCGCCGTCCTCGTGACCGTCCTCGCCGCCGGCATGTGGTCGGACGACGGCGGCGGCGCCGACCCGGCCGCCTCCACGAGCGCGACCGGCGGCCACACCGCGGCCACACCCGGCCCCGCCTCCCCGGCCCCGCCCGCCGGATCGTCGCCGCCCGGCTCGGCCGGCCTGCCCACCGTCCCCCGGCAGACCCGGCTGCGCAATCTCGCCGCCGACCTGTGCCTGGACGTGCGGGGCGGCAAGGCCGAGACCGGCACCGGGACGGCGCTAGCGGTGTGCTCCGCCGCCTGGACCCAGCAGTGGTCCTACGAGCGGGACGGCCTGATGCGCAGCGTCGCCGCCCCCGAACTGTGCCTGGACTCCCATGCGGACGCCTCCGGACTCGTCGTTCTGGGCCGCTGCGCCGCCGAGAGCGCGAAGCGCGCCGACGACGTGCGCTACGACCTCAGCGCGCAGGGCGAGTTGCGGCCCCGCTGGAACGAGAAGCTGGCGGTCACACCCGTCGCCCCGGATCCGAAGGCGGACGTGGTGTCCAAGGTCCGGGACGGCTCCGACGACCAGCGCTGGGTGACCGACTCCCCGCCGGATGGCCCCGATTCGCTGTCGATCGCGGGCACCGCCACCCCGCCGGCCCGGCCCTCCACGGCTCCGCCACCGTCCGCCGACGCGCCGGAGGAGCCGGACGAACGGGGGACGGACCCCTCGACGGCTCCGGAGGAGGCACCGTCGGAGAGCTACCGGGAAGACCGGGTCGTGACCGTCGGGGACGACCCGAGCCGTGCGCCCGTGCTCCCGTTGCCCGTTCAGCTGCCCGACGTCCTGACGGGCGTCGGTCTCTGAGGGGCCGACGCGCGCGGGCGGCCCCGGAGCGGTCCGGGACCCGCCCGCGCGCCGTGCCGGGCACGGCCTGACACACCACGACCCGGGGCGGCTTGCCGCCGGTCGAAACCGTGACTCGCGCACCGGACCGACTCCTGGCGCGGGCCGGCGGCGAGCCCTGCGGCGCGGTGGTCACGCGGTTTCCTCGACCAGGTCGTCGGGCCCGACGGTGGCGGGAGCCGCGTGCCCGGACAGGGCGAGAGTCAGGTCGAACTCGGCGAGCAGGCAGCGGATCACATGCTCGACGCCCGCCTGTCCGTCGAGGCCGAGCCCGTACGCGTAGGGACGTCCGACGAGGACGGCCCGCGCGCCGAGGGCGAGCGCCTTGAAGATGTCGTCACCGGTGCGGATCCCGCTGTCGAACAGGACGGCCAGCCGGTCGCCCGCGGCCTCCACGACGCGGGGCAGCGCGTCGGCCGCCGCGACGGAACCGGCCACCTGACGGCCGCCGTGGTTGGAGACGACCACGCCGTCCATCCCGGCACTGGCGGCACGGCGGGCGTCGTCCGGGTGCAGCACGCCCTTGAGGACGATCGGCCCGTCCCAGTTCTCCCGCAGGAACTCCAGGTCCGGCCAGGTCTTGCCGGGGTCCGCGAACATGCTCACGAAGTGCATGACGGCCGCGTTCGGGTCCTCGTGCACCGGCTTGGCCAGACCCGCCCGGAACGCCGGGTCGGAGAAGTAGTTGGCGGTGCCCACACCGTGCAGGAAGGGCAGGTACGCCTGGTCGAGATCGCGGGGCCGCCAGGCCAGCATCGGGGTGTCGAGCGTGACCAGCAGCGCCGTGTACCCGGCGGCCTTCGCGCGGCGCAGGAAACTCAGGGTCACCTCGCGGTCCTTGGCCCAGTACAGCTGGAACCAGCGTTCCGCGTCGCCCATCGCCTCCGCGACCACCTCCATGGGGGTGCTGGAGGCCGACGACAGGATGAAGGGCACACCCTGGGCGGCGGCGGCCCGGGCGGCGGCGGACTCGGCGTCCGGGTGCATGATCGACAGGACGCCCACCGGAGCGAGCGCCAGGGGCGCCGGCAGCGCACGCCCCAACACCTCGACGGACAGGTCGCGTTCGTGTACGTCCCGGAGCATGCGCGGCACGATCCTGCGCCGCTCCAGCGCGGCCCGGTTGGCACGGGCGGTGCTGCCGTTGCCGGCGCTGCCCGCGACATAGCCGACCGGACCGGGGCCGAGCCGTTGCTCGGTGAGTTCCTCCAGCCGCGTCAGATCGGTGGGCAGCCGCGGCACGGCCCCCGTCATCCCGTTGAGATAGATCTCGTACTGGAAGTCGGCCCAGTGCTTCGCCATCCGTACGTCCCGCCCCTCGTCCTCGGATCCGTGCTGTGGACGTCGATCCTGTCGAGTGCGCCGATGCCCGTCCACCGAGGTGGGCACATCGCGCGGCCGATCCGGTCGGTCTTCGCGGGGGGCGAAGACCGACCGCTGAACAGGAGCCAGGAGCGTGGGTCAGTGAACAACTCCTGGAATGCCGCGCCTCGTGGTGAAGTGCGCCTGCCGAGCGCTGTTCTCGAAAAGGCGTGGCTGCCGGGCAGGCGTGATGCCACGATCAGTCCGCAACTTGATCCACATCCGCGTCCCGGAGGTCCGCATGGACATCGCATCGCTGCTGCCGTTGACCACGTCCCGGTTGTCGCTGCGTCTGTTCACTCCCGGCGACGCCGACGACCTGTACGCCTACCAGAGCCTGCCGAGCGTGGCGCGCTACTTGTACCGGCCGGCGCACACGCGTGAGCGCAGCGAGCAGGTTGCCGCCGAGCGCGCGGCGCAGACGGCCTGGCGCGCCGACGGGGACAAGCTGTCGCTCGCTGTCCGCCGACGCGATGAGCCCGGCGTCCTTGGCGAGGTGAGCCTCCGCCTGGCCGGTGCCCGCGCCGCCCAGGCCGAGATCGGTTGGACTCTCGACCCAGGCCACGAGGGGCACGGCTACGCGACCGAGGCGGCCGCGGCGCTGGCCGGGTTTGCCTTCGACACGCTGGGCGTGCACCGGCTCTACGCACGGCTGGATGTGGAGAACACCGGGTCTGTGCGGGTCTGTGAGCGCCTCGGGATGCGCCGGGAGGCGCACCTGGTCGAGAACGACCTCGACGGGGATCGCTGGGGCAGCGAGTACATCTACGCGGCGCTGTCCGCGGATCTTGGCAGTCGATCAGGCGATTAAGCCCGATGCCGCCTCCTGTTCGTGATCTTCCCTATGGGAAAATCCTGTTATGTCTGGTGGGGATGGCCTGTTCGAGGTGGTTCCGGCGGCGGCGGTGAAGCCGGAGATCGCGTCGATGTTGGCGGTGAAGAAGACCTTCCGGGCGTTCATCCCCGATCAGATGCTGCTGATGCTGCCGCCGTCGCTGGATGAGTGGCTGCCCGAGGGGCATCTGGCCCGTTCGCGGCCGAACTGGTCGACGAGGTGCTCGATCTGGGCCCGATCCTGGCGTCCTGCACCGAGAAGCGCGCGTTCCCGCCGTATGACCCGCGGTTGATGGTCCGGCTGCTGGGCTACGGGTACACCACCGGGGTGCGCTCGTCGCGGGCGATCGAGCGCAAGTGCACCGATGATGTGGCCTTCCGCTGTCCGGCCGCGGGGGCGGGGCTGGACTGCCGGTCGATCTCCCGGTTCAGGGCCCGGCACCTGGACGCCCTGGCCGGGATCTTCACCCAGTCGCTGCGCCTGGCGCAGCGACTGGGCATGGTCAAGATGGGCCGGGTCGCACTCGACGGCACGAAACTGCAGGCCAACGCCGACAAGAAGGCCCGCAAGCACGCCGAGGACAACGAGTGGCGACGCCAAAAGCGTGCCGGGACCGACGAACCCGAGGCGGTGGCCGAAGCCGGCGACCTGGCGTCCGAAACCGCGCGGCCGAAGGGCAAGGCGCAGGCCAGCTTCGACCCCGAATCGCGCATCATGAAGAACGGGGCCGGCGCGTTCACCCAGGCGTACAACGCCCAGGCCGTGGTGGACGACGTGCACCCCAGACCGCCAGAGATCCGACCACCAACCCACGACGGCTTGCTCGTTACCGGCCCATGCTCCCAGGGCCTGTCTGACAATTCCCGTCTGCCTCGCGACGCCATGCACGCACTCTCGCCGCACCGGGCGCAGACCCAAGTACGTCCAGTACGAGGCTCTACGCCCGGCACTCCCCCAGCCTCCGGCCGGGGGGACCCCCAGAGCACGCACCTGACGCCGCGAGGCCGCCCTCCGGGCGACGACGGGAATTGTCAGATAGGCCCTAGGAGAACGAGGTGAGGGTCAGCCGGATGCCGGCCGGGGCGGTGTCCTGGATGTACGAGGCGAAGTCGGCCACGTCGTCGAAGGCGAAGCCGTACGCCTTGCCGTCGGCGGTCGCGGCGTGCACCGCCCTGGCGTAGTGGTTCGTGACCGCCGTGCGGTAGAAGGACGCCGGGTCCGTGGTCGGCTGGGCCGCGGTGCTCACCAGGGTCGTACGGTTGAACGCCGCTCCGAGGACCGCGGCGACGGGCCCGGTCCTCCCGTCGTTCGGGGCGGCGAGGGCGCCGTCGCAGAAGAGGACGTCGCGGGTGGAGGGCTTGGTGAAGGAGACGGACGCCGGGCCGGTGAAGGAGAGGGTCCCGCCGCCGACCCGCCCGGTGAACGTCCCGGCGTTGGTGGTGACGGTCAGGTCCTTGCCTGCGTAGGTGCTCCACGCCTCCTCGATGTACGGGGCGAGGTAGTCCTTGGCGAACAGGCCGGCGTCGAGGCCGTGTCCGGGGGCGATGACCCGGCGGTCGCCCACGACGAGCGGAGCGAAGGCGTCGACGGCCCTGAGGGCGGAGAACACCTTGTCACGACCGCCCGCGACCAGCGTCCCTGTGGTTTGGTCCGCGGAACCGGTGAGCCGGATCGCCATCGGCACGCTGAACATGTCGACCATCGTCGTGTTGCAGAACATCCCGGCCGAGTTGTAGGTGAACTCGGCGCAGTCGTGCAGCACGTCGTAGTTGGGATCCGAGGCGACCCAGCCCGCCGGGTACTGGAGGGCCGCGTTGCCCGCGCCGTCGGTGACGGCCTTGAACTTCAGCTTGCTGCCCAGGGCGACGTATATGCGGCCGGACATGTACGGGATGGACAACGTTGTCTCACCGCCGGCGGCCAGCGGCAGGGCGTAGTCGGTGTACCCGTCGGCCCCGTTGTCGGACAGCGCGACGGGCGCCGCCTTCCCGTCCGGCGTGACCCGCACCTGGCGGCCGTCCTGGTTGCCGACGATGTACACGTACACGGACGAATTGGCGTACTCGCCGGTGGAGTTGACGAGGGTCAGCGGGAGCGCGCCGGCGGCCCTCGTGCCGGAACCGCCGGGGACGCCGGCCCCCAGGGCGCGGGGCGCGACCAGAGCCGGCCCGGGCCCGCGACGGCTGCGGCGGCGAGGGAGGCGAACATCCTTCTACGGGTGATCATGTGGTTCCTGTTCTCGTGGGGGAGAGGGTGATGCCGACGGGGCCCGGAGTCGCCGGAGGGCCCGAACCTCGCCGTGGGGAAGCCCGGTTGGGGGTGCGGGGGAGGTGATGGGCCCGATGTTACGCAGGAGTGTGGCTGCGGCCAACGTTCCCCTGGTCCTGCTGCACGCCTGTGATCTGCGGGTATTTCCGCAGGCCCGTTGCATAAAGGTCTCTTAGGGCCCGCTTAAGAAACCCGGCCGGATGGCCGTCCTCGCGGCCGGGACCCGCCGGACGGCCGTGCGCGCGGTCGGGCCCCGCCCGCGTTGCCCGGCGCGGTCCCGCCCTCCGCGGTGACGCGCAGCGGCGGGCGGGACCGGGTCCGTCAGGGGTACGACACCACCGTGGAGGGCACGGTCGAGGTGCCGGAGGTCGGTGAACCCGTGTCGTTGATGACGCGTTCGTACTGGCCGTTGCCGCCGAGCGAGACCACCAGCAGGTCGTGGAACCTCACCCCGGGCCTGTTCGGCGCGGCGAACCCGTGGTGCTGGACGATCGTCGGGTCCACGTTGTAGTAGCAGTAGCTGCCGAGACCCCAGCCCTCGTGCGTGGTCACGGAGTCGCCGACCTTGTAGGCCGCGTACCCCTTGATCGAGCCGTTCTGGATCGCGGCCTGGTTCGGGGCGTCGTACGCCTTCTCGTTCTGGAAGAAGATCGTGCGGCCGCGCTGGCCGTACCACTGGACGTCGTACTTGTTGAAGTGCTCGACGAACAGGCCGGTCGCCAGGACGTCGTCGCCGTTGACCCGGATGCCGTAGTCGGCCCGGTTGGTCTCCCAGCCGACCCCCGTCCCGTGGTCGGCGCGCCAGACCCAGGTGTGGTCGACGATGGTGTGCCGGCTGTTGATCACCATGCTGGTGGTGGCCCTGCCCGCGCCCGCGCCGCCGATCCGGATGAACACGTCCTGCACGGTGGTCGGATTGGCGGAGTGGTCCGCGGAGGCTCCGGCCGGCCCGACTTCGAGCAGGGTGGGGGAGTTGACCGGTCCGGCGTCGATCAGGAAGCCCGCGAGCCGTACGCCGTCCACGTCGGCGACCCTGACGGCGGTGACGCCGTTGTCCGGGATCAGCGTGGCGTAACCGAGCCCGAGCACCACGGTGTTGGCCCGCCTGACCTGGACGGGCTGGTCGAGGTGGTAGATCCCCGGGGTGAGCAGCAGGTGGAGGCCCTGCTCCAGCGCGGCGTTCAGGGTGGCGGCGGTGACGCCGGGCCGGGCGACGTAGAACTGGGTGAGGGGCAGCGAGGTGCCGCGCGGCGTGCCGTTGCCCCAGGTGGTGCCCCGCGCGTTGGTGCGCTTCTCGGGGAGGAAGACGCGGTAGTTGTTCCCGTCGAGGTAGAGGAAGGGCTTCTCCCGGGAGACGGGTGTGGTGTCGAGCGTCGTGTACGGCGGGTTCGGGAAGGTCTGCGCCGGTGCGCCCTGGACGCCCGAGAACACCATGTTCCAGACGGCGTTGGTCCAGCCGCCCACGGAGCTGTCGCGGGTGTACCACTGCTGCTGGGAGTACGGGCCGACGGTGCCGTCGATCTTCGAGTCGGCGATGTAGCCGCCGGACGCCCAGCCGTAGCCGTCCGGGGCGAGGTTGAGGCCGCCCCGCACGTGCATGCGGCGGAAGGGCGCGGCCTGCGCGACGGCCCACCGGTTGGTGCCGTTGACCGGGTTGAGCGCGAGGTTCTCGGCCGAACGCCAGAAGTTCTGGGTGGCGTTGCCGTTGAACCAGCCCGCGTCGACGGTCACGTCGCCGTTGATCGTGGTGTCGTCGGGGGACAGTCCGAGGCCCGCGATCGAGGTGTAGAAGCCGAGTTGGGCGTTGAGCCCGTGGTAGGTGCCGGGCTTGAACAGCAGCGCGTAGCGGCCGGTGCCGAACTGCGCCGACTCCTGCCGGGCGAACACCTGGTCCAGCCTGGCCTGGATGCCGGGGGTGGAGGGGTCGAAGACGATCACGTTCGGGCCGAGATCGCCGCCGCCGGGCAGGGCGCCGGCCGCGTCCGGCGCCGCCTGTGCGGGCGAGGACAGGGCGAGGAGTCCGGGCGCGGCCGCCGCGGCGGCCATGGCACCGAGCATCGTGCGCCGGGCGAGGGGGGACGGGTCGGGAGACGAGGGACCTGTGGGGACAGGGGGCATGGGGGAGACTCTCCTGGTTCAGGAAATGAACGGTGTGGGGTGTCTGGGAGCGCTCTCTCGCCGATGCATGCTTCATCCGCGTGAACGACGCGTCAAGAGTTGTGACCGGAGTCCCGCGAGTTGTTGCGGACTCAACGGCGACTACGCGGTGTTTTGGTGAGATTCGGTGCCTCCGGCAGTCCCTCGGGTCCCTCCGCACGGCCGGGGACTGCATTCAAGAGGTGCGCGACGCCGCTCCTATGACACTGCGTCGGATCCCTTGACACTCCCGCGTCGCCGCCACAACACTCCAGGACGGGAGAGCGCTCTCCCGTCTGTTTCCGGCACCGGTGACCGTCCCTCGCTGCCGGCCGCGGAAGCACCGTGCACCGCCGCCCGACCCCCACCGTCCCTCGACGTGGCAGGAGGTCTCCATGGCACGGAGATCGAAGATCGTCTCAGGAATGCTGATCAGCGGCGCACTGCTGCTGACCTCGTTCGGCCTCGGCGGAGTCGCCATGAGCGCCGACACGCTCACCACCACCCGGGCCGCCGCCGGACCGGCCGCCGTCCCGCACGCCGGCCACGTGATGGCCGCGTCGACGGCCGCCTCGCCCGACGACCCGGACGGCGACGGCTACATCCCCGCCGTCCCGCAGGTGACCGGCGTCCAGCCATCCACCAAGGAGCCGCCCCACCGCTACTTCCACGAGTTCCAGGCCAACTGCTCGGTCTCGCACACCAAGCCGGACGATCCCATCGTCTATCCGGGCCAGCCGGGCAGGTCGCACGACCACACCTTCATGGGCAACACGACGACGAACGCGGCCAGCAGCACCGCCTCGCTCGGCAGCGGTTCCACCACCTGCAAGGCGCCCGGTGACAAGTCGGCCTACTGGATGCCCACCCTGTTCAAGGGGACGCAGGCAGTGCTGCCTTCCGGACCCCAGGTCATCTACTACAAGGCCGGCGTCACGGACTACACCAGCGTCCGGTCCTTCCCCAAGGGGCTGCGGTTCGTGGTCGGCAGCCCGATGCAGACGGCGGAGCAGTTCCGCAGTCACCGCGGCTTCGTCGAGGGATGGGAGTGCGGGAACAGCTTCTTCAACGTGCAGTTCCCCGCCAACTGCCCGACCACGCCCGACGTACAGCTCAACATCCGTTTCCAGGCGCCGAGTTGCTGGGACGGCAAGTACCTGGACACCCCCGACCACCAGAGTCACATGGCCTATCCGGTCGTCAACCCCGGCACGAACAACAACATCTGCCCCGCCGACCACCCGGTCGCGCTGCCGATGATCGAGTTCAAGATGGCCTTCCCGGTCAACGGTGACCTCTCGCAGGTGAGGCTGGCGAGCGGTCCGGCCTACTCGTTCCACTACGACTTCTTCAACGCCTGGGACGACGCGACGCTGAAGGCGCTCGTCGGCCACTGCGTCGTCGGCGGACTCCAGTGCGACGCGCGCGGCTACGACCAGACCCACCCCGAGGCCGGGGCGGCCCTGGACGCGAACTACCGGCTCCCCTGACCCGCACGGTCCCGGCCGGCCCGGTCCCCGCCGGCCCGGCCGGGCCTCCCCCCCACCCGCACACCGGAGAGGCAGACATGACCAGATCCCGTACCGCGGCCCGCCGGGCCGCCGCGCCCGCCGTGGCGACCCTGCTCGCCGCGGGCGCCCTCGCGCTGCCCGCGCAGGAGGCCGGCGCGGCCGGCAGCGTCGTCAGGGTGACCGGCTCGCAGGGCAACTGGCAGCTGTCCGTCGACGGCCGCCCCTACCAGGTCAAGGGACTGACCTGGGGGCCCGCCGTCGCGGACGCCGGCCGCTACCTGCCCGACCTGAGGTCCATGGGCGTCAACACCATCCGCACCTGGGGCACCGACGCCTCCAGCAAGCCCCTGTTCGACGCGGCGGCAGCGAACGGCATCAAGGTGATCGCGGGCTTCTGGCTCCAGCCCGGCGGCGGCCCCGGCAGCGGCGGCTGCGTCAACTACCTCACCGACACCGCGTACAAGAACCAGGTGCTGGACGAGTTCCCCAAGTGGGTCGGCACCTACAAGGACAACCCCGGCGTCCTGATGTGGAACGTCGGCAACGAGTCGGTGCTCGGACTCCAGAACTGCTACAGCGGAGACGAACTGGAACGCCAGCGCAACGCCTACACCACGCTCGTCAACGACATCACCAGGAAGATCCACGCCGTCGACCCCAACCACCCGGTCACCTCGACCGACGCGTGGACCGGCGCCTGGCCCTACTACAAGAGGAACGCCCCCGACCTCGACCTGTACGCCGTCAACGCCTACAACGCCGTCTGCGACGTGCGGGCCGACTGGGAACAGGGCGGCTACACCAAGCCGTACATCGTCACCGAGACCGGACCGGCCGGGGAGTGGGAGGTCCCGGACGACGCCAACGGCGTACCGCAGGAACCCACCGACCGGGCCAAGGCCGAGGGGTACACCAGGGCCTGGAACTGCGTCAAGGGCCACCAGGGTGTCGCCCTGGGCGCCACGATGTTCCACTACGGCACCGAGTACGACTTCGGCGGCATCTGGTTCAACCTGCTGCCCGCCGGCCAGAAGCGCCTGTCGTACTACGCGGTGAAGAAGGCGTACGGGGCGGACACCTCGCGGGACAACACCCCGCCCGTCATCTCGGAACTCGCCCTGGACGCCGACCCCGCCAAGGTACCGGCCGGCCGCGCGCTGACCGTCACCGCGAGGACCACCGACCCCGACGGCGACCCGGTCTCCTACGAGGTCCTGGCCAACAGCAACTACCTCGACCAGAGCAAGCAGCTCACCCCGCTGCCCGCCACCGACCTGGGCGGCGGCAGGCTCAGGTTCACCGCACCCGACCGGCCCGGCGTGTGGAAGATCTACGTCAAGGCCACCGACGGCAAGGGCAATGTGGGCGTCGAGACCCGCTCGGTCCGGGTGGTCGCCCCGCCGGTCAACGGGACCGACCTCGCGCTTGGCAGGCCGGCCACCGCCTCCTCGTACCAGCCCTCCGGCGGCGACTGCCCCTGCCCGGCCGCCAACGCCGTCGACGGCAAGGCCGACACCCGCTGGGCCAGTGACTGGAGCGACCCGCAGTGGATCCGGGTCGACCTCGGGACGCGCACCACGTTCTCCCACGTGCAGCTCGTCTGGGAGACCTCGTACGCCAAGGCCTACACCGTGCAGACCTCCGACGACGGACAGAACTGGCAGACCGTCCGCACGGTGAGCGACGGCAACGGCGGTGTCGACGACTGGGACGTCAGCGGCACCGGACGGTACGTGCGGGTGAACGCGACCGCCCGCGGAACCGGCTGGGGCTACTCGCTGTACCACTTCGGCGTCTACCGCTGACCGGGGCCTCGGACCGATGACCGACGAAGAGCTGGAGCGCCTGCTCGACAAGCTGACCCTGCCGCAGAAGGTCAGGCTGCTCACCGGTGCGACGACCTGGCGCACCGGCGCCGAACCGGCCGTAGGCCTGCGAGAGCTGGTGATGTCGGACGGGCCCGCGGGGGTGCGCGGGGAGGCCTGGGACGAGCGTGATCCCTCGCTGCTGCTGCCCTCGGCCTCCGCGCTCGGCGCCTTGTGGGACGAGGAGTTCGTCGAGCGGCTGGGCGGCCTCCTCGCCGCCGAGGCCCGGCGCAAGGGCGTGGACGTCGTCCTCGCCCCCACCCTCAACCTGCACCGCAGTCCGCTCGGCGGGCGCCACTTCGAGTGCTTCGCGGAGGATCCGGAACTGACCGGCCGCACCGGTGCCGCGCTGATCCGCGGCATCCAGGCACACGGTGTGGCCGCCACGGCGAAGCACTACGTCGCCAACGACTCCGAGACCGACCGGCTGACCGTCGACGTCCGCGTCGGGGAACGGGCCCTGCGAGAGGTGTACCTCGCCCCGTTCGAAGCGGCCGTCGAGGCCGGCGTCCGGGTGGTCATGGCCGGGTACAACGGCGTCAACGGCCGCACGATGACCGCCAGTTCCCTGCTGGCGGCGCCCCTCAAGGACGAGTGGGGCTTCGACGGGGTCGTCGTGTCCGACTGGGGCGCGGTGCGCTCGACGGCCGGACCGGCCCGCGCGGGCCTAGACCTCGCGATGCCGGGCCCGGAAGGACCGTGGGGGGAGGCGCTCGTCCGCGCGGTCGAGGCCGGGACGGTCCCGCGGGCGGCCGTCGACGACAAGGTACGGCGGCTGCTGCGGCTCGCCGCCCGGGCCGGCGCACTCGGCGGACCGCGGGCGGCGGCGCCCCCGGTCCGCTCCCGCGACGCGCGGCGCCTGCTGCGACGTGCCGTCGCCGCGAGCACCGTCCTGCTGCACAACCGCGACGTGCTGCCCCTGGACCCGGAGGAACTGGGCACCGTCGCCGTGATCGGAACGCACGCCGCCCGTCCGCGCGTA
Organism: Streptomyces sp. NPDC043867; assembly: GCF_056435845.1. Lineage (NCBI taxonomy): Bacteria > Bacillati > Actinomycetota > Actinomycetes > Kitasatosporales > Streptomycetaceae > Streptomyces > Streptomyces sp. NPDC043867. The sequence goes on along the minus strand of NZ_JBWKDS010000013.1, from coordinate 38,789 downwards.
CAGGGCGGCGGAAGCGCCGGCGTCTTCCCGTCGGCCGTCGTCACACCGCTCGACGGCATCCGGTCCTGGCTGCGCGGCCGGGCCCGGGTCGTCCACGTGCCCGGGCCCCCGCCGGACGCGCCCCCGCCACCGCTCGACATGAGCCTGTGCCGCGACCCCCGCTCGGGTGTCCCCGGCGTCCTGCTGCGCGTGCTCGACGCGTCCGGAGCCGAAATCTACGCCGAACACCGGCAGTCAGGAAGGCAGTTGGAGCCGCTGCTGGTGCCCGCCGCGCACACGGTGGAGATCAGCGCGCTGCTGCTGCCGAGGACGACGGGCGAGTGGACCCTCGGGATCGGCGGCTTCGGCCGGATGAGCCTCACCGTGGACGGACACACCGTGCTGGAAGGCGACTTCGCCCGGGACAGCGACGACCCGGCAACCGTCCACGTGAATCCGCCCGCCCGGTACGGCCGGGTGCACCTGACCGCCGGGCGCACCGTCCAGGTGGTGGCGCGGCGCGCACTGGCCGCCGGCACCGGGCGGGCGACGGTCGTCAGCGCCGCACCGCCCGGCCCCGACGCCGAGGAGGCTCTGGCCGCCGCGGTACGCGCGGCCGGGGAGGCGGACGCGGCGATCGTCGTCGTCGGCACCACGGAACACGGCGAGACGGAGGGCCACGACCGGACGGGCCTCGCGCTCGGCGGCCGGCAGGACGACCTCGTGCGGGCGGTGACGGACGCCAACCCGCGCACGGTGGTCGTCGTGAACAGCGGCGGACCCGTGGAGCTGCCCTGGCGCGCGCGGGCCGGCGCGCTCCTGCTGACCTGGTTCCCCGGGCAGGAGGGGGGTGCGGGGCTGGCCGACGTGCTGTTCGGCCGGACCGAGCCCGGCGGGCGCCTGCCCACCACCTGGGCGGCCGGCCTCAGCGACGCGCCGGTCACCCGGACCCGCCCGGAGCAGGGGCGGCTCGCCTACGACGAGGGGCTGCACATCGGCTACCGGGCCTGGCTGCGCGAACACCGGCAGCCCGCCTACTGGTTCGGCCACGGCCTCGGCTACACGACCTGGTGCTACGAGAACGTGAGCGTGCCCTCCGCGATCGAGGCGGGCACGCCGTTCACCGTGCGGGCCGACGTGCGCAACACCGGCCGCCGGCCGGGACGTGAGGTGGTCCAGGTGTACCTCGCCCGGCCGGGATCGGAGCGGGAGCGGCCCGTGCGCTGGCTCGCGGGCTGGGCGGCCGTCTCGGCCGCGCCGGGAGAGACGGTCACGGCGCGCGTACACGTCCCGGCCCGCGCGCTGCGGCACTGGTCACCGGAGGAGTACGCCTGGCGCACGGAGCCCGGCCGCTACCGGGTGCTGGCCGGGCGCTCGGCCGGCGATCTCCCGCTGGCGGCCGCGGTGGAGGTGAGGGCAACCGGCTGACCTCGGTCCCGCGGGCGCCGGAGAGCGCTCTATACCGTTCGTGGACCGGGCCGTTAGGGTGCGGGCATGAGCAGACAGGCTCCTACGCTGGAGGACGTCGCGCGGGAGGCGGGGGTCTCCCGCGCGACCGTGTCCCGGGTCATCAACGGCATACGCAACGTCGATCCGGCCATCCAGGACGTCGTGCGCCAAGCCGTCGAGCGGACCGGTTACGCGCCCAACCGGGCCGCCAGATCCCTGGTGACCCGGCGCACCGAGACCGTCGCGCTGATCGTCTCCGGCGCCGGTGACGCCACGGACGAGGAGCAGAACGGCTTCGCGACGCGGGTGTTCGCGGACCCGTTCTTCGGACGCGTCGTCGGGGGAGTGGTGGGCTACCTGCGGCCCCGGTCGATGCATCCGGTGCTGATGTTCGCCGAATCCGTCGAGGCGAGAGCGCAGGCGCTGGCCTACCTGCGGCAGGGCAGCGCGGACGGCGCGCTGGTCGTCTCGACACACGCGGACGACCCGCTGCCCGCGCTGCTGGCCGACGCAGGCCTGCCCGCGGTGCTGTTCGCGCGGCCGTCGCGGCCGGTACCGCTCAGCCATGTCGACCTGGCCCACCGGGACGGGGCCCGGCTTGCCGCCGAGCACCTGCTGGCCCGGGGGTGCCGGCGGATCGTCACGGTCACGGGACCGCTGGGCGTCTCCGCGAGCCAGGACCGGCTCGCCGGGTTCCGCGACACGATGGCGCGCCGGGGGTACCCGCACGTGCCGGTCGCCGAGGGCGGCTTCACCCTGGACAGCGGCATGTCGGCGATGTCCGCCCTGCTCGCCGGACATCCGGACGTGGACGGGGTGTTCGCGGCCAACGACCTGATGGCGCAGGGCGTCTGCCAGGTGCTGCGGGAGTGCGGCCGACGGGTGCCGGACGATGTCGCCGTGGTCGGCTTCGACGACTCCAGCGTCGCGGTGACCTGCCGGCCGCCGCTGACGACGGTGCGCCAGCCCGTCGAGGAGATGGCGGCGGCGATGGCACGGCTGCTCGACGAGCACATCCGCGGCGTGCGCACGGAGCCCACCGCACTGATCTTCGAGCCCGAACTCGTGGTCCGCGCCTCGGCGTAGCGCGTCACCGGAGCTCGAGGCGGGCGGGCCGGGGCGGGCCCGGAGGTGCGCCCCTGCCGTCGGCGACGGCGGTGAGCTGCGCCCTTGCCGTCGATGACGCCGGTGACCTGCACCCTTGGCGAGGGCGACGCCGGTGTGGTGCGCCCGGGCCCGGGGCCTGCGCACGACGGACGTGACCCCTGCTTCCGGGCCGAACCGGAATGTTTCAGGCCTATTGCCGAGCCGTGGGAAACCGGCCAGCGGGCCGATTCCGGCGATCATCGGCCCCACGGTTGCGGGGCTTGCACGTTCGAATTCTGTGACTTCGCGCCACTGATTCAATACTCAAAGTTACCGAAACGCATGGGGTCGATGTGTGTTTCCGCGCCGGACTCGGCAGACTCGCGCTCGCCGCACCGGCAACAAACCCGAGCCGGTGCAGCCTCGTCACAGCGGAAGGATGCACACAATGCCGAACACCGCGCGCTGGGCAGCGACTCTGACCATGACGGCCACCGCCGTCTGCGGCCCCCTCGCCGGGTCCGCCCTCGCCGCCCCGGGCCCCGCCCCCGCCTCGCTCTACGCCCCCTCGGCCCTCGTCCTCATGGTGGGCCACGGCGAGAGCGCGGCCACCCTCACCCCCGAACGGGCCGTCACCCTGAGCTGCGCCCCGACCGCTTCGGGTACGCACCCGGCCGCCGTCCGGGCCTGCTCCGAACTCCGCGCCGCGGGCGGGGACTTCGACGCCCTGGACGCGAGAGACGAGGTGATGTGCACCAAGCAGTTCGATCCTGTGGTCGTCACCGTCGACGGGGTGTGGCAGGGCCGGCGCGTGTCGTACGAGCGGACCTTCGCCAACGAGTGCGTGAAGAACTCCTACGGGAGGAGCGTCTTCGCGTTCTAGAGACCGGGATCGCGGGGCCCCCGTGAGCACTGACCGAGGGCCGTTGCTGGGGAGTGCGAGCCCCCGTCGCGGGAGTGCCACGCGATCTCGCACCGAGGGCCGGCCGGACGGAGTGGGGCTGTCCGCCGGCCCTCGGCATGTGTGCGCGGCGGGCGGCGGACGGCATCATCGACGATGCCGTTCGCCCGAACGTGTGAATAGCCGCCCAGGGTGAAGACCTTGCCTATGTGGGCTTCGAACGGCGGTGACTGGTGTCGCACCAGGGGTAGCGGCGGCTGAGCCGGCAGGTGCACAGGGCGACGCGGAAGCGGTCGGACGAGACGACGCTGCCGTCCTCGAGTTCGACCTCGACCGGCCCGTCGACCATCAGGGGGCCGCGACGCTGCACGGTGATCCGGCGCGGGGCGTCAGACGAGTCGTTCGGCACGGATGACCACCAGCTCTTCCTTTTCCTCGTGAGGGGAGAGCAGACCGCGTTCCCGCAGCCAGCCCTCCCGTTCGCGCAGTACGGGACCGAACGAGACCCACCTGCGCTCCGTCACCGCGGCCCGCAGACCGGCCGCGCGCAGGAGCTTCAGGGTGGGCTCGGCGCCGCTGAGCGCCGAGTGGACCATCAGCAGCACGCCGCCCGGCCGCAGCAGGGCGGGCGCCTCGCGGCAGATCCGGTCCAGCACGAGCCGGCCGTCCCGGCCCGCGTCCCAGGCCCGGGCCGCACCCCGCGGGGTGCCCTGAGCGTCGGGCGCGGGCACGTACGGCGGGTTGGTGAGGATCAGGTCGAACGACTGGCCCGCCACCGGGGCGAACAGGTTCCCCCGCACGATACGCACGGGGAGCCCGGCCAGACGCGCGTTCAGCCGGGCGGTGCACACCGCCCGCCACGACACGTCCACCGCCGTCACCCGGCCGCCCTTCCGCGCGGCTGCGAGGGCCAGAGCGCCGGTACCGGTGCACACGTCCAGCACGCGCGCCCCAGGTGCGAGCGGCTCGTCGGACAGCGCGCCGGCCAGCAGCGAGGTGTCATCCTGTGGGGCGTAGACGCCCGGAAGTGCCAGAGGTTTCACGCGGGGCGAGTACCCGGGGAATCATGAAATATGGGTATCTCGTACGGTCTGCCTTCCCGCGTGCCACTCCGTGAGCAGCTGCCGGGCGAGACGGTCCTCCAGATGGTCCGTGGCATCGATGCCGAAGACGACATCGGCCTCCAGGTACGGCTCCTCCGCCAGCAGCCCGCCGATCACGTCGTGGCGTACGACCTGCTCGTGCACCGCGTCGGCCTCGACGTGCTCGTCGTAGAAGAACTCGGCGGCGGGCCCCGCACCGGTGCGCCGCATGGCCTCCGCGAGCCGCTGGGAGCCGGGCGAGGAGGTGATCTCGACCGCCGCGAAGTGGCCCACCAGCGCGCCGCGCAGATTCCGGTGCAGACCGAAGAGGGACATCATGTTGACGGTGGCCAGCATCTCCGCGGACGCTTGGTCCAGGTAGTGGCCGTACGTCGTGTCGAGTCCCAGGTCGTCCATCATGTCCGCGAAGAGCTTGGCGTGCACCCTCTCGGCCCGGCCGCCCCCGTACTCGTCGAACTCGACCGCGGCCATCCCGGCCTTGGCCCGTCCCCACAGGCGCGGCAGCACCCAGGCGTGCGGATCGGCCTCCTTGAGGTGGTACAGCGAGCGCTGTGCCACGTACTCGCGGATCTGCCACAGCTCGCCCTCGTCGCGGAGGTGGTGGCTGACCCCGGTGCCCTCCGCGGGCTCCACCAGCAGTTCCTTCACCGCCGCCTCGACGCTGTCGTGCACCTGGGTGTCCGCGCGCAGGGCGGTCAGGAAGCGGTCCTCCAGCGCCGCCCGGGTCCGCAGCAGGTCCGGGTCCCATTCGAGGCCGGCGTCGACCCCGGCGAAACCGCGGTAATGCAGTTCGTAGCAGCAGTACAGGGCCAGCTGCAGGTCGGCGCCGTAGGGCGCCGCCTCGCGGATCTCCTCGGACGCCGGGAGCGGGCCCGCACCCGTCAGGTGGGCGAGGACCGCCGTGGAGAGGGGGCCGCGGCCGGGCGGCAGCTTCGGGCCTGGACGATCTTCTGTCATGGCGGCCGGGTACCCGCCCCGCGCGAGGTCATCCGCGGTGTGGGGACGGCGGGGGCGGGTACCCCGAGGCGGACGGCATGGTCGGGACGGCCTGGTCGGGACGGCCTCGTCAACCGGGTCGCCCGGTTACATCAACCGGGTCGTCCGGGGAGCCGCCGGGCACCGTGATGTCCGCGGGCCGGCCGGGAGGGCGCCCCGTGGCGTCCGGGCCGGTCGCCGGGGCGGTGGTCACCGCGCGCCCTCGCCGGGGCTCGCGACGGTGTCCGCCGCCGGACGGCCGTCCACGCGGGACTGCGGCGCTCAGCGGGCCTGGGCCGGGATGCGCAACGGCACGGCTCCCGCCCCGGTGGGCGCCGGCAGGTCGTCGCCGCGCTCGCTGATCTCCGTCCACCAGGACCCGCCGTCCTCGATGTGCCGCAGCAGCACGCCCTCGCGGATGGCCCAGGGACAGATGCTGACCTCCTTCACACCGGTGAGCTTCATGGTGGTGTGCCCGACCACGGCGCCGGCGAGGCTCTGGGCGGCGCGGGGGGCCGAGATGCCGGGGAGCCGTGCCCGTTCGTCCGCCGGGAGCGCGGCGAGACGCGGAATGGCCCCGGCCAGTTCCCTGCGGCGCAACTCCCGCTCCACGAAGGGCCCGTGGCGGCCGGGCGCGGTGCCGCACAGCCGGGCCAGCTGCTGGAACGTCCGCGAGGTCGCGACGGCCGTACGGGGCCCCTCCCAGCGGATGCGCGCGGCCACGTCCCGCAGTTGGTGACGGACCCTGCGCCGCAGCGCGCGCAGGGCCTCCGGCGTCGGCGGGTCCTGGTCGAGAAGGAACTCCTGCGTCAGCCGCCTGGCCCCGAGCGGCAGCGAGGCGACGAAGTCCGGCAACCGGCCCCGGCCGAAGGCCACTTCCAGCGAACCGCCGCCGATGTCCATCAGGGCGAGCGGCCCCGATCTCCAGCCCATCCATCTTCGGGCCCCGAGGAACGTGAGCTCGCCCTCCACCTCGCCCGGCAGCGTGCACAGCGGCACACCGGTCTCCGCCCGGACGGTCCCCAGGACCTCCGAGCGGTTCGGGGCGTTGCGGACCACTGCCGTGGCGAAGGCCAACGGGCCCGCCGCACCCCACTGCTGGGCGGTCCTGGCCGCTCCGCGCACCGCCTGCACGAGCTGGCGCACCGACTCCTCCGGGATGTGGCCGTCCGGCTCCAGGTGTTCGGACAGCCGCAGCCGCCACTTGGCCGTGTGCACCGGCAGCGGCACCCCGCCCTCGGCGTCGGCAACCACCAGTCTGACAGTGTTCGATCCCACGTCCACCACGCTCAGTCGCATGCCCCGGAACTACCCGACTCCCGTCGAAGCACGCCCACCGGGAGCACGCCGCGGTGTGCGCCGCCCGGAGCAGCGCCGCCACCGGTCCGAGTCGCCCCGGATGCCGCGCCGGCCGGGATCCCGTACTGCTGGAGCATGGGTGTTCTGGGTGAGTGGGACCAGCTGCTGTTCACACGGGTCGCCGGCGCGCGGCTGCCCGGCGCCGACCCGGCGGTGCGGCGGCTCAGCCGCTCCGCCGATCACGGCCGGCTCTGGCTGGGAGCCGCCGCCGCGCTCACCGTGCTGGGCGGCCGCACGGCCCGCCGCGCCGCGCTGCGCGGTGCCGGCTCGCTCGCCCTCGCCTCGCTCACCGTCAACACGGTCGTCAAGCGGGGTGCCCGGCGTCCCCGCCCGCTCCTCGACCACGTGCCGCCGGTCCGGCACCTGAGGCGTCAGCCGCACACCACCTCCTTCCCTTCGGGGCACTCCGCCTCGGCCGCCGCCTTCGCCACCGGAGTCGCCCTGGAGTCCACCCGGTACGGCGTCCTGGTCGCGCCCCTGGCGGCGGCGGTCGCCTTCTCGCGGGTCTACGTCGGCGTGCACTACCCCGGCGACGTGCTGGCCGGCGTCGCGATCGGAGCCGGGGCCGCCGCCCTGACCTGCCACTGGTGGCCCCCGCGCGCCGTCGCCCCGGAGCGGGAACGGCCCGCGGCCGACGCGCCCGCGCTGCCCGACGGCGAGGGACTGGTGGTCTTCGTCAACAGCGGCGCGGGTACGGGCGCGTCCCCCGTACCCCTGCCTGCCGCGGCGCACCTGCGGGGACTGCTGCCCCGGGCCGAACTGGTCGAGTGCGGCCCGGACGACGACTTCACGGAGCTGCTCGGCACGGCGGTGGACCGGGCCCTGCGGTCGGGCGGCGCGCTGGGCGTGTGCGGCGGCGACGGCAGCGTCAACGCGGCGGCCCGGGCGGCCGCCCGGCACGGTCTCGCCCTCGCGGTGTTCCCGGGCGGCACCCTCAACCACTTCGCACTGGACGTGGGCGTACCGGAGTTCGAGGACACCGCGGTCGCGGTCGCGCGGGGGGAGGCGGTGGCGGTGGACATCGGGGTGGCGGCCGCGGCGGCGGGGGAGGAGGTGCGGTTCCTGAACACCTTCAGCATCGGCCTCTACCCGGAACTCGTGCGGATCCGGGAGCGCTTGGAGAGACGGTGGGGCAAGTGGCCGGCGGCGGCCCTCGCCCTGGCGCGCGTTCTGCGCACGTCCACGCCGGTCGAGGTGCGCGTCAACGGGCGCACGCGGCGCCTGTGGCTGCTCTTCGCGGGCAACGGCCGGTATCTGCCCGACGGGTTCGCCCCCACCTTCCGGCCGCGGCTGGACGACGGACTGCTCGACCTGCGCATGGTCGACGGCGGCCACCGCCTCGCCCGCACCCGCGTGGTCGTCTCCGCGCTCGCCGGGGCGCTGGGCCGCTCCCGCGTGTACAGCGCCGAGGCCCTGCCGAGTGTCGGACTGTCGGGTCTGCGGGGCGCGGGACCGCTCGCCTACGACGGTGAAGTCGCGCCCGCCCCCGAGGAGTTGCGGCTGTCGAAACAGCCGGGTGCCCTCGTCGTCTACCGGCCGGCGCTGCCGCAGAACGAGCTGGCCCAGCAGGCCCGCATCGCGGCCGCGGCCGCCCGGCACCGGGCACGGGCGAAGGGCCGCCGTCTCCCTGCGGACGGCGGCCCCTCTGCTCGGTGAGTGACCGGTGCTGCGGTCCGGCGGCCCGGTCCGGCGGCGATCACATGTGGACGACCGGTGCGGCGTCCGGGTCCGGCTCCTGCGTCCCGCGGCGGTAGAGCAGGAAGGCGATCACCGTGCCCGCCACGAACAGGACGGCCGACCACCAGAAGGCGGTGGTGTAGCTCTCGATCGTCGACTGGGCCCGGACGAGCTTGTCGGTCGGGTTCCTGCCGGACAGGTAGCTGGTCGCGGCGCTCGCGGCCAGGGTGTTCAGCAGCGCCGTACCGATCGAACCGCCCACCTGCTGCATGGTGTTGACGGTGGCGGAGGCGACGCCCGCGTCCTCGGCCGCCACTCCGCTGGTGGCCAGCGCCATGGCGGGCGGCATGACGATGCCGAGGCCCGCGCCGATGAGGATCAGCTGCGGCAGCACGGCGGTCGAGAAGTCCGAGGCGACGCCGATGCCGGTCAGCCACGCCATGCCGGTCGCGGCGATCGCGAAGCCCGCCGGGATGACGGTCTTCGGTCCGATGCGCGGCACCAGGACGGTGGTGGCGAGCTGGGCCATGATCATCATGGCCCCGACCATGGGCAGGAAGGCCACACCGGTCCTGGTCGGGCTGAAGCCGAGGTTCAGCTGCAGGTAGTAGGTGAGGAAGAGGAAGACACCGAACATGCCGGCGCCGGTGATGAGCACGGCGACGAAGGACGCGGCACGATTGCGGTCCAGCAGGACCCGCAGCGGCAGCAGCGGGTGCTCGGCCCGGGTCTGCCACCAGGCGAACGCGCTCAGCAGGATCGCGCCCGCGACGAGGAAGCCCCAGGTGGCGGGGGAGTCCCAGTCGTGCGTCTCGGCGTTGGAGAAGCCGTAGACCAGGGCGAACAGCCCGGAGGAGACCAGCAGCGTGCCGGGCAGGTCCAGCTTGGAGTTCGCGGCGTCCCGGTGATTGCTCAGCAGCACCCAGCCGCCGGCGAAGGCGACGATCGCGAAGACGACGTTGACGTACAGGGTCCAGCGCCAGTCGAGGGCGTCGGTCAGGACACCGCCGAGCAGCAGGCCGACCGCGCCGCCGGCGCCCGCGATCGCGCCGTACACGCTGAAGGCCTTGGCGCGGTCCTTCGCCTCGGTGAAGTTCGTGTTCAGCAGCGACAGGGCGGCGGGGGCGAGCAGCGCGCCGAAGACGCCCTGGAGGGCGCGCGCCATGACGAGCATGCCGAAGCTGGTCGAGGCGCCGCCGAGCACGGAGGCCGCGGCGAAGCCGGCCACGCCGATGAGGAAGGCGGGCTTGCGCCCGAAGAGGTCGGCCATCCGGCCGCCGAGCAGCAGCAGGGACGCGAAGGCCAGGGAGTAGGCCGTGACGATCCACTGCCGGTTGCCGTCGGAGAAGCCGAGGTCCGCCTGGGCGGAGGGCAGGGCGATGTTCACGATGGTGGCGTCGAGGACCACCATCAGCTGGGCGATACCGACGATCGCGAGGATCCACCACCGCTTCGCCGGGTGCGCCGCGGGCGCGTCCTGCGCACCCGTGGGGGTGCTTTCGGTCAGGGTCGGGGACATCAGAGAACGCTCCAGGGAGGTTGCGCCGCGTGACGGACACGTAAACGAAACGGTTTCGTACACGTCGAGCGTAGACCAGGCGGATCGAAACGGCAAAGTTTCGCTAGTGCGGCGCCCCTCACTCCGGATCACCCCCGGGAGGGATCACCCCCGGGAGGGAGCGCACCTGGGTGGCGCGGACATGCGAAGGCCGGGACCCCTCGGGGACCCGGCCTCCGAGCGGATCGACGCCGCTCACCGCATCTGGCGTCGCACCAGTTCGTGCAGGCGTCCGCCCGTGTCCGCGAGCAGCTCGGCCGGCGGGCCCTGCTGGGCGACGCGGCCCTCCTCCATCACGATGACGCGGTCCGCGTCCAGCACGGTCGACAGCCGGTGCGCGATCACCACCCGCGTGGCGCTGAGCGCCCTGGTGCTCTCGATGACCGTGCGCTGCGTCTCGTTGTCCAGGGCGCTGGTCGCCTCGTCGAAGAAGAGGATCCGCGGCCGGCGGATCAGCGCCTGGGCGATCATCAGGCGCTGCCGCTGCCCGCCCGAGATCGCGCCGCTGCCCGACACGATGGTGTGCAGCCCCATCGGCATCCGCTCGATGTCCTCGGCGAGACCGGCCATCCGCGCCGCCGCCATCGCCTCCTCCGGCGTGTACGGCTCGGTGCCGCAGATGCAGTCCAGGATCGACCCGGTGAACGGCTGGGCGTGCTGGAGCACGACACCGCACTGACGCCGTACGGCGGACTGGTCGAGGGCCGCCAGATCCTGGCCGTCGTAGAGGACACTCCCCGAGACCGGCTTGTCGAAGCCGATCAGTAGCCGCAGCAGGGTCGACTTGCCGCAGCCGCTCGGCCCGACGATCGCCACGAACTCGCCCGGCCGGACGTCGAACGACACGTCGTCGAGGACCAGCGGGCCGTCGTCCGAGTAACGGAAGGAGAGCCCGCGCGCCTCGACACCGCCGGACAGCACACCCGGACGGGTGCTCGCCGCGCGCACCTCGGGGGCCGCGTCCAGCACCGGCCTGATCTCCTCGAACATCGGCAGCACTGCGGCCGCCGACACGAAGGCGCTGGTCAGCTGGGTGACCGAGGTGAGAACCATCGTCACCGAGGTGTTGAAGGTGAGGAACTCCGCGGCCGAGAGCGACCCGCGGGCGGGACCCGCCAGCAGCATGAACATCAGCAGGGAGCACAGCGGGAGGTACACCGCGCCCAGCACCGTCGTGAGGTTCTTGATGCGGCCGACCTTCTGCTGCAGTTCACGGCTGCGCGCGAACTCGCCCGCCCACGCCGCGTACGCGTAGTTCTCGGCCGCGGCGACCCGCAGCTTCGGCAGCCCCCGCAGGGTCTGGAAGGCCTGGTTGTTCAGCTTGTTGCTCAGCACGACCAGGCGGCGCTGCCAGCGCACCTGCCACAGACCGAGCCCCAGGAACACGGCCGCGATCACCACGAGCATCCCGATCGCGGCCAGCGCCATCGGGACGCTGTACCAGAGCAGCAGCCCGAGATTCATCGCACCGACCGTGCCCGCCTGCGCGACCGTCGGGCCCACGCCCGCCAGCAGCCGGCGGATCGCGCTGATACCCATGGCGGCACTCGCGAGTTCACCGGTCGAGCGGGCGGCGAAGAACTTCGTCGGAAGCCTCAACAGCCGGTCCCACACAGCCGGTTGAAGCGTCGCCTCGATGCGCCCCTCCATCCGCAGGAGGGTCAGGTTCTGCAGCAGCATGAAGGCCGCCGACACGACGCTGGTGACCATGACGGCCAGGCAGACCTGCACGATGAGACCCTGCTGGGCCTTCGGCACGTACTCGCCGAGCACCTTGCCGGTGGCGATCGGCACCAGCGCCCCGATCGCCACCGTCACCAGACCGCTGATCGCCAGGTTCCGCAGATCACCGCCCGTGCCCCGGAGGCAGAACCGCATCAGGCGCAGTGGGCTCAGCCGGCGCTCGGGCAGCGGCCGGTAGAACATGACCGCCCGCGGTTCGAACTCCGCCGCGTTGGCCTTCTCCACGGGCGTCTGCCGGCCCGAGGACGGCTGCACCGCCACATAGCCGCCGCGTCGCCACAGCAGCGCCACCGGCGCCCCCGACACGGCACGGTGCCCCACCAGCGGGCCGATGTCGTCGTGCCACCAGCGGCCGTCGAGCCGTACGGCCCGGGCCCGCACCCGGGAGGCCAGGGCGATGCGCTCGACCGGGTCGAGCCGTTCGCTCTCGGCTCCGCTCTGCGCCGGCTGCGCCAGGGTGATCCCGGCGGCCCCGGCGACCAGCTCGCACGCCGCGTACGTGGCGTCCGCGTCCGCGGCGGTCGGCCGCTTCGCCGACCTGCCGATCGACGCCAGCAGGGTGCGGTCGGCCCGGGCGCGGACGGCCTCGCCCGCCTCGATGCCCGCCGCCGTCCGGTGCTCGTGGTGCTCCTCCAGCTGTTCGATCCACCGGTCGAGGGTGGCGAGCAGGCGGTACTGCTGATCGACCATGCCCTGCCAGACGGCGGGGTCCATCAGCAGGTCGGCCGCCGCCTCGGCGCCGTACAGCGAGCCGTACTGCACGCTCCCGGGCGGCACCTGCATCCAGAAGACGTCGTCGTCGGTGAGCGCCGCGGCGTTCGTCGTGGCCATCGGCGCCTGGAACAGGATGGAGAGACTGCGGCCGACACCGAGGGCGAGGGCGTACTCCAGCGGACTCGACGTCGGCGGCACGTACTGCGGGTTCCCGTACGCGTCGTACGACCAGCTCTCCGCGGGCGCCTGCTGGTACAGCTCGCGCAGTGCGATCCGGCGCACCGCACAGCCCCGCAGCGGCCTGCCGACCAGCGTGTGCTGGGGCCCGGTGACGGGGCCGAGCAGCAGCGAGCCCGCTTCGAGCCGGCCGAGGTGATGCCAGTGGCCCTGCTCGGCGGCGTCGACCGCGAACAGGTCCATGGCGCCCGCCGCGATGAGCCACAGCACCTGCGGGCCCTCCAGGTCCAGACGGTTCAGGCCCGTGCAGTCGAGGGGAGTGCCCATGCCGCCGAGCGCCCCGAGGACGAGGTCGCCGTCGTGCACCGTCGTCATCTCACCGCTCCCCGACCAGCTCGGCGTAGGGGCCACCGGCCGCCACCAGGGCGTCGTGACGCCCGCGTTCCACGACGGTGCCGTGCTGGAGCACCACGATCTCGTCACTGTCGCGCACCGTGCTCAGCCGGTGCGCGATCACCACACAGGCACAGCCGCGCCTGCGGAGGTTGTCCATCACGACCTGCTCGGTCTCCGCGTCCAGCGCGCTGGTCACCTCGTCGAGCACCAGGATGCTGGGCCTGCGCACCAACGCCCGCGCGATCTCCAGCCGTTGTCGCTGGCCGCCCGAGAAGTTCCGCCCGTCCTGCTCGACCCGGCTGTGGATCCCGCCCGGCCTGCGCATGATCACGTCGTACAGGGCCGCGTCCTCGAGCGCCGCGGTCACCGCCTCGTCCGGGATCGAGGGGTCCCACAGCGCCACGTTGTCGCGGACGGACCCCTCGAACAGGAAGACGTCCTGGTCGACGAAGGAGACGGACGCGGCGAGCGCGCCGCGCGGGATGTCCTCCAGGCGTCGGCCGTCGATGCGGATCGTCCCCTCCCACGGGGCGTACAGGCCCGAAATCAGGCGGGACACCGTCGACTTGCCGCTGCCCGACCCGCCGACCAGCGCGACCTGCCGGCCGGGGCCCACCGTCAGCGAGAAGCCGGTGAGCAGCGGTTTGTCGAGCGGGCTGTAGCCGAACGTGACGTTCTCCAGCTCGACATGGCCGTGCAGCCGCCGGGCGGACTCGCCCGTGCCGGTCCTGGCGTACAGCGGGTCGGCCTGGAAGTTCTCCACGTCCTTGAGGCGTGCCACGTCGGCGGCGAAGTCCTGGATCCGGCCCGCGACCCCGTTGAGCCGGGTGATCGGCGCGGTGAAGCGGGTCACGAGCGCCTGGAAGGCGACGAGGAGCCCCACCGAGATGTGCCCCTCGACGGCGCGCAGTCCGCCGATCCACAGGATCAGCCCGCTGTTCAGCGTCGCCAGGGTGGGCGCGACGATCCCCAGCCAGGCGCTCGGCACACCGAGGCGCTGCTGCTCCTCGAGCGTGGTGGCGTGCTGCCCCGCCCACTTGCGGAAGTAGCCGTCCTCGCCGCCGGTCGCCTTCATCGTCTCGATCAACTGTAGGCCGCTGTAGGCGGTGTTGGTCAGCCGGGCGCTGTCCGCGCGCAGCTTCGCGGTCCGGGTCGCCCGCAGCCGGATCACCACCCGCATCGCCACCACGTTCAGCAGGGCGACGCCGATACCCACGGCCGTCAGCTGTGGGTCGTACGTGTAGAGCAGGACGGCGTACAGCACCACCACGACCGTGTCCACCCCGGCCGCAGCGAGGTCACGGGCCAGCGTCTCCGCCACCGCGTCGTTCGACTGGAGCCGCTGGACCAGGTCGGCGGGGCTGCGCTGGGAGAAGAAGGTCACCGGCAGGCGCAGCAGGTGCCGCAGGAAGCGGGCACTGCTCAGCGTGGAGGAGATGAGGCGGCCGCGCAGCAGGTTGGCCTGCTGGAGCCAGGTGAGCACCACCGTGAGCAGCACGCAGACGCCCATCGACGTGAACAGCACGCCCAGCAGCGACGTCTGACCGCCGATCAGGAACATGTCGATGTACTGCCGGCTGAGCGCGGGCACCGCCGCGCCGACCGCCACCAGCAGCAGACTCGACAGCACCGCCGCGGGCATGGTGCCGGACGTCCCGCGCAGCCGGGCCGGCATCGCGCCCAGGATTCCCGGCCTGCGGCCGCCCCGGTGGAAGTCGGGGCCCGGCTCCATGACCAGGACGACGCCGGTGAAGCTGGTGTCGAAGTCCTCCATCGGGACGAAACGGCGGCCCTTGCCGGGGTCGTTGATGTGCACGCCCCGCCGGCCGAGGCGGCGGCCCGTCCCGTCGTAGACGACGTAGTGGTTGAACTCCCAGAACAGGATCGCGGGCGCGCTCACCTCGGCCAGCGCGGCCGTGTCCATCTGCATGCCCTTGGCCGTCAGACCGTAACTACGGGCCGCCTTCAGCAGGTTGCTGGCCCGCGAACCGTCCCGGGAGACCCCGCAGGCGATGCGCAGCTCCTCCAGCGGGATGTGCCGCCCGTAGTGGCCCAGCACCATGGCGAGGGACGCGGCGCCGCACTCCACGGCCTCCATCTGGAGCACGGTGGGCGTGCGGACGGTCTTCTGCCCGCCCTTGGCCGGGGCGCGCCGGGGTGCGGGGGCGCGGCGTCTGCCCCGGACGGGGGGCGGCAGGGTGTCCTGGGGAGCGGTCACGGCAGGAGCCAATCGATCGGGCGTTGATCGGCCAGGCGGATCGAACCGGTGGCCAGGGTCATGGAGTCCAGCGCGTACGGCGGCCCGTCGGCGGACGACCACCGGTAGCCGCTCTTCGTGCCGGACGACCGGTCGAGGCGCACCAGGACGGCCACCGGCCTGCCCTTCCTGGTGAACTGCTCGCCGAGCTGGCTGTCACCGAGGTAGGCGGTGATCTGCTGCCGGCTCCTGGCGGTACGGTCGACCGCCTTCACATGGCCGCGCAGTACGCCGTACCGCTGGGTCGGCACCGTCTGCACGGTCAGGTCCACCGGCGCGTTCAGCGGGATGCCCGTGGCGTTCTCCGCCGGGACGTACACCGTCGCGTACAGCGGGTCGTCGGGCCGGGCGACCTTCTCGACGGCGGCGACGTTCGCGCCGGTCGTGATGATCGCCCCGACGGTGGCGGCGAGCGCGGTGACACGGCCCGCGGCGACCGTGCGGACGACGGTCTTCTCGCCCTGCGCCGTACGGACCTGGAGGACGGGGGCGTTCGCCGGGAGCCGGCGGCCCTCCTCGGCGAGGACCGCGGTGACCTGGCCCGCGACCGGGCTCTGCAGGACGTAACTGCCCTCGCCGTGGGTGAGGACGGCCGGCGCGCTGATCGTGGACGCCACGGTGCCCGTCACGGCCCACACCGACGCGGCCGCCATGACGACCAGCGTCACGGACAGCACGAGCCAGCCCTGGGGGCGGGCGAAACGCACCGGCAGGTCGAGTTCCTCCGGCGACTGCAGCTTGGCGAGGGCCTGCTGGCGGAACTGCACGGGTCTTCCCTCACCTGTTCGAGAGATTCACGGCATCCGAGAGTCCCGGAACCGGGGAGTGGTTCCGGGACTCGACGGCGCGGGGTGCGATCAGAGACCGGCGACCAGGCCGGTGACCGGGGCGGTGTTCAGGCCGGTCACGCCCTCGACGGTGCCGACGACGGTGCCCACGAGGCCGGAGACCGGGGCGACCGAGTCCACGAGGTCCGTGACGGTGCCGACGGCCTGGACGGACAGGCCGCCCGCGACGTTGTCGAGCTCGGCGTCGGAGATCTCGACGGTCGCAACCTGGGGGGTGGAGTTCATGATGGAACTTCCCTTCGTATGGGTATTCATAAGGGGGGAGCGGCCCCCTCTGGGGACAGATGGCCGGCCGCGACCCGCGGCCTCGCAGGACCCGTTTCCGGGAACGTCTGCGAACCGCGGTGCAACGGATCAAAGCACGGGGGCGCCGCGGTCCTCCAATCAATCCCTGCTCCCACCAGGGCACTTGCGTGCCCCGGCGCCGAAATCGTGCAGGAGTCGGCATGCCTCGGCGGCGACTTCTTCACATGCTGCGCGGCATCGGTTCACGCCACCTCGTGCCGCGCGGGAGCGGAATGGGACAGTCCGGACCTCGCGGCGGGGCGCACCGCGGACGCATGTGCAGATCCGCCGTGCGCGGTGGCCTCGTTGCGCAGCCGATGTGCAGATTCGCCGAAGCCGCGATGCAGCTCCGGATCACGGACGGAGTGTCACCGGGCGGTCGCGGACCGTACCGAGTCAGCCCAGGAGCGCGTACACCGTGCTCGCCCGCGCCGCGATGTCGCGCGAGCCCTCGGTGGTCATGGTGATGTCGGCGAAGGCAGTCCGGCGGCCGAGCTTGGTGAGGACCGCCTCCACCGACACGTTCGCGTCCGTGACGGCCCGTTGGAAACTCGTGGACTGCTGCACGGTCGTCATCGGGACGAAGCCGCCGCGCGCCGCCGACACCGCGATCACCGTCGCCGTGTCTGCGGCGGCCATGAGGACCTGACCGGACAGGGAGCCGCCCGCACGGGCCAGCCGGGACGACCACGGAAGCCGCAGCACGGCCCGGTCGGCCCCCAACTCCTGGACGGACAGCCCCAGGTCGAGCACCCACGGGGCGAAGTGGTCGGCGAGGATCCGGTCGGCTTCGGCGAGTGTCAGCGTCATGCGGGGATTGTCCCCCCGCGTTGAACGCCCCAGTCGGCTCGTCCGTATCAACTGCCATCCAGGCGCCCCCCATTCAGCTGCCGGACGGCGGCACGGACCCCGTCCCCCACAGGAGGTCGAGAGTTGAGTCACAAACGCATACCCAAGCGCAAGGCCGCGATCGCGGCAGGAAGCGTAGTGGCGCTCGGAGCGGCGGCACTCGTGCTGCCCAACGCCATGGCGTCCCAGACGGACACCACCGATGCCGCGCCCCGGACGTTCAAGTCGGCCGAGGCGCCGGACGTGGCCTCACAGCTCGCCTCCCGGCTCGGCGAGGCCTTCGCGGGCTCCTACTACGACGCCGACAAGCAGCAGATCATCATCAACGTCGTCGGCGACGACAGTGACGTCGTCAACGAGATCCGCAAGGCAGGCGCCGTCCCCAACGAGGTGGACAACAGCACCGCCGAACTGAAGGCCGCCGCCAGAACGCTGCGCACGGACGCGACGATCCCCGGCACCGCCTGGTCGGTCGACCCCAGGACCAACGAGATCCGGGTCACCGCCGACCGCACCGTCACCGGCGCCAGGTGGAACCGGCTCACGTCGACGGTCAAGTCGCTCGGCTCCGACGTGGCGACCGTCAAGAAGTCCGCCGGCACCTTCAAGACGTTCGTGGAGGGCGGCGACGCCATCTTCGGCGGCGGGGCCCGCTGTTCCCTGGGCTTCAACGTCACCGCGGGCGACGGCAGTCCGGCGTTCCTGACGGCGGGTCACTGCGGGGTCGCGGCCGCCGAGTGGTCGGACGCGCAGGACGGCGCCCCGATCGCCACCGTCGACCAGGCCACCTTCCCCGGCGCGGGCGACTTCGCCCTCGTCAAGTACGACGACCCCGACACCCAGGCCGCCAGCACCGTCGACGTCGGCAACGGCCAGACGGTGGAGATCACCCAGGCCGCCGAGGCGGCCGTGGGCCAGCAGGTCTTCCGGATGGGCAGCACGACGGGCCTCAAGGACGGCAGTGTCACCGGCCTCGACGCCACCGTGAACTACCCGGAGGGCACGGTCACCGGTCTCATCCAGACCGACGTCTGCGCCGAACCGGGTGACAGCGGCGGCTCCCTGTTCACCCAGGAGGGCGGCGCGATCGGCCTGACCTCGGGCGGCAGCGGCGACTGCACCAGCGGCGGCGAGACGTTCTTCCAGCCGGTGACCACCGCGCTGGAAGCGGTCGGCGCGACACTCGGCGCCGGGGACGCGGGTGCGGGTGCGGGCGACCAGGCGGGCGAGGAAGGCCAGGCGGGCGCGGGTGAGGAGGGCCAGGCGGGCGCGGGTGAGGAAGCGCCGGGCGGCGCCGGTGAGACCGCGGCGCCGGGCGGTGCCGAGGACGAGCAGGCCGGCGGCGCCGGTGAGACCGCCGACCCGTCGGCTCCGGCGGACGGCGGGGTGGACGACGGCTCCGGGCTGACCGGAACGGGTCACTGACCTCGTCGCACACCGGCCGGTGACCCGCGGGTGAGGAGAACGCCTTCGGTCACCGTCCCGGGATGACAGAAGCCCGCCGCACCGGACGCTCAAGCGGTTCGCCCGGGCGGTGGAACGGTCCGGCTCTCCGGCGGGAGGGCCGGACCGCTCTGCGCCCGGCCCGGGTCACCCGGCGGCCGGGCGCGGGCGGCCCGGGTGACTCCGGCGGCCGGGCGAGGGCGACCCGCCCCCGCGCCGCTCCGGGAAACGCGGGGCCGGCCGCACCGGCCGACGCGCGCCCCGTCAGCCACCGGCCCGCAGCAGCAGCAACGCGACGTCGTCCGGCCGTTCCGGCGCCGTCTCGGTCTGCCGGACCAGGGAGTCGGCCAACGCCTCCAGCGGCTGGTCCCCGGCTTCGGCGAGCCGCTCGCCGAGCTCGGCCAGGGCGTCATCGAGGTCCACTCCGGGGGACTCGATGAGCCCGTCGGTGCACAGCGCGAGCACCGAACCGGGGGCGAGGGCCACCTCCGTCGTCGGATACGCGGCGGACGCGTCGATCCCGAGCAGCGGGCCGCCGGCCACGTCCAGGATCTCCACCCGCCCGTCCGGCGCGCGGAGCAACGGCGGGACGTGCCCCGCCCGCGCCATCACGACCCGCCCGCCGACCGGGTCCAGACGCAGGTAGAGGCAGCTGGCGAACAGCTCGGTGCCGAGGTCGATCAGCAGCCGGTTCGTGCTCCGCATGACCTCCCCCGGCGGCTGGCCGACGGCCGTGTACGCCCGTACGGCGGTACGGATCTGCCCCATCAGGCCGGCCGCCGTCACGTTGTGGCCCTGCACGTCCCCGATCACCGCCACGGCCTGCCCGCCGGTCGGCACCAGGTCGTAGAAGTCGCCCCCGATGTCCATGCCCAGGCTGGCCGGCAGATAGCGCGCCGCCGCCTCGATCCCGGGCAGGGCGGGCAGCGAGTGCGGCAGCAGCGCGGCCTGGAGGCCGTGCGCCAGCTGGTGCTTGGCGTCGTAGAGGAGGGCCCGCTCCAGGGCCTGCGCGACGAGTCCGCCCAGGCTGGTCAGCACGGCACGTTCGTCGGCCGGGAAGGCGCGGGGCTCCGCGTAGGCGAGCACACAGGTGCCGACCGGGCGTCCGGAGGCGACGAGCGGCAGGTACGCCCACGCGGCCATGCCGTCCGGCGTGGCGTTCCGCTCGGGGTAGATGTGCTCCAGCTGCCCGCGCGACTCGAAGAACGCGGGCACCCCGCTGGCCAGCGCCCGGGTGCCGGGAGTGTGCGCGGTGAGCGGCAGACCGTCGAAGCGCCCCACCACACCCGGGTCCGGGTATCCGTGATGGCCGAGCACGTGCAGGCGCCCGCCGTGGGTCCCGAGGACGACCAGCGCCTTGCTGCCGACGGCGGGCGCGATCTCCTCCGCGACCAGCTGGACCACGTCCTGCACACTCACCGCCTCGGTGAGCGCGCTGGCCAGGCTCAGGATGTGGGAGATGGTGACCAGCCGCGGGCTGGTGTCCGTGCGCCGGGGCGGGTTCCGGTTCATCTCGGACACCGCGCGGGCCCGGGCGATGCGGACGCTCAGCCCGTCGGTGTTCGGATAGAGGCGGAACGACAGCCAGTCACCTGGCGGGCGCAGCGCCACGAACGACGTCACCTGCTGGCTCATCAGGGCGGCGCGGTAGCGGTCCTCGTAGACGGGGTCGTTGAGCCAGGGCACGGACGTCCACGGCTGGGTGCCCAGCAGGTCGCCGACCGGAACGCCCAGCAGGTCTCCCGTCGTCCGGTTCGCGAAGCTGACCCGCCCGTGCAGGTCCAGCGCGCACAGCCCGTACGGGAGCCGTTCCACCATGCGGGCCGCCTCCACCGTGCCGAGGCTGCCGGTCAGCTCGCCCGCCGGCGCCGGCAGGTCGGGTTCCGCGGACGGGGGCCGGTTCTTCCGCACCGCGCGCTCCAGGCGCAGCGCGAGCCGGTCGCCTGCCGCGACGAGATGGGACCGCTCCCGCCCCGACAGCTCCGGGTGCGCGCCCGGCCAGGTCACGAACATCGCGCCGTAGGCGGTGGACTCGGTCGCCACCGGGACCGCCGCCAGGGCGAAGGGATAGGGCAGGACCACGGCGATGCGCGGATAGCGGCGCGCCATCTCCTCCTCGCCGCTGACCCAGATCAGCTCCCGTCGCCGCAGTGCCTCGGCGACCGGGATCGGCGCGTTGAGCCCCACCCGCTCCCACGGCGCGGCGAAAGCCCGGGGCAGTCCGGCCATCACCGCCATCTCCAGGACCGGCTCGTCGGGCGCCAGCAGGTACACCGCACCCGAATGGGCCTGTACGTCGTCGAGGATCGTGGCGAGCGTGAGCGAGAGCAGCGGTCGGCCCACCGGCGCCCGGGGGGCGGGCGGCGTCTGACCGGAAGCCTGCCAGTCGGACACGCCGACCACCTCCTCGCATGGCCGCGACGGGTCCCAGGGGTCAAGGCTCTCGCGCGCGGGCGCATCGCGCACGGCGAGGTGCCCGCGCCGACCCGCTGGGCAGGGGGCGCGGGCCGGTGGGGGACACGGAACCGGGCGTCGACGCCCCCCGCGGGAACGCATGGTGACCCGGCCGTGACGTCGCGTCCGGGCGTCCTCGGGACGGGACCCGAGCCACCTGTCCGGCGGCTCCGGAACCGTCGCAGGGGCTGCGCGTGCCTCCCGGAAGCGCTGTAATGACGGACGTGGTCAGTGAGGGCGCTGCGGGACGCAGAACGCGATCGTCGCGTGCCGAACTTGCCCTCAAGACGCTCACCGCGGACCTCGACCCCCACGAACGGCTGCGCCGCATCCTCGAACAGGCGCTCGTCTTCGCAGGTGTCACCCTGGCCGCCGTGTACGCACCGGGCGAGGGCGGCGACGAGCTGTGCCTGATCGAGGCCGCCGGGGTACCCAGGACGCTGTACGGCCTGCGCGACAGCTATCCCCTCGCCGGGACCGCGCCCGCCGCGGACGCGCACCGCTCCGGACGGCCCCGCTGGCTGACACCCGAGGACCTCACGCACTGCGCCGACGCCCGGCGGCTCCCGTCCCAGGAGTTCTTCCTGGCCGTCCTGCCCCTGCGCGACGGCGGCTGCCTGGTCGCCGTCAGCGAGCACGAGCACGGCTTCGGCACCGAGGACCGCGAGTGCCTCACCCTGGTCGCCGACGCCGCCACCTCCCCGGCACCCGTCCCCGCGGGCGAAAGGGACGAGCTGCCCGCCAGCTCCTTCAGCCTCGCCATGGACAGCGGACGGGTCGAGATCGACGACGAGATGCTGGAACTGTTCGGCATCGGCCGCGACGACTTCGACGGCAACGTCGAGACCCTCCTCGCCCTGACCGTGCCCGAGGACCTTCCGTCGCTGATGTCGGTCGTGGAGGCCGACCACATGTCCATCGGCGACCGCGAGCTGGAGTTCCGCATCCTGCAGCCCTCCGGCGTCCCCAGATGGCTGCGGCTGCGCGGACGGCTCCTGCCCGGCGGCGACGGCCATGCGGCACGCCTGGTGGGCACGGTCGCCGACGCCTCGAAGCTGCGCCCCGGGGTCAACGACGTGGCCCGCGTCCAGCGCCTCGCCGCCGCGCTCGCCACCGCGGGCACGGTCCGCGACGTCAGCCACGCCGTGGTCACCGCCCTGCGCAAGCCCCTCCAGGCCGACCGGATCGCCCTCGCCGAACTGGAGGGGGACCGCCTCGTCGTCACCGTCCTGGATCCGCCCGAGCCGGACGCCTGGCCCGAACTGTGGCGCACCGAGTGGCGGTCCGAATGGCCGGACGCGCCCGTACGCGCCATGCCCACCCTCGCGGCGGCCCTGACCGAGGGACGCGCGGCGATCTGGCCCGCCACAACCGCCCTGGAACCCGCGCTCTCCGACGTCGGACCCGGCGGCCTCGCCGTCCTGCCGCTGGCCGCCGGCGGACGCATGGGCGGCGTCTGCCTGATCGGCTGGGACGACCCACACGAGTTCGGTCCCGACGAGCGCGCCCTGCTCACCGCCGCGGCCGGCCTCACCGGGCAGGCCCTGATGCGCGCCCACGCGTTCGACGCCGAACACGAACTCGTCGGCATGCTCCAGCGCACCCTGCTGCCCCGCAGACTGCCCCGCCTGCCGGGCGCGGTCGCCATCGCCCGCTACCTGCCCACCACGGCGGGCCTGGAAGTGGGCGGCGACTGGTACGACGTGATCCCGCTGCCCGACAATCACGTCGCCCTCGTCATCGGCGACGTCCAGGGACACAACGCGGGAGCCGCCACCCTGATGGGCCAGATGCGCACCGCCCTGCGCGCGTACGCCGTCGAGGGACACCCCCCGGACGTCGTCGTCTCGCTCGCCAACCGTCTCCTCGTGGACATGGAGACCGACCTCTTCGCCACCTGCTGCTACGTCGACGTCGACATGGAGGAGGGCTCCGCCTGGTTCGTCCGCGCCGGGCATCTGCCGCCGGTGCTGCGCCACCCCGACGGCAGGACCGAGATCGCCGAGTCCGAGGGCGGCCCGCCGCTCGGCGTCGTCAGACAGGCCGACTTCCCGATGAGCCCACTGCGTCTGACCCCCGGCACCGTGGTGGCCCTGACCACGGACGGCCTGGTCGAGTCGGCGGAGCTCGACATCGAGGACGGCCTCGCCCGCCTGGCCGCACAACTCGCCGACTGCGACCCCGCCCATCTCGGACTCGTCGCCGACACGCTGCTCACGGACGCCAATCGCAGCGACGACGTGGCCCTGCTCCTGACGCGCTACGACGGCATGTCACTGCGCCCGCTGCGGGAGAGCTGGACGGTCTGGCGGGTTCCCGAGGCCGTCCGCCACGCCCGCCGCTTCACCCGGCGCGCCCTGCGTGCGTGGCGCGTCGACGCCGACGCGGACGCCGTCCTCCTCGTCGTCTCCGAACTGGTCACCAACGCCCTCGTGCACACCGACGGCCAGGTACGGCTCGACCTCACGCTCATCAACAACCGGCTGCGGATCACCGTCGCCGACACCTCGCCGCGCACCCCCGTCAAGCCGACCAGCATCGGCTGGGAGGCCACCGGAGGCCGCGGCATGCTCCTCGTCGAGGCCATGTCGGCGTCCTGGGGAACCGTGCCGGCGAGCGGCGGCAAGCAGGTGTGGAGCGAGATCGTCCTGGAATGAGGCACCGCCGGGCACGGGATGACACCCTGGCCGGGTGCGCCTGCTGCTGATGTCCGACACCCACCTGCCCAAGCGTGCCAAGGAGCTGCCCGCCCCGCTGCTGGCCGAGCTCCCGCGCGCCGACGTCGTGATCCACGCGGGCGACTGGGTCGACACCGCCACCCTCGACCTGCTGGAGTCCCGGTCGAGGGCACTGATCGGCGTGTACGGCAACAACGACGGCCCGGACCTGCGCGCCCGTCTCCCGGAGGTCGCCCGCGCCGAACTGGACGGACTGCGCCTCGGTGTCGTCCACGAGACCGGTGCCGCCCAGGGACGCGAGCGCCGCTGCGCCGACCGCTTCCCCGACCTGGACGTCCTCGTCTTCGGCCACAGCCACATCCCCTGGGACACGACGGCGGAGACCGGGCTGCGCCTGCTCAACCCGGGCTCCCCGACCGACCGGCGCCGCCGGCCCCACTGCACGTACATGACCGCGCAGGTGGCCGGCGGCACCCTGACGGACGTCCGCCTGCACCGGTTGCCGCCCCGGGGAGCGACTGCCTAGCCCTGGTCCGCCACGAAGGACGCCATCCAGGCGAGCGCCGCGTTCCAGTTCACCGCGGTCTCGTTCGTCGACCAGGACTGGATGTCGTCGATGTAGCAGAACTGGCCCACGCAGCCCTTGAGCTTCTCCTGCGCGTACGGGTCCTGGAGGCTGGAGTTGGGACCCCCGGCCAGCGTGCCCCTGGGCGGATTCGGCAGGTTCGGGTCGAGTTCGTGCGCGTACCAGCGGCTGTGCTGGTTGAGCGCGGCGACCTCGCCGTATCCGGTCACATACGACTGGTTCAGCGCGTTGCGGCCGAGGATGTAGTCCATGCTCTGCACCGCGCCGTCGCGGTACCTGTTCCTTCCGGTGATGTCGTACGCCGTGGCGATGACGACCGCGTTGTTCAGCACCTGACTGCTGGACCCCCAGTCGTACTTGTTGCCGTCCGGGGCGTACGGCATGCCGTACGGGTGGGCGTCGAGCGTGGCCAGGTAGGCGTCGGCGGCTTTCGTCACCGACCGCCTGACCCTGTCGCGGCCCGGCAGCCTGCTCGGGACGGTCGCGAGGTCGATCCGGGCGGGTACCGCCGTCCTGGACCAGTCGAAGCCGAGGTCGCCGAAGACGTCGGCCGTGTGGAGCGGCGAGCCGAGGACGTGGTCGGCGAACTCCTTGTCACCGGTGGTGAGATACAGCTCGGCGGCGGCCCAGTAGAACTCGTCGCGCGCGTCGGCGTCGTAGTAGGCGCCGCCGCCCGTCCCGTCCGCCTCGGACGGGTACGTCTCGGGATGGGCCAGCGCGGCCGACCAGGCGGTCCTGGCGGCCTTGAGCGCCTCGGCCGCGAAGGCGCGGTCGTAGGGCCGGTACAGGCGGGCCGCCTGCGCGGCCGTCGCGGCGAGATTGAGGGTGGCCTGCGTGGTGGGCCGGTGCAGTTCGCGCTTCTGCGGGTCCTGGCTCGGCAGCAGCGGCAGGCCGGTCCACTGCTCGTCGTGGATCTTGCTGTGTGCCATGCCCGCGAGCGGTTCACCCGCGGGGACCTGCATCCTGAGCAGGAACTCCAGCTCCCAGCGCGCCTCGTCGAGGATGTCGGGCACCTTGTTGCCGCTCTCCGGGATGTCCAGCGTGCCGTCCCGGAGCCTGCCGGGGCTGCCGGTGCGGGCCAGGACCGCGCGCTCGTACGTGCTGAGCAGCTCCCAGGTGGCGATGCCGCCGTTGATCACGTACTTGCCGTGGTCGCCCGCGTCGTACCAGCCGCCGGTGACGTCGAGCGTGTAGTCGCAGAGGCCGGGCTGGCACGGCACCCGGCCGTCACCCCGGTTCGGCGCGACGTCGACGTGCCCGGCGGGGCGCGCGTAGCCGGGGCGCAGCGAGTCGGCGATCGCGATGCCGCTGCGCTGGGTGTAGTAGTACTTCAGCGCGTCGACCCGCAGGCTCTCGTAGGCGCCCGCGCCGATGTCGAAGGGGCGGCTGGTCTCCCCGTCGGCGACGAGGGTGAAGCCCTCGCCCCGTCCGCGGTAGGCGCCGAAGTCGATCGTCTGGACGTTCTGGCCGGAGGACGCGTCGGTGCCGCGCGGCACCGTCCGGCCCCGGGCCACGGCTTTGCCGTCGGCGTTCTTCAGCTGCCAGGGCAGCGGTTCGGTGGAGTCGGTGACCAGCGTCGCGTTCTTCGGCCCGCCGGGCAGGTAGGCGACCTGGTTGACCCGCACGCGCGGTCCGGTGTCGGGCTCGTAGACCTCCGGCGGGACACCGCCCAGCAGTGACACGTCGTCCATGCAGAAGTGCCAGGGGTCCGTGCTGCCGCCGAGCTGGAAGGCCACCTGGCCCTGGGTGGTGTCGACCGGTGAGGTGAACGTGTACGTGTACTCGTCGCCCGAGACGCTCACCGCCGGACTGGCCTCGAAGTAGGTGTCGTACGGCGACACCGACAGCCCCACGACGGCCCGCAGGACATGCCCCTGGGGCGCTCCTGACGCAGTGAATGCGAAGCGGTACGTCTCGCCCTTCACGAGGGTGATGTCGTTCTGGCCGATCGCGGCGTCCCAGCGGTTGGTGGTGCCGCCGGGCACGTCGGCGCACAACTGTCCCTCGGACAGCGCGGCCGTGACGTTGCTCGAGGTCCACCACGGAGCGCTCGAGGTGTCGAAGGTGCCGTTCCTGACCTGCTCGACCTCGTCGGCTCCGGCCGGTCCTGCGGGCACGGTGACGAGCGCCGCCGCGACGAGTGCCGCGACGGCGAGCAGGGTCGTTCTGCGTCGTTTCACGTCCGGGCTCCTTGGGGGTGGGGGAGGTGCGGAATGCCGACGCCCGCGGCCGGACCTCCCGGCCCGGGCCGGGCCTGCGGACGCCCGGATCGGGCTCAAGTGGCGTGGGAGCGCTCCCAATTGCCGCTGCGAGGGACTGTAGGGGCGCGGGGGAGGGATGGACAAGACGGGTGACGCGAGTTCCCCGCCGAGGGTGACGTGAGTCCCCCCGTCACGGGTGGACCCGCCGTGCCCGTTCCGGACGTTCTTCGGCGGCGGGCGGCTTGGGCGGGGACCGCAGCTGTGAACGGCCGCGCGAGGGGTAGGCGGTGGGCGAACCGAAACCGAACCGTACGGCGGCGGGCCGGCCGCGTGCCCGCCCCGCCGGTACCGCCGATGGAGGTGGTCATGGACCGAGCACCCGCACAGCGAAGGCCCGCCGGAAGGTCTCCGGGACGACGGAAGGCCGCGTGCGTGGTCGCGTTGGCCGCCACGGGGTCCATGGCCCTCGCGGCCTGCAACGGCTCGTCCGGCGACGACGGCCGACCGCGGGCGGGCGCGGACAGGATACGGATCGCTCCCGCGGCCGACGCCTCGTCCGTGCCGGTCGGCAGGAAGGTGACCGTGCGCGCGGGCAGCGGGAAGCTCACGTCCGTGAAGGTGACCGCCCCCGGCCCGGGCGCGCTGGACGGCGCGTACTCCAAGGACAGGGACGCCTGGACCTCCGCCGCCCGGCTGGCCCCCGGGGTGACCTACACGGTGGAGGCCAGGGCGACGGCGTCCGACGGCAGGAAGATCACCGAACGCCGCAGTTTCACCACCGCCGAGCCCCCGAAGGCGCGGACGTTCGTCGGTGAGTACAACGTCGAGCGGGGCGCGACCGTCGGCACCGCACTGCCGGTGTCGATCGTCTTCAACAAGCCGATCCGCGACAAGGCCGCCGTCGAGCGGCGCCTGCGCGTCACCTCGTCCCCCGCCGTGGACGGCGCGTGGAGCTGGATGAAGGACCGCAACGGCAAGGACCGGATCGACTACCGCCCCCGCGCCTACTGGAAGCCGGGCACCGAGGTCACCCTGCGCATGAACCTCGACGGAGTCGGCGCCGGGGGAGGGCTCTACGGCACCCAGACCCGGAAGATCGGCTTCACCGTCGGGAAGTCCGTCGTCAGCACCGTCGACGTGGCGAAGAAGAGGCTCACGGTCACCGAGAACGGCAGGAAGCTGCGGACCCTGCCCGTCTCCACCGGCAAGAAGGGCTTCGAGACCTGGGACGGCACGATGGTGGTGCTGAGCAAGGTCCCCTCCCTCCGGATGGACTCGTCCACCGTGGGCATATTCGGCCGCGAGGCGTACGACCTCGGCAAGGTCAAGTGGGACGTACAGCTGACCATTTCAGGCACCTACGCGCACGCCGCGCCGTGGAACGAGGGCAAGTTCGGCCGGGTCAACGGAAGTCACGGCTGCATCGGCCTCAGCACGCAGGACGCCAAGTGGTTCTTCGAGCACGTCGACTACGGCGACCCGGTCACCGTCCTCAACTCCAAGGACACCGTGCCCCTCAACAACGGCTACGGGGACTGGAACGTGGACTGGGCCCGATGGCGGGCGGGCAGCGCCCTGCGGTGACACCCGCGTGTAATGGGAGGGGCGCGACGGCCCCTCCGAGGGGGTGCGCCGACGCCGGCGCGGGGGGGGGGGGGGGGGGGCGGTGTGGGGGTGTTTTTTTTTTTTTTGTTTTTTTCTTTTTCTTCGTTGTGTTTCCCCCTCCCCCCCCCCTTTTTCTCCCCCTCTCTTTCTT
>NZ_JBWKDS010000013.1:9025-10305 GCF_056435845.1 Streptomyces sp. NPDC043867 | reverse complement strand
GCCCGGTGGAGGGCGGGAATCGCCCTGTGGGGACCCCCGGGGGTAAGGGGGGGGACGCGACTGCCCCTCCGGGGGGGTGCGCCGACGCCGGCGTGGGGGCCGGATCCGGCCCCCGCGGTGCGCCGTTCGGCGCATGCGCGGCGCGCTCCCGGCACGGGCGCGTGCCCATCCGGACCGCTTCTCGTACCGCGCCCTGTCGTCGTGCCGCCGCCAATAGGATCTAATGGGCAGCCGCACGCGAGGCGGGCAGATACCGGGCGGCATCGTTCGACAGCCCCGTCTTTGATCCGTGCGCCCCTCAACTCCGGATGGTTTTGGATGCCCGTCTCTCCTCAGCACGACTCCGCCTCTCCCGTGGAGACTCCCGCGGGACCGCCGGCCGCGCCGCAGCACCACGGTCTGTTCCTCCAGCCGTGCTACACCGTCGACCTGCCGCCGCTGGACGAGGAGGAAGAGGCCTCCTACCCCGCCCCGTCGCGTCCCGCGAACCGGCCGCGCGGAGCGACCCGCGGCCGGTGACCGCCGCACGCCCGGCCGGCCCGTGACGGCCACCGGGCGGTCCTGCCGGGCTGCGCCGCCCGCGCCGAGGGGGCACCCTGGATCTCGTGGCCAACGCGATGATCGTCGTGCACCGGCCGTCGCGCAGCGGCGGCCGGCGGGTGAGCGTGCACAGGGACGGCCGGGACGAGGACCTGGGCCTCGCCCACTCCGACCACGACCTGATCGTGTTCCTGGAGGCCGCCGGACTCCCCGACCCGGACGACCTGCTCGACGACCCCGGCCGGGTGGAGTGGCGCGGCGGTCCCCCGCACCGGTGGGACGCGGCGTAGGCGTCGCGGCTCCCCGGGCGGGGGCGGCCTGCGCGGATCGGCGGGCGCCACCGGGACCAGCGGTCCCGGCGACGGGACTCCCCACTGGGCGGAGCGGCCTCCACGACCGGCGCCCGAACGCCCGCTCGGCGGGCCACCCGCCCCCACGACTGGCAGCGTCTGGCGTGCGGGCGTCCCGCTTGGCGGGGTGGCCTCTACGACTGGCGCTTGCGTGCGGGCCTCGCGCTCGGTAGAGCGCCGGCCTTACGACTGTGCCCGGCGTGCGGGCGTCCCGCTTGGCGGGGTGGCCTCTACGACTGGTGCTTGCATGCGGGCCTCGCGCTCGGTAGAGCGCCGGCCTTACGACTGTGCCCGGCGTGCGGGCGTCCCGCTTGGCGGGGTGGCCTCTACGACTGGCGCTTGCGTGCGGGCCTCGCGCTCGGTAGAGCGCCGGCCTTACGACTGTGCCCG
>NZ_JBWKDS010000013.1:0-8927 GCF_056435845.1 Streptomyces sp. NPDC043867 | reverse complement strand
CGGCGTGCGGGCCTCCGCTCGCCGGGGCGCCCGCCCCGCAACCGGCGTCGAGGCCGGATCAGCCGGGCGCCGTCCCCGTACCGTGGATCGCGCCGGTGGTCGCCGTGAGCGGTCTGCCGGTGCCGCCCCATCGCAGCGCGACGATCTCGGCGGCGACGGACACCGCCACCTCCTCCGGTGTACGGGCCCCGAGGTCGAGGCCCACCGGTGAGCGCAGCCGGGACAGTTCGTCCTCGCGGAGCCCGGCCTCCCGCAGGCGCGCCATCCGCTCGTCGTGGGTACGCCGGCTGCCCATCGCCCCGATGTACGCGGCCGGACGGCGCAGCGCCTCCTCCAGCAGCGGCACGTCGAACTTCGGGTCGTGGGTGAGGACGCAGATCACCGTGCGGTCGTCGGTCTCCGTACCGCTCAGATGGATGTGCGGCCATTCGGCGACGACCTCGACACCGTCGGGGAAACGCTGCGGCGTGGCGAAGACGGGGCGGGCGTCGCACACCGTGACGCGGTAGCCGAGGAAGCCGCCGATGCGGGCGACCGCGGCCGCGTAGTCGATGGCGCCGAAGACCAGCATGCGCGGGGGCGGTGCGAACGAGTGCAGGAAGACACCGACGGAGTCCTCGCGCCGCTCACCCCGCGGCCCGTAGTGGCGCAGTTCCGACGTCCCCTGCGCCAGCTCGCCCCGGGCGTCCGCAGTGACGGCGACGTCCAGCCCGCCCGCACCCAGCGTGCCCAGGGTTCCCCCGGCGGGCCAGGTCTCCCCGTCCGGCCACACGGCGAGCGAGGCCCCGCGCGGAGCCGGTCCGCCGGTCACGGTGGCGACGGTCACCGGCTGTCCGGCGGCCACCGACTCGGCGACCGCCGCGAAGGCGGGGTCGTCCTCGGGGGAGACGCGGCGCACCAGCACGGTGATCTCTCCGCCGCAGGTCAGCCCCACGGCGAAGGCGTCGTCGTCGCTGTATCCGAACGTCCGCAAGTGTGCCTCGCCGCTCGTCACGACCTCGCGCGCCAGCTCGAAGACCGCGCCCTCGACGCAGCCCCCGGACACGCTGCCCACCACCTCGTCACCGGGGCCCACCGCCATGGCGGCCCCCGGATCGCGCGGCGCGCTGCGGCTGACGGCGACCACCGTGGCCAGGCCGAACGGCGACCCCTCGGCGTACCAGCGGCTCAAGGCCGGGAGGATCTCACGCATCTCCCGCTCCTGTCGGCGCCCCGTACGCCGCGCTCAAGGCGTGCCGGGGTCTTCGTCGTCCTCGTCCTCGTCGTCGCGCTCGCCCTCGGCCTGCGAGGGCGTGGTGAGGCCGGGGTCGGTGTGCCCGGTGTCGTGGGTGCCGTGGGAGGAGTCGGCGGACGGGGTGTCCGTGCCGGTGTCCGGCTCGCCCTCGGCCTGGGACGGGGTGTGGTCGGTCATGATCAGCCTTTCGGTCGACCGGGTGCCGTTCGGCACGTGCCGTGTCCTTGAGGTCCGCTCGGCGCCGGGGGACATGTGTCCTGTACGTCCGTCCGGCGTACCGGGGGGACGTCGTTCGCTCCTGGGTCCGTGCCGCACCGCCCCTTTCCGGGGCGCCGGCTTCGCACCCGTCACGTCGTGCGCCTGTGCGGGTACCCCTGGGGCCACGGCTCACCCGCGCCCGGAAGGATCACCTCGGCCCGCGAAATTCCGTTGCCCTCGTCCGCCGCCCCCTGCTGCACTACTCGTGACCAGCCGTCCCGGACCAAGGAGCACCCGTGCGCGAAGCGTTCATGTCCACCCGCGAAGGAATGACCACCTCTTCTAAGGACATGACGCTCAGTGCCCACCCTGAATCTTGGAATTCTCGCGCACGTGGACGCCGGTAAGACCAGCCTGACCGAGCGGCTGCTGCACAGCGCCGGGGTCATCGACGAGATCGGCAGTGTCGACGCCGGCAGCACCAGAACCGACTCCCTCGCCCTGGAGCGGCAGCGCGGCATCACGATCAAGTCCGCCGTCGTCTCCTTCCCGGTCGGCGACCTCACCGTGAACCTGATCGACACCCCGGGCCACCCGGACTTCATCGCCGAGGTGGAGCGGGTGCTGGGCGTGCTCGACGGGGCCGTCCTGGTGGTCTCGGCCGTGGAGGGCGTCCAGGCGCAGACCCGCGTGCTGATGCGGACCCTGCAGCGGCTGCGGATCCCGACGCTCGTCTTCGTGAACAAGATCGACCGCGGCGGAGCCCAGTACGGGCCGCTGCTGGAGCGCCTCGCGGCGAGGCTCACCCCGGCGCTCGTCCCCATGGGCGAGGTCGGCGCGGCGGGCACCCGGGCCGCTCACTTCCTCCCGTTCACCGCGCCACGACTGCGGACGCCGCTGCTCGACCTGCTCGCCGGGCACGACGACGCCCTGCTGTCCGCGTACGTCGAGGGCAGGGTGTCGGACGAACGGCTCCGGGACTGCCTCGCCCACCGGACCGGCCAGGCCCTGGTGCATCCCGTGTACTTCGGTTCCGCCATCACGGGCGCCGGAGTCGCGGAGCTGGTCGCCGGGGTCGAGGAGCTGCTGCCCGCCGCCCGGGGCACGGCGGACGGCCCGGTCGCAGGCACCGTCTTCAAGGTCGAGCGAGGCCCGGCGGGGGAGAAGATCGCGTACGCGCGGATGTTCTCCGGCACCCTGCGCACGCGCGACCGGGTCGCCCACGGCGACGGCGCGGAGGGCAGGATCACCGCGATCAGCGTGTTCGAGCACGGCTCGGCGGTCCGGGTCCCGTGCGTCGCCGCGGGACGGATCGCCAAGCTCCGGGGTCTCGGGGACATCCGCATCGGGGACAGGTTCGGGCAGTCACCCGCGGCGGGGGCGGAACACCATTTCGCGCCGCCGACACTGGAGACGGTCGTCGTCCCCCGCCGGCCCGGCGACCGGGCCGCCCTGCACATCGCGCTCACCCAGCTCGCCGAGCAGGACCCGCTGATCGCGCTGCGCCGGGACGAGCTGCGGCGGGAGACCTCCGTATCGCTGTACGGGGAGGTGCAGAAGCAGGTCGTCCAGGCGACGCTGGCCGACGAGTTCGGGCTCGACGTGACCTTCCGGGAGTCGACCACCATCTGCGTCGAGCGGCCCGTCGGCAGCGGGAGCGCGGTCGAGTTCAACGGCAGGGAACCCAACCCGTTCCTCGCGACCGTCGGGCTGCGCGTCGACCCGGCGCCGGCCGGCTCCGGGGTGCGGTTCCGGCTCGGCGTGGAGCTCGGTTCGATGCCGTACGCCTTCTTCAAGGCCGTCGAGGACACCGTGCGGGAGACCCTGCGGCAGGGCGTCCACGGCTGGCAGGTCACCGACTGCACGGTGACCATGACGCACTCGGGCTATTCACCCCGTCAGAGTCATGCGCACCAGCGCTTCGACAAGAGCATGTCGAGCACCGGCGCGGACTTCCGCGGACTGACCCCGCTGGTCCTGATGAGCGCCCTGCGGCGGGCGGACTCCCAGGTGCACGAGCCGATGCACCGCTTCTGCCTGGAGGCACCGCCTGACACGCTGCCGGCGGTGCTGCCCGTCCTCGCGAGGCTGCGGGCCGTGCCGGAGTCGACCGGGACGCACGGCGCGACGAGCGTGCTCCGGGGCCGCGTCCCGGCGGCCTCGGTCCACGAACTGGAGTCGCTGCTACCCGGGTTGACGCGCGGCGAGGGCGAGCTGGAAGCGGCGTTCGACCACTACGCCCCCGTCACGCGGGGGACCGTCCCGAAGCGGCCGCGCACCGACCACAACCCGCTCGACCGGAAGGAGTATCTGCTGAAGGTGACCCGGCGGGTGGGCGGCTGAGCGGGGACGAGCGTCCTGACGTTCCGGAAGGCGCCGGGCCCGACGAGCGGTGACACGAGAACCTTACTGTGGAGTCAGGGGTGTTGACGGCGTCAGGAGCCGGCGGGACTGTTGTGGGCATGACGAAGTTGCGCGTACGTCTGCTCGGCGTCCTCGTCCTTCTCTCCGGCTCCCTCGCCACGGCGGGCGCCCAGCCCGCCGCGGCGGAGGATGTGCCCGGCGCCCTGTGGTTCGACGAACCCGCGGCGGCCACCCTCACGGTCGACCACGGCCGCTTCACCGACGGGCTCGGCCGCGAGGTGGTGCTGCGCGGCTACAACGTCTCGGGTGAGGCGAAGCTGGAGGAGCACGGCGGCCTGCCGTTCGCCTCGGTCGCCGACGCACGGAAGTCCGCGACCGCGCTGCGCGCCCTCGGCGGCGGCAACTCCGTGCGCCTGCTGCTGTCCTGGGCGCACGCCGAGCCCGTGCGGGGGCAGGTGGACACGGCGTACCTCGCCGCCGTCACCGATCAGATGCGTGCCTTCCTCGACGCGGGGATCCGGGTGTTCCCCGACTTCCACCAGGACCTCTACTCCCGCCACCTCTTCGACGCGGACAGCTGGTACAGCGGCGACGGCGCCCCCGAATGGGCCGTGGACGCCGGTGACTATCCCGACGAATCCTGCGGGATCTGTCTCTTCTGGGGTCAGAACATCACCCAGAACCGGGCCGTGCAGCAGGCCACGTACGACTTCTGGCACAACGCGAACGGCGTCCAGGACGCCTTCCTCAGCACCGCGCAGAGCACGATGGAGTATGTCCGCCGGCACCTCACCGCCGCCGAGTTCGCGGGCGTCGTGGGCTTCGACCCGTTCAACGAGCCGTACGCGGGCACCTACGACTCCGGTCAGACCAGCCGTACTTGGGAACGCGACGTGCTGTGGCCGTTCTACGAGAGGTTCCGGGCCCGGATGGACGCGGCGGGCTGGCAGGCCAAGCCCGCCTTCGTCGAGCCGAACCTCTTCTGGAACGCCAATCTCGACTTCCAGAAGCAGGAGGGCGGGCTGCTGGACGCCGGACGGCTCGGCCCGCGCTATGTCCTCAACACCCACTTCTACGACCAGAAGGCGATCTCCGGTGTCTTCATGTGGGGCAAGGCCCGCGACGGCCAGTACGCGGCGGACCTCGGGGCGGTGCGCGACCGGGCCTCGGCGGCCGGTACGACGGCCCTGGTCAGCGAGTTCGGCCACCCACTTGCCGGCTCCGTCGCGGACAAGGCTCCCACGGTCCTCAAGGCCATGTACCAGGCGCTCGACTCCCGCCGCCCCGGCTCCACCTGGTGGTCCGACCCGGTCTCCTCGGGTCCCGTCCTGTCCGGCACGCAGTGGCAGTGGGACCTCTACAACGGCCGCCACCACGAGCTGATGAACGGCAACCCCGGCAAGGTCCTCACCGCCGGCGACGCCTGGAACGACGAGGACCTCTCCGCGGTGGCGCTCGACGACTCAGGGCGTGCCGTCCTGCGCCAGGACGCCCGCCTGCTCGACCGCGTCTACCCGAGCGCCACCGCGGGCACGACGGCCGCCTTCACCT
Source organism: Streptomyces sp. NPDC043867 (assembly GCF_056435845.1). Lineage (NCBI taxonomy): Bacteria > Bacillati > Actinomycetota > Actinomycetes > Kitasatosporales > Streptomycetaceae > Streptomyces > Streptomyces sp. NPDC043867. Next base: position 3,580 of record NZ_JBWKDS010000013.1, on the reverse strand, counting down.
ATGAGGACCGGTCCCGGGACGGCTCGGCCACCCTGACCTGGAACCCCGTCCCGAGTGCGCTCCCGAAGGTCTCCCAGCTGGTCGGCTCGGGCCAGTACGGGCTCCTGGTCTGGCGCTCCGACGGCACGGGCGCCCCCACGGAACTCCACCTGCCGGCGTCCTTCCCGGGGTCCGGCACCACGGTGGTCTCCGACCTCGGGGCGACGACCGCGCCGCCCGCGTACACCCGGACCACGCCCGTCGCGGCGGCCCCCGAACCGGGCGGCACCGGAGCCCGCCGGCTCCTGCTCACCGCCCCCGGCCCGGGAACCGTGCACTACGCCCTGGTCACCAACGGCGCGACGGCACCGTCCGCCGACCTGCTCGCAGCGGCCCGGGCGGAACTGGCGTCCTGGGCGGCACAGGAGTTCAACTAGCCGACGGCCCGGTCCAGTTCGCCGGCACGCGGGCCAGGCGTACGCGCTGCGGGTGGTCGCCGACCGCCACGGACGCCGTCCTGCGGCCCGTGGCGAAGTCGATCGACGTGACCCGGTCGGCGCCGCTCTCCGAGACGACGCAGGACCTGCCGTCGCCGCTGACGGTCGCCCAGTAGGGCTTGGAGGCGGTGACGAGCGGGCCCTCCTGGAGGGTGGCCCGGTCGACGACGGTGGCGTAGTCGTCCATCGTGCCGGCGACGCACAGCTTGGTGCCGTCGGGGCTCATCGAGATGCCGTGGTGGCGGGAGTCGTTGACCCAGGTGGTGCGGTCGGGGCTGGTGGCGGGGTTCTTCGGCAGGGTCTTCACGCGGGTGATCCGGTCGCCCGCGACGTCGTACTCCAGGAAGCCGTTGAAGAACGACACCTGGAAGTACAGCTTGGACTCGTCGGGGCTGAAGACCGCGGGCCGGACCGCGTCGGAGTAGTCCTTGAGGCCGATCGCGTCGAGCCGCTGCCGCATGTCGACCACCTTGACCTGCTTGAAGGTGTTCGCGTCGACGACGGTGATGCGGCGGTCACCCTTCGTCCAGTCCAGCCACGGTTCGTCCAGCGCGGTGTTGACGTCCCCGATGGACATGTTCCAGATGTGCTTGCCGTCGCGGGAGAAGACGTTCTCGTGCGGTTTGTCGCCGGTGGCGAAGGAGCCGACCTGTCTGCCGGTGACGATGTCCAGGACGTGCACGGTGTTCGCGGTCGAGGCCGAGACCGCGACGCGGGAGCCGTCGGGGGAGACGGCCATGTGATCGGACCGGTAACCGGACACGCGGAAGCGCCAGTTGATCCTGCCGGTGGCGAGGTCGATCGAGACCACGTCGGCGAAGCTCGGACGCGAGACGACCATCGACGAGCCGTCGGGCGTGGCGTACATGTCGTCGACGAGCTGGTCGTGCCCCTCCCCGACGCCGTTGCGGATGCCGAGGAAGTACGCCCACCTGACGGGATCCGCGTTGATCTCCGCCATGCGTGCCTCCTTGTCGGGCACGACATTGACGCGGCCGATCCTCCCGAGGTCGCCCGTGGACTCGATGACGTCGGCGGTGCCGTCCCAGTTGTTCCCCACGAACATCACCTCGCGCAGTGCGGCGGAGGCGTCCTCGGGGGTGGCGGCCGTGGCGGCGGTGCCGCACAGGGCGAGGGCCAGTGCGGTGGCGAGGGTGCAGAGGTGCCGTGATCGGGGGGCAGGCATGGCGGGTCCCTGTCGTAGGCGGAGAAATCAGATGGCAAGGGCATGACAAGGTCGAACTCTGAACACGCACGCGTTCAGAGTTGACTTACTGGAAAGTAAGGAGAGGGGCGCCTTCTCCACAAGACTGCGGACACGACAAAATCGACGACGGACGGGACCGGATCGGCCCGCCGGCGAGGGAGGCACGGGTGGCGGGCAGGCTGAAGCAGCCGACCGGACGGTACGGCGGCAGGTCCGCCGAGGAACGGCAGGCCGAGCGGCGCCGGCGCTTCCTCGACGCCGCGCTCCAGGTGTTCGGCGACCGGCCCGGCTTCCGCGCGGCCACCGTCGCCGCGCTCAGCGAGGCGGCGGGCCTGTCGACACGCCAGTTCTACGAGGAGTTCCGCACCCTGGAGGACGTGCTGGCCGCGCTGCACCTCCAGGTCAACGACTGGGCGGAGGCGGCGGCCCTGACGGCGCTCGCCGAAGCCGGGGAACTGCCGCTCGCCGAACGGGCCGCCGCGGTCTTCCGGGCCTACGCGGCCGACGTCACCGCCGATCCGCGCCGCATCCGCATCACGTTCGTCGAGATCATCGGAGTCAGCCCCGCCCTGGAGGAACAGCGGCTCGCCCGCCGTGCCCGATGGGTGGACCTCATCTGTGCCGAGGCGGACGCCGCCGCCGCCCGCGGCGAGGCGGCGGTCCGCGACTACCGGATCGCCGCCACGGCGTTCATCGGCAGCGTCAACGGCCTGCTCCACGACTGGAGCGCCGGCCGGGTGGACGCCACCCTCGACCAGGTGGTGGAGGAACTCGTCCGCCAGCTCCTCGGCATCCTGCGCCCGTCGGGCTGGTCCCCGGAGGCCCACCGGGTCCGCCCGCCGGGCAGCGGCCCGCTCCCGTCGCGCGGGTCACCGCGGGCCGAGTGAGACGACCAGGACGACGACACCGGCCGTGACCAGCACCGCCCCGGTGCACAGGCGGCGGCGCAGGGAGCGGTACACCGCCGCGTACTCGGCGCGCAGTTGTGCCGCACGCCGCGCCGTGTCCTCCCAGGAACGCCGGGTGAGTGCGAGGTGGTGTTCGGCGTACCGGGTCTCGACCTCCGCCCGCTGGGTGTCCGTGAGCCACATCAGCGGGCGGGTGAAGCGGGCGGCCTCGGTCCGGCTCTCGGCACGGGCGGCCTCGATCAGGAGATGCCCCTCCAACTCGCTGATCAGCGCCCGCGGGTCCAGGAGGCGGTCGTCCATGGCGGTCATCGCGGTTCCGCCCGCGCTCCGGTGTGCCGGCCGCCCGGCGGGCCCGGCAGCACGCCCGCGGCGGCGGTCTCCGGGTGGTGCAGGTCGAACGCCGGGGATTCGGAGCGGATCCGCGGCAGGGTGAGGAAGTTGTGCCGCGGCGGCGGGCAGGAGGTCGCCCACTCGAGCGAACGGCCGTAGCCCCACGGGTCGTCGACCTCGATCTTCCTGCCGTACTTGGCGGTCTTCCAGACGTTGTAGAAGAACGGCAGGAACGACAGCCCGAGGAGGAAAGAGAAGATGCTCGACACCGTGTTGAGAGTCGTGAGTCCCTCCACCGCGAGATAGTCCGGAATGCGGCGCTGCATGCCGTTCGCGCCCAGCCAGTGCTGCACCAGGAACGTGCCGTGGAAGCCGATGAACAAGGTCCAGAAGGTGATCTTGCCGAGCCGCTCGTCGAGCATCCTGCCGGTGAATTTGGGCCACCAGAAATGGAATCCCGCGAACATCGCGAAGACGACCGTTCCGAAGACGACGTAGTGGAAGTGCGCCACCACGAAGTACGAGTCCGAGACGTGGAAGTCCATCGGCGGTGAGGCCAGCATGACGCCGGTCAGACCGCCGAAGGTGAAGGTGATCAGGAAGCCGGTGGCCCACAGCATCGGGGTCTCGAAGCTCAGTGACCCCTTCCACATCGTGCC
>NZ_JBWKDS010000012.1:166623-205602 GCF_056435845.1 Streptomyces sp. NPDC043867 | reverse complement strand
TCCGCCTTGCAGCTGCACGCGCCAGACCCCGCTCGGGTCGGTCAGGACGAACCGTCGGTCACAGCCAGCCTGATCCAAACGACAGGCCCTAGTGCGCCGCGCCTCCCGTGCGCGTCGGGCCGGTCCGCGGCGCGTCCGGGGCCGGTTCCGTCAGTACGCGTGAGCCGCCCACCGGCAGGTCCCACAGGTCGTCCCGGTCCAGGCCCGCCTTCTCCCAGGCCGCCCGCACCCGGGTGAGCGGTTCGAGCACGGGTTCCGCCGAGAGGACGAAGGTGCCCCAGTGCATGGGCGCCATGCGGCGGGCGCCGAGGTCGACGGCGGCCCGCACCGCCTCCTCCGGGTCGCAGTGGACGTCGCGGAGCCACCAGCGGGGCTCGTACGCGCCGATGGGCAGCAGGGCGAGGTCGATGCCGGGGTGACGCCGGCCGATGCGGGAGAACCAGTGGCCGTAGCCGGTGTCGCCCGCGAAGTACACGCGCTGTCCGTCGCCGTCCGTGAGGACCCAGCCGCCCCACAGGGTGCGGCAGGTGTCGGTCAGGCTGCGCTTGGACCAGTGGTGGGAGGGGACGAAGTCGAAGCGGACGCCGTGCAGTTCGGCCGCCTCCCACCAGTCGAGCTCGGTGACCGCGGTGAACCGGCGGCGCCTGAACCAGCGGGCGAGCCCGGCCGGCACGAACACGGGTGTGTCGCGCGGCAGCCGGCGCAGCGTCGGGGCGTCCAGGTGGTCGTAGTGGTTGTGGCTGATGACGACCGCGTCGACGCGGGGCAGCGCGCTCCAGGGCACTCCGACGGGCGTGACGCGGGCCGGGGTTCCGAGGATCCTGCGGGACCAGACGGGGTCGGTGAGGACGGTGAGCCCGCCTATCCGGATCACCCAACTCGCGTGCCCCGCCCAGGAGACGGCGACCGTGCGGGCGTCCACCCGGGGCAGCGGGCCCGGTGCGTACGGCAGTCGGGGGACGTCGGCGAGGCCGTCGGCGTCGGGACGCAGCGCGCCCTCGCGGGCGAAGCGCGCGAAGGCACGCAGTCCGGGCAGCGGCGCGGTGAGCCGGTCGGCGAAGGACCGCGGCCAGGACCGCCGTTCGCCGAGCGGCCGCGGCTCGGCGGGCGGTGCGGGTGCGTCGCGCCTCTCGTGCAGGACGAGGGCTTCGTGGGGGGCGAGGGATTCGAGAGCTTCGTGGGGGGTGAGCGCGGGCGGCGGCCCGGCCTCCGGGCGCGGCGCGGACGCCGGGCCTTCGGTGTCCTGCGGAGTCGTCGTGGTCGATTCGGACTGCTGCGTCATCGAGGAGGCTCCCATCGCTGAGCGTCGTCGCGTAGTTCGTCGAAGGCCGAACCCAGGTGGGTCAACGCGCGTTGCACGTGCGGCAGTTGTAACGGCGCGGGCGACGTGAGGCATTCCTCGCGCTCCTGTGCCGTCGTACCGAGCAGCGGACCGGTGGACAGTCGCACCCGGAGCGCCGCCAGGTCGTCGCCGAAGCGGTGGCCGCCCGGGGCGGGGTGGCCGAGGCGGGCGGTGAGGTGGTCCTCCAGCTCCTGGGCGTCGCCGACGCCCCGGTCGGCGAGCGGGTCGCGCAGCGGGCCGAGGTCCACGTAGAGGTGCCGGCCGGCCCGCGGCGGCCTGGCGAGGGCGCCCGCGTCGACCACGGCTTGGTGCACGGCGCCCGCCACGGCCGCGTGCAGGCGGGCCGCCGCGGTGAGCCGTTCGGTGACTTCGCCGGGTTCACCGAGCGCGTACGCGGCCGCCGCGGCGACCGGGTCGGCGAGCCGGGCGCCGAGCGCGGTCAGCACGTCGAGGACGCGGGCGCGCAGCGCGGAGCCGTACGGGGTGCCGGGGAGGCGGGCGACCGCGGCGGGCCAGCCGAGCGGCAGGAAGGGCCCGGAGAGGTCGGTGAGGACGGTGACGTCGTCCGGCAGCATCTCGGCGGGGCTGAGGAACACGGTGTCGAGGGGCTGGTGCAGGGTGTCGCGCCAGGTCTCGTCGCTGATCACGTGCAGGCCCTCGCCGACGGCGGCCTCCACGGCCTCGTGGACGGTCTCGGGCGGCGCGACGGTGGCCGTGGGGTCGTCGGCGACGGAGAGCACGAGCAGCCGCGGGTCGCCGCCCTCGGCGCGGACTCTGCGCACGGTCTCCAGGAGCGCGTACGGGTCCGGGACGCCGCCGCACTCGGCGGGGGTCGCCACATGGAACGCCGATCTCCCCAGCAGCCGGGTCTGCGGGGTCCACCAGGCGGCGCACGGCCGCGGCAGCAGGACGTCGCCGCCGACCGCCGCGGTCAGCGCGAGCAGCAGGGAGGGGGCGCCGGGCGAGGCGGCCACCCGGTCGGCGCCGGCGGGCAGTCCGCGACGGGCCCAGTAGCCGCAGGCGGCGTCGAGCAGTGCGGGACCGCCGCCCGCGGGCTCGGCGCCTGCCCGGCCGGCGGACGCGGCGAGCACGTCGGAGAGTCCGGGCAGCAGGGGCAGGCCCTGATCGGGCAGGGGCGGGCCGTAGCGAACGGGACCGTGCCCCTCCGGGTACGTCCGCCGCATACGTGCCTCCGCGCAGTCCGTGGTGCCGTGCCCTGTCCTCGCCCGTGGCCGGTGACCGGTCCCGTACCGTTCGTCGCCCTGGGCATCTCCCTACCCCGGGACCCCAGGAGCCATGGGTGACCGTCTGGTTGCGCCCGTCACAGGTTCAGCGGCGGCGGCCGGCGGGGCCCCCGCTCCGCAGCCGGTAGGCGGCGGCGCCGACCGCGCCGGCGATCAGGACGCCGCCGGCGATCAGCGCCGGGAGCGAGTCGGTGAAGGCGCCGCCCTCTCCGGCGCGCACGCCGCGCCGGGAGCCGACGGCGGGGTCCTCGCCGGGGTCGCGGGAGGCGGCGCCCTCGCGGGTGCCGCTGTCCTGGGTGGCGCCGTCGCGGGAGGCCTGGTGCTCGTCGGGCGCGGGACTCCGGGTATCGGGCCCCACCCCTTCGGGGACGGAGTCCGGCCCGACCGCGTCCGGTCCCACACCGCCGAGGTCACCGACGCCGGGGCCGACGTCCTCGGGCCGCACGGCGTCCGGCCCCACGGCGTCCGGCCCGATGTCGCCGGGGCGCACGTCGTCCGCGCTGCCGCTCGCGGTTCCCGCTTCCGCGGCGTCCGGGCCCGCGTCCTCGGACCTGACGGCGTCCGGGCCCAGGGCCCGCGGATCCGCGTCCGCGACGGGCAGGGGCGCGGCCGGGCCGAAAGCCGGTGCCCCCTGGTCGGCGGCGACCGAGTACGGTCCGGCGCGGCGGTCCTCGTAGCCCTCCTGGCCCGCGTCGATGTGTGGGGGCGCGCTCGCGCCGGTTTCCTCGCGGGCCACGGGGGCGGTGACCGCGCCCGGGGCGACGGTACGGGGACCGTCCTCCGCGGCCGGGTCCGCGAACGCGGCCGAGGCGAATGCACCCAGGGCGGCACTGGCCAGGGCGGTGGCGGACAGGACACGGGCGGTACGGCGCATGGGATGGGCTCCTTCAGCCGGCTCTCCGGTGAGGGCACGGCCGTCGTGCCCCCAGACCCCATGACAGCCCCGCCGACGCCGCCCCGCTCGCCACCGGGCCCATTCGCGCTATCCGAGCCACCGGACGGGGGACACGAGGCCCTCTGCCGAGGCCGCGGAGGCGGTCCGGAACCCGCCGCACCGACACGGAGGCGGCAGCAACCGGTACGCCGGAAGGCGAGCGACCCGGCGGCGCCGACTCGCGCACCGGGCGACGGCACCCTGACGGCCAGGCAAGGGCCGCCCCACCCACGCCACGCCGGTGACGGCCCCACCCACGCGGGCACGAGGCCGACGTGAAGCCGGGCCGCACCCCCGAGGGCGCTGGGTTGACCTGAAGCCGACCGCACCCACGCGGGCGATGGGCCGACCTGAAACCGGCCGCACCCACCCGAAGGCGGCAACCCCCCGGCCACCGCAAGGGCGGGCAAACCTGCACCCCCCAACCCCCGCGGACGGGACCCACACCCCGCCACCGCTGGACAGAACAGCGCCGCACCGGCGGACGGGACGGGGTCCACTCCCGCCTTCCGGCGGCACCGTCGGCGTCCGCCCGCGCGCCGGCGTCAGGCCCCCGCCGCACACGCGAAAGCGAGACGCGGCCCAGCCGCGCCTCGCCACCAGGTCGACCAGGCGGAGCGCTACGCGGCGTCGCGCATGATCTGTTCCCGCAGCCGGCTGCAGCAGCGGCTGATCAGCCGCGAGACGTGCATCTGCGAGATGCCGAGTTCGTCGGCGATGCGGCTCTGTGTCATGTCGTTGAAGAACCGCATGTAGAGGATGGCGCGCTCCCGCTCCGGCAGCGCCTGAAGGCGGGGCTTGACGGCCTCCCGGTCGATGACGGTGTCCAGCGCCGGGTCGGGCGAGCCGAGGGCCTCGCTGAGCGAGTAGCCGTCCTCGCTGCCCGACAGCTCGGCGTCGAGCGAGAGCGCCGTGAAGCTCTCCAGCGCCTCGAGACCGGTCAGCGCCTCCTCCTCGCTCATGTGGGCGTGCTCGGCGATCTCGGCGACGGTGGGCCTGCGACCGGTGATGGTCTGCGACAGGTCCTGGCCGGCGAACCGCACGCGGTTGCGCAGATCCTGGACGCGGCGCGGCACGTGCAGGGTCCACATGTGATCGCGGAAGTGCCGCTTGATCTCGCCGGTGATGGTGGGTACGGCGTAGCTCTCAAAGGCGTTGCCGAGCTCAGGGTTGTACCGGTCGACGGCCTTGACCAGCCCGAGTGCGGCGACCTGGCGCAGGTCCTCGTAGCTCTCGCCGCGGCTGCGGAACCGCCCCGCGAGCCGTTCGGCCATCGGCAGCCAGGCTTCGACGATCCGGTCCCGGAGTGCGTCACGCTGCCGGCCCGCGGGGAGCGCGGCGAGCTTGCGGAATGCCTCGGCGGTGTCGGGGGCGTCGTCGTGCGGGTGGTGCTTCACGCTCGCTTGGCTTCGCATGGTGTGTCGCAACTCCCTTGAGGGGTGCCTGAGATGGACAGTCACCGTGGGAGCGCGCCCGTGCGCCGGACGGAAACACCCGGGGCGCGGTTCGTTCGCTCCCACGGACGTGCCTCCTGTCCGAAGCACTGAGACGCGCCTGCCCCGAGTCATGCGCGGCAAACACCACAGGTTTTCGCGGGTGAGGGGTGGTGACTCGGTAGGCGGTACGTCTGTACCCCTTTTCTTCGGGAGGTCCTGTTATGAGCAAGAAGGTCGCCGATCACGTCCTCGAGCGCTTGCGCGAGTGGGGCGTGGAGCAGGTCTTCGGCTATCCCGGGGACGGCATCAACGGCCTGCTGGCGGCCTGGGGCAGGGCGGAGGACCAGCCGCGGTTCGTCCAGTCGCGGCACGAGGAGATGTCCGCGTTCCAGGCGGTGGGATACGCCAAGTTCAGCGGCCGGCTCGGCGTGTGCGCGGCCACGTCGGGGCCGGGTGCGATCCATCTGCTGAACGGGCTGTACGACGCCAAGCTCGACCATGTCCCGGTGCTGGCGATCGTCGGCCAGACCCACCGCAGCGCGATGGGCGGCTCGTACCAGCAGGAGGTCGACCTCCACACGCTCTTCAAGGACGTCGCGTCGGACTTCGTGGAGACGGTGACCGTCCCCGAGCAGCTGCCGAACGTCCTGGACCGCGCGATCCGCACCGCCTGCGCGCGCCGCGCGCCCACCGCCGTGATCATCCCCGGTGACGTGCAGGAGCTCGACTACGCGCCGCCCACGCACGAGTTCAAGATGGTCCCCTCCAGCCTGGACTTCGGTTCGTGGTCCACGGCCCCCTCGCAGGAGTCCCTGGAGCGAGCCGCCGAGGTCCTCAACTCCGGTGAGAGGACGGCGATCCTGATCGGCCAGGGCGCGGCGGGGGCGCGCGCGGAGGTGGAGCGGGTCGCCGAGCTGCTCGGCGCCGGCGTCGCCAAGGCCCTGCTCGGCAAGGACGCGCTGAGTGACGAACTCCCCTATGTCACCGGGTCGATCGGCCTGCTCGGCACGCGTCCCTCGTACGAGTTGATGCGCGACTGCGACACCCTGCTGACCATCGGGTCCTCCTTCCCGTACTCGCAGTTCCTGCCGGAGTTCGGCAAGGCGCGGGCCGTGCAGATCGACCTCGACCCGCACATGATCGGGATGCGTTATCCGTACGAGGTGAATCTGGTCGGCGACGCGAAGGCGACACTGGAGCGGCTCATCCCGCTGCTGGAGGGGGGCCGGGGCCGCGAGTGGTACGACACGGTCTGCGCGAACGTCACGCGCTGGCGCGAGGTGATGCGGCGCCGGGCCGAGCAGTCGGCCGACCCGATCAACCCGGAGTACGTCGCGCGGGCCCTGGACCCGCTGCTGCCCGACAACGCGATCGTCACGTCCGACTCCGGGTCGACGTCCAACTGGTACGCCCGCCATCTCACGATGCGGTCCGGTATGCGGTCGTCCCTCTCCGGCACCCTGGCGACGATGGGCTGCGCGGTGCCGTACGCGATCGGCGCGAAGTTCGCCCACCCGGACCGGCCCGTGGTCGCGCTCGTCGGGGACGGGGCGATGCAGATGAACGGGCTGGCCGAGCTGATCACGGCGGCGAAGTACCGGGACCGCTGGGAGGACCCGCGGCTGGTCGTGGGCGTGTGGAACAACCGCGACCTGAACCAGGTCACCTGGGAACTGCGGGCCATGGGCGGTGCCCCCTCGTTCCTGCCCTCGCAGGGGCTGCCCGACGTGCAGTACGCCTCCTTCGCCCGCTCGCTGGGGCTGACCGGTATCCGGGTGGAGAAGCCGGAGGACGTCGAGGCGGCCTGGCGCGCGGGACTGGAGGCTGACGGCCCGGCGGTGATCGAGTTCCTCACCGACCCCGCGGTGCCGCCCATTCCGCCGCACGCCACCTGGGAGCAGATGGAGTCCACCGCGGCCGCCGTCCTGAAGGGCGACGCCGACCGCGGCGCCATGATCCGCCAGGGCCTCAAGGCCAAGGTCCAGGAATTCCTGCCGGGCCACGACAAGCGCGGGAAGTGATCATCCCGGCCGCCGGCGCATGTGTCGTCCCCGGACGGACGGGTACGCGACGAGGCGGTCGTGCACACCGGGCCGCCGCGGCGGTACGGGACCGACGAGGAACCACCGCGCCGCCCGCGGGCGGCGGACGCCGGCTGACGGAGCGTGCCGCGCGCGCGGTCCGCCCCCGGGGCCGGGAAAGGAGACCGAACACCATGCGCATCGCGTTCCTGGTGGCGCCGGAGGGCGTCGAGCAGATCGAACTGACCGACCCCTGGCAGGCGGTGACCGACGCGGGCCACGAGCCCGTCCTGGTCTCGACGGAGCCGGGCGAGATCCAGGCCTTCAACCACCTCGACAAGGCGGACACCTTCCCCGTGGACGAGGTCGTCGGCGACGTGTCCGCCGACTCCTTCGACGGGCTGGTCCTGCCGGGCGGCGTGGCCAACCCGGACGCCCTGCGGACGGAGGAGCGGGCGGTGTCCTTCGTACGCGACTTCTTCGACTCGGGCCGCCCGGTCGCCGCGATCTGCCACGCGCCGTGGACCCTGGTCGAGGCGGACGTCGTCTCCGGACGTGTGCTGACCTCGTGGCCCAGCCTGCGCACGGACATCACCAACGCGGGCGGCACCTGGGTCGACGAGCAGGTGCAGATCTGCGACCACGGGCCGAACACCCTGGTGACCAGCCGCAAGCCGGACGATCTCAAGGCGTTCGACGAGGCTTTCCTCGCCGAGTTCGCGAAGGGGACGCAGAAGACCGCCTGAGGCTCCCCCGACGTGCCGCGACCCGTGTCCGGGCCGTCCTCGGGCCCGGCCACGGGTCGCGTCGCGCGTGGCAGCGCGTCGTCCTGCGTGTCGGCACGGTCACGAAGCCGCTGCCCCGGCGTGCGGGTCAGCGGCGCCCTGCGTTTCAGCACGTGGGGGCGGTTCAGCGCTCCCGGGCGCCCTCCCGGGTGCGGCCAGGCGTGATCGGGCGACGCGGGTGGCGGCGCAGGTACTCGCCCTCGAGTTGCGCCATGCGCTCGTTGTGGATCCGCAGTGCGTCGTTGGAACCGTGCAGGAGCGCGTCGTGGCGCGTGCGGTGGATCGTCTCCAGCTCTCTCATCAGCTGCTGGTCGTCCAGCCGGCCCGGGTCGACTCCGGTCATCGCGGTACCCCGATCGTCGTCGTGATCCTTCGGTGCGGTCCGGGTACCGGCCCGGCCGGCACCACCCCGAGCGGCCTTTGGGAGGGAGCCGTGGAACTCGCCTGTCCTCTCCACTCTACGAAGATCCGGGGCCCACGGCCTCCGTGGAGCTACCGGGCCCGCTCCACCCGGCGCTCGTCCCACACCGGCTCGGCCGTCTCCCGTACCCGGCCGTCCGACCCGAAGACGAGATAGCGGTCGAAGGACCGGGCGAACCAGCGGTCGTGGGTGACCGACAGCACCGTCCCGTCGTACGCCTCCAGACCCTCCTGGAGGGCCTCCGCCGACTCCAGGTCGAGGTTGTCGGTGGGCTCGTCAAGGAGCAGCGCCGTGGAGCCCTCGAGCTCCAGGAGCAGGATCTGGAAACGGGCCTGCTGCCCGCCGGACAGCTTCTCGAAGCGCTGCTCGGCCTGGGCGGTCAGCTCGTAGCGGCGCAGCCTGGACATGGCAGCCCCCCGGTCCTGCGCGTGCTCGGTCCACAGGATGTCGAGCAGGGGGCGGCCCGCCAGCTCGGGGTGGGCGTGCGTCTGCGCGAAGTGGCCGGGCACGACGCGGGCGCCGAGCTTCCACTCGCCCGTGTGCGCCACGTCCCCGCCGGCGAGCAGGCGCAGGAAGTGCGACTTGCCCGAGCCGTTGGAACCGAGCACCGCGACCCGCTCCCCGTAGAAGATCTCCAGGTCGAAGGGCTTCATCAGGCCGGTGAGTTCGAGTCCCTTGCAGGTGACGGCCCGGACGCCGGTGCGGCCGCCGTGCAGCCGCATCCTGATGTCCTGCTCGCGCGGCGGCTCCGGCGGCGGGCCGGCCTCCTCGAACTTCCGCAGCCGGGTCTGCGCCGCCGCGTACCGGGACGCCAACTCGTGGCTGATGGAGGCCGCCTGACGCAGGTTCAGCACAAGCTTCTTCAGCTGGGCGTGCTTCTCGTCCCAGCGGCGCCGCAGTTCCTCGAAGCGGGCGAAGCGCTCCCGGCGCGCCTCGTGGTACGTCGCGAAACCGCCGCCGTGCACCCAGGCGTCCGCGCCGGTGGGGCTGGGCTCGACGCTCACGATCTTCTCGGCGGCGCGGGCGAGCAGTTCACGGTCGTGAGAGACGAAGAGGACCGTCTTGCGTGTCTCCTTGAGCCGCTCCTCCAGCCAGCGCTTGCCGGGGACGTCGAGGTAGTTGTCCGGCTCGTCGAGCAGCAGCACCTCGTCGGTGCCGCGCAGCAGCGCCTCCAGTACGAGGCGCTTCTGCTCGCCTCCGGACAGCGTCCGCACCTGACGCCACTGCGCCTTCTCGTAGGGCACACCGAGCGCCGCCATGGTGCAGATGTCCCAGAGCGTCTCGGACTCGTACCCGCGGACCTCGGCCCAGTCGGAGAGGGCCTGCGCGTACTTCAGCTGGGCGGCCTCGTCGTCGACGGTCATGATCCCGTGCTCGGCGACGTCGACCGCCCGGGCGGCCTCGCGGATGCGCGGCGGCGCCACGGACACCAGCAGTTCACGGACGGTCGTCTCGTCCCGCACCGAGCCGACGAACTGGCGCATCACGCCGAGGCCGCCGGTCACGGTGACCGTGCCGCCGTGCGGCTTCAGCTCTCCGGAGATCAGGCGCAGCAGGGTCGTCTTCCCCGCCCCGTTCGGGCCGACGAGGGCCACGACGGACCCTTCCCCCACCCGGAACGACACATCGCCGAGCAGCGGCCTCCCGTCGGGGAGGTAGTACTCAAGATGTGCGGCTTCGAGGTGTCCCATGGTCAGGCATTGTCCGGGGCGCCGGGCCCGCCGGGCAAACGCATATCGGCAGGGTGCCCGCGTGACCCGGTCCCGGGCCTCCTGCACCCTGCACCCCTGCACCCCTGCACCCCTGCACCCCTGCACCCGGTGCCGGTGCCCGGGCAGGAATCGTCCGCCCGTGGGTACCAGGATCCCCATGACTGCGACCCCAGACGTCGACCTCACCGTCCGCCCTCCGGGCCACCACGTTCTGCGGGACCGGCTCCTGGCGGCCGACTGCCGCCTCTTCGAGGGGGTCGCGGCACGGCACTGGCCGGGCTGCGACCGCCTGCTGCCGCGGCTGAGCCGGAGCGCGAACCACGGCGCGCTCTGGTTCGCGACGGCTGCGGCGCTCGCCGCGACCCGCAGCCCCCGGGCCCGCCGCGCCGCCGCCCGCGGTCTCGCCTCACTCACCCTGGCGTCCGCCACCATCAACACCGTCGGCAAGCGCTCGGTGCGCCGTACCCGGCCCGCGCTGGACCCCGTCCCGCTGGTCCGGCGGCTCAAACGGCAGCCCATCACGACGTCGTTCCCCTCCGGGCACTCCGCGTCGGCCGCGGCCTTCGCGACGGGCGTGGCCATGGAGTCCCGCGGCTGGGGAGCCGCGGTGGCACCTCTGGCGACCGCGGTGGCCCTCTCCCGCGTCTACACCGGCGTCCACTTCCCTAGCGACGTACTCGTCGGCGCGGCCCTCGGGGTGGGGGCCGCGTACGCGGTGCGGGGACTCGTTCCGGCCGAGGACCGGGACCGGATGCCGCCCCCGGCGGGGCACCCGGCGAAGGCGGAGGCCCGGCCGGGTCCTCCGCCCGACAGTCCGGAACTGACAGCCCATCAGACCGCATGATGAGATCGACATCTCACCATGCGGCACGGCGGCGTACGGTGGCGCCATCGCCCCGCGGAGCAGCGGCTCCGCGGGCCCGTACGCCGACAAGGGGAACGGTCATGCCGAAGCCGCAGGAGACCGCCGTCTACACACACGGCCACCACGAGTCCGTACTGCGCTCCCACACCTGGCGCACCGCCGCCAACTCGGCCGGCTACCTCCTCGGCTCCCTGAAGCCCCACATGAAGGTGCTGGACATCGGCTGCGGCCCGGGCACGATCACCGCCGACCTGGCGGCCCTGGTCCCCGAAGGCCGGGTCACGGGCGTCGACAGCGCTCCGGGGGTCCTGGACCAGGCCCGCGCCACGGCGGCGGAGCGCGGCCTCGGGAACGTGGACTTCGCGGTCGCCGACGTCCACGCGCTGGACCACCCGGACGACACGTTCTGCGTGGTGCACGCCCACCAGGTCCTCCAGCACGTCGGCGACCCGGTGCGGGCGCTGCGCGAGATGCACCGGGTCACCCGGCCGGGCGGGCTCGTCGCGGTCCGGGACTCGGACTACTCGGCGATGACCTGGTATCCGCGGTCCGCGGGCATGGACGACTGGCTGGACCTGTATCTGCGGGTGGCCCGCGGCAACGGCGGGGAGCCGGACGCGGGCCGCCGGCTCAGGTCCTGGGCGCTGCGGGCCGGGTTCACCGACGTCACGGCCACCTCGAGCACCTGGACCTTCGCCACCGCGGACGAGCGCCGGTGGTGGAGCGGCCTGTGGGCCGACCGCACCCTCGCCTCGGCGTATGCGGAGCGGGCCACGGAGGGTGGCCACGCGACCGCGGAGCAGTTGCGGGCGGTGTCCGGGGCGTGGCGCGCGTGGGGCGAGCGGGAGGACGGCTGGTTCGCCGTCCTGCACGGGGAAATTCTCTGCCGCAAAGACGCTTGATTCGGGCATATCGGGAAACCCGCCCGGCAGGAGGTTCACATCATGGTTCCCATCCTGCTGGTACTGCTTCTGGTGCTGATTCTCTTCGGTGCCGGATTCGCGCTGAAAATTCTCTGGTGGATCGCCCTGGTGGTGCTGGTGCTGTGGCTCCTGGGGTTCCTGGTACGCGGCACGAACGGTTCGGGAGGCCGGGGCCGCTGGTATCGCTGGTAGCCCCGTTCCCGACGCAGGCCCCGGACCGCTGCCGCTCCCGGAGAGCTACTCCCTGGGCAGCAGCGGTCCCAACGGCCCGAGGTCCAGATTCAGGTCCTCGGGCTTCAGCCCGTAGCGGTCGCGCAGTTCGGCCATCCGCTCGTCGAGCAGCATCAGGGTGAGCCCGATGCGCTCCTCCTGGTCCTCCGAGAGGTCACCCGTGTCGAACCGCCGCACGGCCTGCCGCTCCATGAGCTGGCGCAGCAGTTCCACGACGGTCAGCACGAGCTTGATGAGGTCGCGCTCGACGGTGTCGGGTTCGAGTTCCACCCGGTTGCGCCCGGCGGGCTTCCTCCCGGCCGGGGTCTGCTCCTCCCCGGCCGTGAGCTGTTCCTCCCCGGACGTGACCGTCTCTTCCTGAGGCGGCGCCGACGCCGCCGGCCCGGTCACGGGCGCCTGCTCGCCGGCAGGCGTCGGGCCGGTCACGGCGAGTCCCGGAAGGGCGAGGGGACCTGCTCGTTCACCGAGCTGATGAGGGCGTTCAGGTCGATGCGGACGAGGTCGACATCGGCGATCCGCAGGGTGATGTCCCCGGTGATGACGACCCCGCCCGCGAGCAGCCGGTCGAGCAGGTCGACCAGCGCGACCTCACGTCGTTCCACGACGGTCACGGCCCCGCCTCCCCGGAACCGTTCGCCTCGTCCTCCAGGCCGGCGAAGGAGTACGCGGCCCAGGGCCCGGTGAGTTCCACGCGCAGCCCCGGCTCGTCGTCCTTCGTACGGTCCACGAGTTCGACAAAGGCCTCCGACTCCGCACGGGACACGAGATAGGCCGCGTTGAGCACGTTGCGGCCCGATTCCCGGGAGATCGCGGCGTTCTGCGGGGCGTGCAGCCGGGCGTCCTCCGCGTGGGCGGAGAGACTGTCGTGCAGCCGGCGCGAGAAAGTCTCGGCCTTCTGCCACATCGCGTCCTGCGACTTGGAGCGCATACGGCGCTGCCGCAGATAGTCCCGCCCCGTCGCGGGCTTGGCCGCCTGGGCCGCCTCGGCGGACTCCGCCTCGGCGTAGACCTTGACGCCCCACTCCACGCGGCCGTCGAGCCGGTCGAGGGTCCGGCGGAGCGCGTCCTCGCGCGCCTCGATCATGGTGCGCACGCCGCTGTCGTCCCGGAACACCGTGGCGAGCCGCAGCGGCAGCGGCGTCGTCACGGCGGTGAGCGCGTCGATCACGCTCTGGTGGGCCCGCGCGGTGTCGCTCAGCCAGTCGAGGTCCTCCAGATGCCGCCGCAGCGGTGCCTCGGCGAAGTCCGCCTCCGGCACCGTGCTGACGACGGCGACCAGGCCGTGGTGCGTCAGCCGACCGGGGGGCGCGCCCGCCACCCCCGTCACATCGGCCTGCAGAGCCGCGTCGAAGGGGCGGCAGACGGCGTAGACGTACCGCAGTCCGCTCATGGTGCTTCCTCCTCCTCGCGCTCCGCGCGTCCCCGCTCCAGCTGTTCCATCTCGGCGAGATGGGCGCGCAACTCGGCGTTCTCGCGGGCGAGCTGGTTGTGGTGCGCGCGAGAGGACAGCGCCGGGTCGTCCTCCCACCAGTCGATCCCCATCTCCTTCGCCTTGTCGACGGAGGCGACGATGAGCCGGAGCTTGATGGTGAGCAGCTCGATGTCGAGCAGGTTGATCCGGATGTCTCCCGCGATCACGATGCCCTTGTCGAGCACGCGCTCCAGGATGTCGGCGAGGTTCGCGCCACCGCCCTGTCCGTACGGCTCGGGAATCCGACCCGGCGTCGTCATCGGCGACTCCCGCTGACGGCCGGCTCGTCCTCTTCCTCGTACTCCGCTTCCTCGGCGTCCGCGGGCTCGGCCTCGGCGTCCTCGGATTCGGCGTCCTCGGCCTCGGGGTCGTCCTCTTCGGCGTACTCGGCCTCGGGGTCGTCGTCCTCGGTGTACTCGGCCTCGGGCTCACCCTCGGGGTCGTCCTCGTCGACGTACTCGCCCTCGGGGTCGTCCTCGTAGGACTCCTCCGGCTCGTCCGCCTCCGCGTCCGCGGACTCCTGGTCCGTCTCCTCCTCGTCGCCCTCGTACTCGTCCTCGGGGCCGTCCTCGGACTCGGCGGCGCTCTGCTCCTCCTCGATCGCGTCCTCGTGGCTGCGGACGACCTCGCCGTCGCGGATCTCTCCGCGCCAGCCGTCCTCCGCCTCGCCCTTGAGCGTGATGAAGCGGGCGTAGTTCTTCAGGTCGAGCCGTGCCCTGCGGCCCTGGGCGCGCCAGATGTTGCCGGTCTTCTCGAACAGCCCCTTGGGGTAGTACTCGATGACCAGCAGGACGCGGGTGAGGTTCTCCGCCAGCTCGTGGAAGGTGACGACACCCTTGGTCGTGCCCTTGGCGCCCTCGGACGTCCAGGAGATCCGCTGGTCCGGCACCTGCTCGGTGGTGTGCGCCTTCCAGCTGCGACTGGACCAGAAGACCTTCATCTGCCAGTCGGAGGTGGTGTCGTCGGCGCGGTTCGCGCTTTTGACGCCCTTCGCGAAGGTGCTGAAGTCCTGGAACTGGGTCCACTGGTCGTACGCGGTGCGCAGCGGCACCCCGACGTCGATGAACTCCAGGATGACCGTGGGCTTCTGGCCCGCGCCGCCCTTGCGCCTGCCCTTGCCGCCGACCAGGTTCTTGAAGGCGCCGACCACACCGTCCTTGGCGTGCCCGGCACCGACCTCCACGGCGGACCGCAGCGGACTCTTGCCCTCCGCCAGCTTGCGGCCGCCGTCGAGGGCGAGCTTGGCGAAGCCGGGGCTGTTGCCCTCCGCTATGTCGTTGAGCTTGACGGTGGTCTGGCCGAGCTTCTGCCCGACGCCGACCAGCAACCGCTGTGCCTGCGCGGACAGATAGTCCTGGACCTCCGACTTCAGGCGGTCGGCGGCCTCGCTCTGCACGACGGACGTGATCGGGTTGTCCTTGGCCTTCTTGGCCGCGGATCCGAGAGCGTCAGCCATCGTCGCGGCCCCCCTCCGACTGCCGGGACCGCGGGACGCGGCGTGCGGCGGTCTTCGTGGCGCCCGTCTTCTTGGCGGACGTCTTCCTGGCCGCCGCGGCGGTCTTCCTGGCCGGGGCCTTCTTGGCGGCGCCCTGCTTCTGCGCCGTCTTGGCCGGGGCCTTCTTCGCGGGGGCCTTCTTCCGCGGACGCTCCTCCTCGGCGGACTCCTGCTCGGGAGCCTCGTCCCGGTCGTCGTCCTGCTCCTCGGGCTCGTCCTCGTACCGGTCGTCCGGCTCGTCGTCCTCGTCCTCGTCGTGCCCGGCCGCGTCCGGGCTCACGCCGGAGAGCTGGTTGCGCACGTCCGCGGTACGGCCGTGCAGCCGCTTGGCGAGACCCTCGATCTGCCGCTCGACCAGGGCGCCGGAGGCGGCCTTGCCGACCCCGCGCAGGTCGTTGCGGAGCTGGTCGTTGAGCTCCTTGAACGCCGGGTTGTTCGCCAGCTGCCCGGACACCAGGTCCGCGAGCGCCTTCGGACTCAGCTGCATCCGCTTGCCCGCCACCATGGTGCCGACCGCGAAGGCCAGCTTCATCTTCTTGGTACGTCCGAGGACGTACCCGGCCCCTACGGCGAGGCCCAGTCCTAGTCTGTTCATCCTGTCGTCCCGTTCTCGGGGCCGGCGCCGCCTGTGCGCAGGCTGACTTCGAGCCGGTCCAGCAGGACGTCCTCCTGCTGGTCGAACTCCTCGTCGGTGATCTCTCCGGCCTCCAACTTCGCTTCGAGCTGGGCGAGTTCGGCGCGGACAGCGGACGGGTCGTAGTACTGGCGCTCGGCCTCGGACACCACCTGCTTCATCGCCCAGAGGCTGCCGCGCACAGGTGCGAACGGCAGCATCAGCACCTCGCCGATGAGCCCCATGGGTCTACTCGCCGCCCGCCCGGGCGCCCTGCGTGATGCCGGTGTCCGGCGCGGAGGGGCCGGGCTCGACGAAGCTGTAGGGCGGGAGCGGTCCGTTCACGCGCAGTTCCAGATGCGGCTGGCCGCCCCGGATCTGGTCGACGGTGGCGAGGAAGGTGTCGGCCGACTTGCGGTCCACCAGGAACGACAGGTTGGCCAGCCAGCCGGTGGACTCGGGGCCCTCGCTCACGGCGTCGGCGGCCGGTTCGAGCGTGCGCCTGAGCCCCGCCGCGTCCTCGGCCTCGCGGGCCTGCAGCGCGGCCACGACCATCTCGCCGAGTCGCATCTTGTCCTCGTGCGAGCCGCCGCCCGCCTGCCGGTTGGCCTCGGTCAGCGCGCGGATCTCGGGGTTCTCGCCCATCACGCGGTGCAGGACGGCCTCTTCGTCGTGGCTGGCCTTGACGTTGTACTCGACCTTGCCCGCCAGCGCCTCGAGCCGCTCCCGGTAGTGCTCCGCGCGCTCGGCCAGCACGGAGACGACCGCCTGGTCGTCGGCCGCGACGCTGCCGAAACGCATGGGCAGCACCGTGCCGCCCTCCCCCGCCTCGCTCAGGACGTTCTGGTGGGCGAGCAGGTCCCTGCGCTTGGGGCGCAGCCCTTCGGGGGCGTCGCTGACGATGGCCGCCAGGTCGCCCTCCTTGAGAATGCGTACCGGAAGTGCCGGTGCACCGACTCCGTCGATGCCGTCGGGAAGCGAGGGGTGCGTTCCCTCGGCGATGCCGTAGACGTACGTGCTCACTCCTGCTCCTCCTTCCGGCGCGAAGCCGCGGTCTTACGGGTACGGGGGCGGGACTCGGACTGGCCGTCCTCGCGGGCCTGCTTGAACGCGTCCGATATGGTCTCGGCGGCGCCGGAGAGGGCGCCCTTGGACTTGCCGCGCGCACCGGACTCGGTGAGTTCGCCCATCAGATCGGGCAGTCCGGGATCCTTGTGCGGCCCCGCTTCCAGGTCGAGGCGGTTGCACGCCTCGGCGAAACGCAGATAGGTGTCGACGCTCGCGATGACGACGCGCACGTCGATCTTCAGGATCTCGATGCCCACGAGGGAGACACGCACGAACGCGTCGATGACGATTCCTCGGTCGAGGACGAGCTCCAGGACGTCGTAGAGGCCGCTCGTGCCTCCGGATCCGCCACCTTGCTGTGCCGGGACAACGGTCATACCGTCCGGTCCTCCTAGTCTGTGAGTGTCTGCGCGGGAAAGAGGCGGCGCCTACCGGCCGCCGGGCCTGCGTTCGGCCCTCCCGCGTTCGTAGCGGCGGACCCGGCGATACCTGGTGAGCTCTCCGTCCTGGTCGAGCTCCACCTGATAGGTCGCCAGCAGGCTCATCGTGTCCGGGATCTTGGCCAGTTCCAGGACCTCGACCTCCAACGCCCATCCGTCCTCGGTGCGTTCGAAGGACGAAACGGACTCGGCCGCCATACCCGTCAGCTCCTGGAGCTGGTCGCGCGCATGGCGCAGGACCTCCATCGGCTTGGGCTGGCTGTCCGCCGCGCTGTTCTCCTTGCTGTTTCCCTTGCTCTGGGAGGAGTTCTGTGAACTCTGTGATCTGGATGTGTTTGATGTGTTCGTCATGGCCACCTCGAACACCGGGTGCTCGCTCGTTCCCTGGCCAAACCTCGGGGACGGCGAGACTCAGCCACGCAGCGCGTCGAGGCGGCGCCGGGCCGGGCCGAGCGCGCGCCCGTGACTCAGCAGGCCCGCCCACGGAGTGGTGCGGGCCTGGTCGACGGCGTCGGCGATCGTCCAGCGGCGGGCGTGCAGACGCGGGTCGTCGAGCTGCCCCCAGGAGACGGGGACGGCGACCGGGGCACCGGGTTTCGCGCGCACGCTGAAGGGAGCGACGGCGGTCTGCGCGTAGCCGTTGCGCTGGACGTCGAGGTAGAGCCGGTCGCCGCGCTCCTTCTTGCGGGCCGCCGTGGTGAAGCGGTCCGGGTGCCGGTCGGCGAGGGCGTCGGCGGCGTCCTTGGCGAACACGCGTACCTCGTCGAAGCCGTGACGCCCGTTCAGTGGCACCACGATGTGAAGGCCCCGGGAGCCGGTGGTCATCAGGGCGGACGGCAGTTTCAGCTCGTCCAGCAACTCGCCCATGAGGTGCGCGGCTTCACGCACCACGGCGAAGTCGTCCGTGCCGGGGTCCAGGTCGAAGACCATCCGGTCGGGGCGGTCGGGCGCGTCGGCCCGGGACAGCCAGCGGTGCAGCGTGATGCCGGCCTGGTCGGCGAGGAAGACGAGGGTCGCGGCGTCCTCGCACACGGGGTGCAGGACCGTACCGCCCTCCCTGGGGACCTCGGCCCGCCGGATCCACTCCGGGTAGTGGTCCGGGGTGTTCTTCTGCAGGAACGCGGGGCCCGGGAGCCCGTCGGGGTGCCGCTCCAGCATCAGCGGCCGACCCCTCAGGTGGGGCAGCATGAAGGGGGCGACGGACCGGTAGTACGCGACCAGATCGTCCTTCGTGTACTCCTTGCCGCCCCCGTCCGCCGGGAACAGCACCTTGTCCGGGCGGTGGATCTCCACGGTGCGGCGGCCGGCCCGCACCGTCCGTGCGCTGCTCATGGGGCGGACGGCCGGAACGGGGTGCGGGCGGTCCGGTGTCCCGTGAGGCCGGCGCCGACGATCGCGATGCGGGGTCGAGCCACGGTTCGCCTCCGACACGGTTGCTCGTGGGGCTTACCGCGTCCCCCTGGCCGGGGCGGCCAAACGTGGCAGGCGTCCCCACCGAGGTGCTGCCGCAGCACGGCGGCCGGCCGCGCGGGACGGGAGCGGGATCCACGGGAAACGATCTCGCTCCCGGTCCGCCCCGACTAGGCTCGGACGCATGGAGATTCTGGGAGCCACGCTGCGTGTCTGCGTCGACGACCTGGAGGCTTCGGTCCCCTTCTACGAGAGACTCGCGGGCGGCCGTGCCCTGCGCTTCGAGCGCGGCGGCGTCTCGGTCGCCGCGGTCGGCTGCTTCCTGCTGATGAGCGGGCCGGAGGCCGAGCTGGACATCCTGCGCAAGGTGGCCGCCACCATCGCCGTCACGGACGTCGACGAAGCGAGCCGGGTGCTCAGCGAGTCCGGCGCCCGTGTCCTCGCGGGACCGGTCGCGACTCCGGTCGGCCGCAACCTGATCGCGATGCATCCGGACGGCATGGTCTACGAGTACGTGGACCGGCACGGCGACTGACCGGCCGGAACCCGCCCGGAAGACCCGGGGCCCTCCAAGCGGGGCCGGGACGGCAGGACCGAAACGGCCGGTGCTCACTCCGCCGGCGGCCGCATCCGGAAGTCGTACCGCGCCGGCAGCGGCTCGTCGGTGAGGCGGGCCCACAAGTCACCGATCGCCTCCGCCCCCTCCCGCAGGTCCGCCACCTCGAACCCCTCGTCGAAGACGGCCCGCGCGCCCGCACGGTCCCCCTCGGTCAGCAGCAGCCGCGCCTCGAGCAGCCGGAGCCGCCCGCGCTCACGGATGGCCCCCGGCAGCCGTTCCCACACGGCACACGCGTCCGCCGTCCGCCGCACCGCGAGCAGCGCCTCGATCACCTCACGCCCGAGCGCCGCCGTGGCCGCCGTCCAGGCCTCCCCGTCGTCGCGGCGCTCCCGGCACAGGTCGTCGAAGGCCTCCGAGTACCGGTCGGCGGCCCGCTCGTGGTGCCCCGCCACCCGGTCGGCGACGGCGAGGCAGCGCAGCAACGGCCAGACGGACGGGGCGAGTGCGAGGCCTCGCTCCCAGCTGCGCACGGCCTGCGCGAGATCCCCCGCGTGCCACTGGGCGACCCCGAGGTGGTACTCGGTGAGCGGCCGGGCGGGTGCCGTCTCCAGCATGTCCCGCCAGGGGCGCGCGACGAGCGTCTCGCCGGGCGGCCCGGCCCGGCGCGGCTCCGGGAAGGACCCGGACCTGAGCAGCTCGGCCCACGGCGCCTGGGCATCGCCCAGGGTGCTCTCCGCGAAGGGCGTGCCCGGCAGCTTCCAGGAGGCGCGCAGCACTTCGAGGGCGCCCCAGCCGGATCCCACGGCCAGGACCTCGCCGGGTTCGGCGTCGGCGTACGGCAGCCAGGCCGCGTACGCCGCGTCGACGTCGGCGCGCGGGAGGGCGGCCTGCAGCCGGGCCTCGGTCTCGGCCAGGGCCGCGTCCCAGTCCGCTCCGTGCACGGCCCCGGCGTCGGCGCTGAGCGGCCCGTACGCCTCCAGCCAGGACACCTCGCTCTCCGCCTCCAGCCGGACGTGTTCCAGCTGGGTGCGGGCGAGGCCGGCCTGGATCTCGCAGTAGCCGCCGGTGCCGGGTTCGGTCAGCCATTCCTGCCAGCGGCGCCCGCCGGTGCCGGAGCCCCAGACGAAGAGTTTGCGGCCGCGCAGGACGTCGGTCGACGTCTGCGCCAGTCCGTGCCCCTCCTCGTCGAGGGCGGCGATCCACCGGCGCCGCCCGTCGGGCACCTCGTGGAAGTAGTCGGCGGGGAAGGTGCTGTTGAGGGGGTACGTGCGGTCGACGCCGCCGTGCGCGGGGACGGGCACCCGGCGCAGTCGTCGCTCGTAGCCGAGGTGCCAGGCCTCCTGGGCGGGCGCGAGGACCCGGCGCTCCTCGGGTACCGCGATGTTGGACCACCAGTAGGTGGGCGCCGGCTTCTCCTGCGGATTGCGGACGCGGACGCCGACGTACAGGAATTCGGAGTCCCGCGGCAGCCACAGGTCGACCTGGAACGGCAGGTCGCGCAGCCGTTCCCACTCCCACAGGCGCAGCATCTGCCCGCCGTCGGGGGCGGGGACGCGGGCGGCGTGCAGCGGCGAGCAGGACAGGGTGGTGTGACCCGTCGCGCCGATGTTCCATTCGATGCCGCCGGAGAACCAGGCGCCGTTCAGGGCGAAGCAGGCGGGCTGGAACACCGGGTTTTGGTAGAGGAGTTCGCGCCCCGACGGCTTGTGGAACAGCGAGGCGATCCGGCCTCCGAGGCCGGGCAGCACGACGGCCCGCAGCCGGTCGTTCTCGATCACGAGGGTGTCGATCGCGCGTGGCGCGCGCGTTCTTCCGTACCCGTCCCTGATGCGCTCGGGCAGGATGCCGCGCAGCGGCTCGTAGCCGATCTGCCGGGCCATCTCCCGGGGGAGGCCCGCCAGGTCCCGTTCCCCGATGTGGTGCACCTCGTCGAGCGGGCACAGCGGGGGCAGCGGGTTGTCCGGGCCCAACTCGGCTGCGGGGAGCGTCATCACGTCACGTCGGATCGTCGTCACGATGACCATGGAACAGCGTCCTTGCGCGGCTGCCCAGGGGATTCGCCGGTCAGGATTGCGCAAAGGCGCCCGCCGGCCGGTTCACCCGCGCGGGGGCGTCCTGCGGGTCATCTCCGCGGTGAGCGCCCACCGTTCGTGGTCGCGCCAGGCACCGTCGATGTACAGGAAGTCCGGCGAGAAGCCCTCCAGCCGGAAGCCGCGGCGCCTGGCGAGCGCGATGGACGCGGTGTTCCCCGGCTGCACGTTGATCTCCAGCCGGTGCAGTCCCATGGGGCCGAAGGCGTGGGAGACGACGAGGGCGAGCCCCTCGCTCATCAGTCCCCGCCCGGCGGCGTGCGCGAAGGCGCCGTAGCCGAGCGCCCCGCTGAGGAAGGCGCCCTCGACGATGTTGTTGATGTTGATGAACCCGGCGACGGCCCCGGTGTCCCGCTCGCAGACCAGGAAACCGGCCCTGGTGGGGTCCCCGGTCAGCCGCCGGGCGTAGGCGGCGTACCCTTCGGCGCTGGTCGGCGGGAAGAGCCACGGGTGGTGCAGGTGCTTGCTCTCCCGCGCCCGCGCGGTGAACTCGGCGCCGTCGTCCGCGGTGCAGTGCCGGATGCCCACCCGGGCGCCCTCGGCAAGGTGGCCGGTGTTCTCAGGCATCCGGCCACAGTACGCGAGCGGACGGATCCTCAGGCCAGGGCGGGCTCCTCCAGCGTCAGGGTGCCCGCCGCCGCGTCCAGTCCGGCGGCCGCGCCGAAGGGGATCGTCAGCGCGCCCTCGCCGTGCCCGAAGCCGAACCCGTCCACCACCGGCACCCCGAGGCCGCCGAGCCGGTCGGCCAGCAGGGGCCGCACCTCGGCGGCGGGTGAGCAGTCCGCCCACGAGCCGAGCAGGATGCCGGCGAGGCCGTCGAACCACCCGGCGCGCAGCAGCTGGGTCAGATACCGGTCCAGCCGGTACGTCTCCTCGCCCACGTCCTCCAGGCAGACCAGGCCGCCGCGTGCGGACGGCCGGGCGTACGGGGTGCCGAGGCCCGCGGCGAGCAGGCTCAGGCAACCGCCGAGCAGGACGCCCTCGGCCCGCCCCGGGACGAGGGCGGCCCCCCGGCCCGGTGCGGCGATGGTGCGGACCGTCTCCGGCTCGAAGAGCGTCGCCCGCAGATGCTCCTGCGCCCGCGCGTTCTTGAGGAAGTCCAGACCGGCGACCATGGGGCCGTGCAGGGTGGCCAGACCCATGCGGGCCGCGAAGGCCTCGTGCAGGGCGGTGATGTCGCTGAACCCGAGGAAGACCTTGGGGCCGGCCGCCGCGATCGCCGTCCAGTCGAGCAGGTCGGCCATGCGCTGGGCACCGTACCCGCCGCGTGCGCAGAGCACCGCGGCCACGCCGGGGTCGCACCAGGCGGCCTGGAAGTCGGCGGCCCGGTCGGCGTCCGTACCCGCGAGGTAGCCGAACTCGGCGTGCCGGTCGAGGGCGTGGGGGGCGACGACGGGGTCGAGGCCCCAGCCCCGCAGCAGGTCGAGGCCCGCCTCCAGGCGCTCCTCGGGGACCGGGCCGCTGGGCGCGACGACGGCCACCCGGGCCCCGGGGGCGAGGCGGGCGGGCCGGATCAGGGGCTTCACGTGATGAGCTCCAGGGTGGGGACACCCGGTGGGTTCAGGCCGAAGACCTGGGCGTACAGGGACAGTTCGGACTCCAGGACCCGCACCGTCGTGTCCGCTCGCCGGAAGCCGTGCCCCTCGCCCTCGAAGGCGATGTAGGCGTGGGCGACACGTCGGCCCGCTTCCTGGATTCCGGCGAGGAACCGCTCGCACTGGGCGGGCGGGCAGATGACGTCGTCCAGGCCCTGGAGCAGAAGGAAGGGCGCGGTGACGCGATCGGCGTGCTCGACGGGCGAGCGCTGCGCGTACCGGCCCGGCACCTCGGCGAGCGGCCCGACCAGCGTCTCCAGGTACTGCGATTCGAAGTCGTGGGTCTCCCCCGAGCCCCAGCCCGCGAGGTCGAGGATCGGGTAGAGGATCGTGCCGCAGGCGTAGATGTCGGTGGCGGCGAGCGAGACGGCGGCGGTCCAGCCGCCCGCGCTGCCGCCGCGGACGGCCAGCCGGTCGCGGTCCGCGGTGCCCTCCTCGGCGAGCGCGAGAGCGACGGCCGCGCAGTCCTCGACGTCGACCACGCCCCACTGCTCGCGCAGCCGGTTGCGGTACTCCCGGCCGTGACCGGTCGATCCTCCGTAGTTGACCTCGGCGACCCCGATGCCGCGCGAGGTGAAGTAGGCGATCTCCAGGTCCAGGACCAGGGGTGCGCGGCTGGTCGGACCGCCGTGCACCCACACCACGTACGGCGGCAGTTCCTCGCCCGGTGCGACATGGCCGGGGTGGTGGGGCGGGTAGACGTGCGCGTGGATCTCGCGGCCCGCGGGGCCGGTGAAGGTGCGGATCTGCGGCTCGGGGTAGTACGCCGGGTCGACCGGATCGTCGTGCGGGGCGCCGATCACCCGGGCGCGGCCGGTACGGGCGTCCAGCTCGACGACCTCGTAGGCGCTGCGCGGGCTGGCCCCGACGCCGACGACGCGGGTGCCGTGCGCGGCGAGCATCGGCGCGAACTCGGTCCAGGGGCCCGCCGCGTCGACCACCTCGCCGGTCTCCGGGTCGAGTATGCCGAGGGCGGTGGCGCCCCTGCCGTGCACGACGGCGATCAGCCCGCCCTCCAGCGGCGCGAACCAGCGCTGCCCGATGCGCCACAGCGGCCCGCCGAACTCCTCCTCGCGGGGACAGAGGGCCTTCTCCTCGCCGGTGGGTGCGACCCGGTACAGATTCCACCAGCCGGTGCGGTCGCTGGAGTACAGCAGGCTGCCGTCGCCGGCCCAGTCGGCCTGGGCGACGGACTCCTCGGGGCCGCCGGCCACGGCCCGTGCCCCGGACAGCGTCCCGTCGTCGGTGACGTCCGCGACGAGCAGCTCCGTCCCGTCCCACGGCATACGCGGGTGGTCCCAGGCGAGCCAGGCCGCGCGCCGCCCGTCGGGCGACAGGCGGGGACCGGTGACGAACCGGTGCTCGTCGCCGGTCAGTTCGCGTACCGCGTCGCGGTCCCGGGCGGCCGAGCCGTCCAGCGGCACCGCCGCCACCACCCGCCGCACGTCCGTGGGCGAGTCCCCGGTGAACTCCTCAAGGACGCACCAGACCTCGCCCCGCTCGGGCCGCACCTGCGGGTCGACCCAGCGCAGTCCGCCGCCCACGGACGACACGGGCGTCAGCGGAACCGGCTCACCGCCCGGGGTGTCCGGCTCGTAGCGGTACAGCCGCTGGTCGGCGAAGTCGACGAAGACGACCAGCGGCCCCTCGGGGCGCCCGAGTCCGGTCCAGGGCAGGCCGCCGTACTCGATGACGCGGCTGCGCACGTTCCACGGGGCGGGCAGCACGGACTGCTCCGTGCCGTCCGCCGTGCGACGGACGAGCGTGCGCCGGCCGCCCTCGGCGGGCCGCGGTTCGGTCCACCAGGCCTCCTCGCCGACGAAGCCCACGAACTCGGGCCGTCCGTCGTGCGCGGCGGCGAGCGCCGCGTCGATGGGCGACGGCCACGCTCCGTACGCCAGGGTCTGCACCATGTCCCCCACTTCGTCAGGCCGTTCGCAGAAAGCGGTCGAGGACGCGGACGCCGAAGTGCAGCGCCTCGACCGGGACACGCTCGTCGACGCCGTGGAAGAGGGCCTGGTGGTCGAAGCCCTCCGGCAGCTTCAGCGGCGTGAAGCCGTATCCCGTGATGCCGAGGCGCGAGAACTGCTTGGCGTCCGTGCCCCCGGACATGCAGTACGGCACCACATGTCCTTCGGGCGCGAACTCCTCGACGGCGGCCCGCATCCGCGCGTACGTCGCCGAGTCCACCGGCGCCTGGAGGGCCACCTCGCGGTGGTGGAACTCCCACTCCACGTCGGGTCCGGTGAGCCGGTCAAGGGTGCTGCGGAACTCTTCCTCGCCGCCCGGCAGGAAGCGGCCGTCCACATGGGCCACGGCCTCCCCCGGGATGACGTTGACCTTGTAGCCGGCGGACAGCATCGTCGGGTTGGCGCTGTTGCGGACGGTGGCCTCGACGAGGGCGGCGGCCGGGCCCAGCTTCTCCAGCAGGGTGTCGACGTCCTCCAGGTCGCTGTCGACGCCGTACAGGGCCGCGAGCTCGGTCAGCGACGCGCGCACGGTCGGCGTGAGCCGCGGCGGCCACTCGTGGGCCCCGATGCGGGTGATCGCGGCGGCGAGCCGCGTGATCGCGTTGCTGTCGTTCACCTTGGAGCCGTGGCCGGCCCGGCCGCGCGCGGTCAGTCGGAGCCATCCCGTGCCGCGCTCGCCCGCGGCGATCGGGTAGAGCTGCCGGCCGCCGCCGTCGTGGAAGGTGAACGCCCCCGACTCGCTGATGCCCTCGGTACAGCCCTCGAAGAGTCCGGGGTGCCGGTCGGCGAGGAACCCGGAGCCGTCCTCGGCGCTCGCCTCCTCGTCGGCGGTGAACGCGACCACCAGGTCGCGCCGGGGCCGCACCCCGTGCCTGGCCCACTGCCGGACGACCGCCAGGATCATCGCGTCCATGTTCTTCATGTCGACCGCGCCCCGGCCCCAGACGACCCCGTCCCGGATCTCGCCGGAGAAGGGGTGCACGCTCCAGTCCTCGGCCTGCGCGGGCACCACGTCCAGATGACCGTGCACCAGCAGCGCGTCGGCGGAGGGGTCGGTGCCCTCGATGCGGGCGACGACGTTCGTACGGCCCTCGGTGCGCTCCAGGAGGGCGGGCTCGAGACCCGCCTCGGCGAGCAGCGCGGCGGCGTACTCGGCGGCGGGGCGCTCCCGGCAGTCACCGCCGCCCCGGTTGGTGGTGTCGATGCGGATGAGGTCGGAGGTGAAGCCGACGACCTCGTCGAGCGCACGCCCGTCGACCTGCCCGGCGCCCTCCGTGCCGGCTTCTCCTGCCGGTCGCTCAGCCATACTGCTCCTCCACCGCGGCGGAGACGATCGTGGTGACCGCCTTGAACGTGCGGATGCCCTCGTACATCGTCCCGCTGGTGTACTCCGCCTTCCGCTCGCCGGTGCGCGCCACACCGGGCACGACCGTGGCGGCCATCGCCAGGTGCTCGGCGTCGAACTCCAGCGCCACGGTGAACGGCTCACCGACGACGGGTTCGTGCCGCACGGCCAGGGCCGCCGCCTCCTTGGCCGCCGCGCGGATGTCGGCCGCCGTGCGGGCCGGGGTGCGGCACACCGCCGCGTACCGCGACACGTGGTCCTTGACGGCGACCTTCAACGCGCCCGGCGCGTACCCGAGGGCGTCTTCGCAGGCCACGTCGTCGCCGGTGACCAGGACGACCGGCACCCCGTACTCGGCGACGACGTGGGCGTTGAGCAGGCCCTCGCTGGCCCGGACGCCGTTCACCCACACCCCGGTGATCGAGTTGGCGAGGTAGGTGTGCGCGAGGACGCCTTCCATCCCGGCACCGGCGTGATAGCCGACGAAGGCGATGCCGTCCACGTCGCCGTGCTGCACCCCCTCGACCATGGACAGCGACTTGTGCCGCCCGGTGAGCATCTGCGCCCGCTCGTCCAGCCGCTCCAGGAGCAGATTCCGCATCGTCCAGTGGGCCTCGTTGACCAGCACCTCGTCGGCGCCGCCGTCGAAGAAGCCGAGGACGGCGGCGTTCACGTCCGAGGTGAACATCGCGCGGCAGCGCTCCCACTGCGGGGTGCCCGGCAGCACGTCGGCCGGCCAGGTCACTCCCGTGGCGCCCTCCATGTCGGCGCTGATGAGGATCTTCATGCCTCGAAACCGTACGCGCATCCGCCGAGCGACGGACAGGCCTGTGGACAACTCCTCACTCGTCCGCGCCACGCCCCGCCAGCACGAACCAGCGCGCGGGGAGGTCGATGCGGGTGCCGTCCGCCATGTATTCCGTCTGCGGCAGCGTCGTGTCGCCGTCGGCGAGGATCTCCAGTCCGGCCTCCCGCAGCAGCCGCGGCACCTCGTCGTCCGACGCGTCGGCCGGCTTCAGTCCGTGGTGGAAGACCCGGCGCAGCTTGGGCGGGGGCCCGTCCGGGGCGGACGCGGCCTGCTGGAGCACCTGCCGGGAGGCCGCGGTGAGCTCCACGACGAAGGCCCGCCCCTCGGTGCCTATGAGCTCGGCGACTGCGGCGGCCACCGCGGCCCGGGCCCCGGGTTCGCTCTGGTGGATGACGGCGCGCATGTAGGCGTGCGTGTCGCCGAGCCGGGCGTGCAGGGCGCGTACCGCGTCGGTGTCCGTCAGGTCGAGCTGCTGGAACTCGACGCCGGTGCCGTCGCCCTCGCCGGCGCGCCGGGCGTGGTCGATGGCGGCGTGGGACAGGTCGACGCCGACGGCGCGCGCGAACCGGGTGGCGAGGTAACGCGTCTGCGTGCCGTTGCCGCAGCCGAGGTCGACGATGGTGCGCCCGGTGTCCGCGTGCGGCAGGAGCAGTTCACTGTGCGGCACGGAGGTCAGTGCCGGGGCGGAGTCCCAGATCGCCTCTCCGGGCGCATCGGAAGTCTCACGCCAGTAACTCTCCCAGGCGTTGCGGTAGTTCTCCGACACGTTCATGCGCGCTCCCCAGGGTCGACGTCATGATCGGAGTATCGCGACGACCGGGTGCGGGGCAAGGGGGTGCCTGTTTCCTTCACCGTAAATTCGAGCCCGCGCACGCCGGGAGGGCTCTCGGAGGCCCCCGGCGCCCCCGGGTGTCAGCGGTGACGCGGTCCGGACGTCAGTGCCTGCTCGAACCAGACCGTCTTGCGGTGTCCGGAGGCGCTCGCGCCCCACTCCCGGGCCAGGCGGCTGACCACCCGCAGGCCCCGGCCGGCCTCGTCCTCCAGGCCCGCGGTCATGAAGTCGGGCAGGGTCGGCTCGTCGTCGGTGACCTCGCACAGCAGCGCGTCGGTGCGGACCAGCCGCAACCCGATCGCGTCGCCCGCGCCGTGCCGTACGGCGTTGGTGACGACCTCGCTGACCAGCAGCTCAGCGGTCTCCACCGCGTCGGCGAGTCCCCAGGCGGTCAGTCGGTCGCGGATCAGCCGCCGGGCACGGGCCACCTCCCGGGCGCTGCGCGGCAGCTGCCATTCGGCGACGTGGTCGTTCGGGATGCCGTTGAGCCGGGCCATGAGCAGTGCCACGTCGTCCTTGCGTTCGCCGTGGGTGTTCAGCGCGCGGATGATCGTGTCGCAGGCGTCGTCCATCGAGGCGGCCGGGTGGGCCGCGGACTCGCAGAGCGCGGCGAGACCCTCGCCGATGTCGGCGCCCCGCACCTCCACCAGACCGTCGGTGCACAGCACCAGCCGGTCGCCGGGCGAGACGCGGACGACCGCGGTCTCGAAGGGGACCCCGCCCACCCCCACGGGCGCGCCGGTCGGCAGGTCGAGCAGTTCGCTGCGGCCGTTCGCGGCGCGCACCACGACGGGCGGGATGTGACCGGCGTTGGAGAGCTGCAGTTCGCCGCGGATCGGGTCGTAGACCGCGTACAGGCAGGTCGCGAGGTAGTTCTCGCCGAGCCGCCGGGCCAGGTCGTCGAGGCCGCGCAGCAGCTGGGCGGGCGGCGTCCCCATCGTGGCCATGGTCTGCACGGCGGTGCGCAACTGGCCCATCATCGCCGCCGAGTTGAGTCCGTGGCCCATGACGTCGCCGACCACCAGCGCGGTGCGTGAGCCGGGGAGTTTGATGGTGTCGAACCAGTCGCCGCCGACCCGGCCGAGGCGGGTGCCCGGCAGATAGCGCGTCGCGACGTCGCAGCCCGCCATGCGCGACGCGACCTGCGGCAGCATGCTGTCCTGGAGGGTGTCGGCGACGTTCTCCTGGTAGGTGTACATGCGGGCGTTGTCGAGCACGAGGCCGGCCCGGGCGGCGAGTTCGGCGCCCGTGGTGCGGTCCATGTCGTCGAACGCCTCGCGGTCCGCGCGCCGCATCAGCACCATGAAGCCGAGTACCACGTTGCGTGCCTTGAGCGGGACGATGAGCAGGGACCGGCCGGTGATGAGGGGCCGCAGGTCCCGCTTCTCGAACTCCCCCGCGATGCGGTTCCCCAACTGCTCGTCGATGCGCGGGATGAGCACGGGTTCCCCGGTGACCATGCACCGGAAGAACGGGGTGTGTTCGGGGAAGGCGATCGCCTCGCCGACCGGCACGGTGTCGTCCCAGCGCCCGGGCTCGTCGTTGTGCTCGACCCAGACGCGGTGCCACACGGTCGTCACGTCGGGCGGGCCGTCCGGGAATCCCTCGCCCGCGAGGACGGCCGCGCGCAGGTGCGTGCCGGCGAAGTCCGCGAAGCGGGGCACGGCGGCGCTGGTGACCTCGCGGATGGTCTCGCCGAGGTCGAGCGAGGAGCCGATGCCGGTGCTGACCTCGTTCAGGAATTCCAGCCGCTCGCGGACGGCGGCGTACTCCAGGTCGTGCTCGGCTCCGGACGGCACGGGACGGGGCACGGAGATCTCGGTCCCGGCCGTGGCCCGCTGCCTGCCCGCGCGGCGCGGCACACCCCAGTCGGGGGTCACCGGCACCCGCTCGTACTGGCTGAACTCAAGCACCGGATAGCCGAGGTCGAGGATCTGCGCCACGATGCGGCCGCTCAGCTCGGGGCCCATGTTCGGCAGGACCTCGGGCAGCCGCTTGGCGAGGTCGTCCGGCGCGGGGAGTTCGGTGTACGGGGCGAAGCCGGGGGCGATGCGCTCGACGACCTCGTCGTCGTAGCCCCGCTCGGCCTGGAGGCGCTGCGCGTCCGCCGCGAGCACCAGGAGCCGGGCGGAGCCCGGGCCGACCAGCGGGTAGCCCCACCAGAGGATGTCGAGCCGCTCCCCGGCCGGTCCGGGAAGCCGGGCGCGGCCCGCCGCCGGATAGGAGCTGCGGCCGCCGAGCGACGCCTCAAGGTCGGGGCCCAGCCCGTCGTAGACCTCGTACGGTCCGTACGCGTCGGTCAGCGGTTCGGGGTCGACGACGTCGGGGAGGGCGCCGGAGACGGGCAGCAGGTCGGCGGCGGGGCGCCCGAGCGCGTCCTCCCTGGTGGCGCCGAACAGGCGCCGCGCGCCCGTGCTCCAGTGGGAGACCAGGCCGTCGCGGTCGACGACGACCACGGCCAGCGGGATACGCCCCGCGGCGGCGTACCCCGCCGCGGGGTCCTCCCCGGTTCCCGCTCCGGGATGTGCGCCCACTTCCGTGCCACGGTCCATGGCCAGGCCCTTTCTCCCCACGGATCCGCAAGATCTGCGTCGTCGTCACCACGGTACGGCGGCGGCCGCTCGCGATGTGCGCCAACGCTCGAATTGACGTCATCGGGGGCGGCTCCGGCGCGGACGGGCCGGAACGGACCGCCAACGGGTCAGTCCTCGTGCCCCAGTTGGAGGTCGCGTTCCGTCCTGCCGCCCCCGGCCATCCGGAGCACCGTGGCCACCGGCGGATACCCGGCCGCGATCACGGTGTACTCGCCCGAGGACAGGTCGACGAACCTGAACGTGCCGTCGCCGCCGGTGGTGAGCGTGTCCACGACGTTGCCGGCAGCGTCGAGGAGCGTCACGCGCGCGTCCTCCACGGGGCGCCCGCCGCCGGCCCGCACGGTTCCGCGCAGGACGGCTCCGCCCGCGAGTTCGACGTCCTGGCGGGTCTCGCGCGCGGCCTGCACGGTGACGGGGAGCGCGGCCGGGCGGAACGCGGGCGCACTGGCGGCCAGGGTGTACTCCCCGGCGACCAGCTCGGCGATGACGTAGCCGCCCTCGGGTCCGCTGCGGGTGGTGGCCACCACCTCCCCATGGACGTTCGTGAGCGTGACGGTGGCGTCGCGCACCGGCGTGCCGTCCGCGGTGAGCACGCCGCCGGCCAGCCGCCCGGCGCCGCCGAGCACCACGTCCAGTTCCACCGGGCGTTCACCGACGGTCACCGAGACCGCCTGCGGCTGGTGACCGCCGGCCGCCGCGATCAGGACGTACGAACCGGTGCCCGGCGTGGACAGCGCGTACCGCCCGTCCTCGCCGCTGGCACCCCGTCCGATCTGCCGCCCCGCGACGTCGATGAGAGTGAGCGCGGCCCGCGGCACGACGGTGCCGTCGTGGTGCTGCACCGTGCCGCACACCGGGACCCCGGCGGCGTGCGTCCGCGACTGCGGGACCTGGGCGAGGGAGGCGGGGGCGTTGTGGGACACCAGCGGTTTCTCCTTGAGGAAGAAGGCGATCAGCAGGCCTAGGACGAGCACCGGCACCAGGTAGAGGAAGATCCGGGGCATCGCGTCGGCGTACGCCCGGATGTAGTCGTCGCGCAGCGCGGCGGGCATCGCGTGGACGAGCTGGGGGGTGATGGACTCGGGGTCCGGGCCGCCGGCCGGCGCGGGGAGGCGTTCGGCCAGCGCGTCGGCGAGCCGGTTCGCGAAGAGGGTGCCGAACACGGCGGCGCCGACGCTGCCGCCGATCTGCCGGAAGTAGTTGTTGGCGCTGGTGGCGGTGCCGAGGTCGGCGGGGCGCACGGAGTTCTGCACGGCGAGGACCAGGACGGGCATGACCATGCCGATGCCGGTGCCGAGGACGGCCATCCAGATGCTGTAGTGCAGCCGGGGCGTGTCGGTCTCCAGCCGCGACAGGAGCCACATGCCGACGGCGGACAGGGCGCTGCCGAGCACGGGGTAGATCCGGTAGCGGCCCGTGCGGCTGATGAGCTGGCCGGAGATCACCGAGGCGCCGACGATGCCGCCCATCATGGGGAGCATGAGCAGACCCGACCCGGTCGCGGAGGCGCCCTCGACCATCTGCAGGTACGTCGGCAGGTAGCTGGCCGCGCCGAACAGCGCGATGCCGATGACCAGTCCCACGACGGCGGTGACGTTGAAGACGCCGTCCCTGAACAGCCGCAGCGGGATGAGGGGTTCGGGCGCGAAGTGCTCGGTGACCAGGAAGAGCGCCGTCGCGGCGAGGGCTCCGGCGCCGAGCCCGAGGATGACCCGGGAGTCCCAGGCGTACTCGGTGCCGCCCCAGCTGGTCAGCAGGACCAGGCAGGTCGAGGCGGCGGCGAGCAGCAGGGTCCCGAGGACGTCGAGACGCGCCCTGGCGGTGGGCTTCGGGAGCCTCAGCACGACGCTGACGACGGCGAGGGTCAGCAGGCCGAAGGGCACGTTGATGTAGAAGCACCAACGCCAGGACAGGTGGTCCGTGAAGTAACCGCCCAGCAGGGGCCCGGCGACCGAGGCGAGGCCGAAGGCGGCGCCGATCAGTCCCATGTAGCGGCCGCGTTCGCGGGGCGGCACGATGTCCGCGATGATCGCCTGCACGCCGATCAGGAGGCCGCCCGCGCCGACGCCCTGGACGGCGCGGAAGGCGATCAGCTGGTCCATGCTCTGCGCCCGGCCGGCCAGCGCGGAGCCGACGACGAAGACGACGATGGCGAACTGGAAGACGCCCTTGCGCCCGAGGAGATCACCGAGTTTGCCGTAGACGGGCAGCCCGACGGTCGAGGTGAGGAGGTACGCGGTGATCGCCCAGGACATCTTGTCCAGGCCGTGCAGCTCGCCGACGATCCTGGGGAGCGCGGTGGCGACGATCATCTGCTCCAGCGCCGCGAGGAGCAGGGCGAGCATGAGCCCGACGAACACCATGCGGATCCGGCGGGGGCTGAGGCCCGTCGTGCCGGGGGTGGGTGCCCGGGGCGGCGCGTCGACGACGGGAGCCGCCTCCCGCTCGGTCTCCACCAGCGTCGTCCCGCCCACGTACCGCTCCCCTCGTCGCGTCTGCGCGGCCCATTTCTCGCATTACGCGACAACTGGGAGCAAGTACGACGAGTCGCCTCTCAAACCGCCCGAAAGGGCGTAACCGCCGGTCGGAGCCCTGCGGCGGACGGGGAAGCCGTGCGGAGAACCACTCGAAACGGTGAGTGCGAGCGGGGCCCGGAGAGTCAACTCCGGGCCCCGGAGCAGCAGTTCCGAGTCGCCGCTCGGCTACTTCTCGACCTCGGCGGCGAGGTTGGCGAGTTCCGCGTCGTAGATCCGGGCGAGGCCCTTGGGTGCGAAGGTCCTCTCGAAGAAGCCGCCGATGCCCCCGGCGCCGTTCCAGACGGTGGTGACGACGACGCGCGCCCTGCCCTCGCCGGCCGGGGTGACGCGCCAGGTGGTGACCATCGAGGAGTTGCGGTCCTTCTCGACGAGCTCACCGTCGGACGGCTCGCCGACCTCGAGCAGGCAGTCGCGCACCCGCTTGCTGGTGGCCTGGAGCTTCCAGTGCACGAGGGTGCCCTCGCCGTCGCCGCCCTCGCGCACCTCGTACTCGCTGAAGTGCTCGGGCAGCACCTTCGCGCGCGTGCCGCTGTAGTCGGCCAGGGCATCGAAGACCGCCTCAGCATCCGCCGCGATGACCCGTTCCGTGGTGGCCTCGACCTGCGCCATTGACATCCTCCAGCACTTGGTTTTCCGGGGTGTGCGGCAAGCCAACCACCCGGCGCCCGGGCGGCCCAAATCGGGGTCCCTGCCGGAGCACGGAAACCGGTTCGCACGATCAAGGGAACAAGTGTTCTATTCTGGGGCCAGTGCTACCTAGGAGGACTCATGCGCTGGGAGAACCTCACGGCCGACCCCGACGGGGACCGCGCCTGTGTGTACCGCACTCCGTACCCCTATTCCGGCTAGGAGGTTCGATGATGCCTGGCAACCCGAACGCAGACACGGCCTGGAAAGGCATGGCGGGGTCGCCCTTCACCCGGCAACGTCCCGCCCTGCGGAGGTCGGTCGCCTACGCCGTACTCGTGCGAGGCGCCGCACGCAAGGACTCCCAAGATCGCAAAGTTCCCTCGGACGGATCCTGAGAACGATCACGCCACCGGGTGCTCCGCCAGGACGGCCCGCACGTCGGGTACCTCGTCGAAATCGGCCAGCCGCCGATCCAGGAACAGGGCCCGTGTCTTCGGGGGCGCGTCGGGCCCGGCCTCGGCCACGGCCGCCTCGGCCAGGTCGACGCTGTCCAACTCGCGTCCCGTGTCGCTCATTTGGTAGGCGAGTGAGCCGGCGATGTTGGCCACCAGGACGCCGTCACCAGCCTGCCGGGCGGCGCTGATGCCGAGCCGGTACGCCCGTTCGGCCTGGCCCTGCTCCCCGGCGTCGGAAGCTGTCCATCCGGAGATCTGGGCGAGTTCGCCGATCTGGACGAGCAGCGCGTTCCCGGTGGCCTCGCCGTACGCCCCCACAGCGAGATCATCGCCGAGCTCTCCGACCCCGGCCCGACTCGCGGTGCAGCTTGACGGCAGAGCCCAACTCCCGGAAGGCGGTGCCGATCAGGTCACCTCCGGCCAGGACGTCGTCGGCCAGCCGCAGGCCGTGCACCCGTCCCGCGAGACGGGCCACGGTGTCGGCCCCGATGCGCCGTCCGGTACCGGCGCTCAGCGGCTCCAGTGGGTCACCTGGTGGCAACAGCTCGGCCAGGGTGGCGAAACACCCCCGGGAGGCGTCCGGCCGTCTCCACCCGGGCGTACGCGGCGGCGGCTTCCAGGGTCTCCAGCCGGGCCCCGAGGACGGCGGCCAGCGCGGGCAGCCAGGCCCCGGGGATGCGCTCGCCGCGCTCCCAGCGGGACACCTCGTTCCGGGTGACAGAGGCGATGCCGGACACGGTGCACAGCCGGTCGGCGAGGGTGCGTTGGGACAGGCGCGCGTCTCGGCGCAGCCCTGAGAGGTACTGGCCGAACTGCTTCTTTCGCTTCGTGGTCTGCATCGCCGGCCTCCCCCCTGCACCTAACGCGCGGCCAGATCTCATCTCCTGCTTGTCGCACTTATTTCGCGATATGCTCACCAGCGGCGGGACACGTTGGGCGGCGGCTTCGGACGCCGGTTCCCCTTGCGGTTGTTGCATGACCGGTAGGCCGGGCGCAGGTGCTCAATGTCCGAGGGGTCCAGACCGGCGGCGACCAGGGCCGCGAGATCCGGTTCATGATCGGCCGTCCAGGAGAACTGGTTTTCTGGGCCATGGTGGTCCCCTCGGAACGCGGAAAGACCGCAGCCCCGGATTCGGGATGCTGCGGTCTGGGCCTGCGCCCGACACTACTCTGCGACAGATGATTTGTTGGATCTGAATCCCCGCCCGCGCCAGGGGTGTGGGCCCCCCCGTGGCATATACGAATTTCATCCTAGGCGGGGTTCGATCACTA
Organism: Streptomyces sp. NPDC043867; assembly: GCF_056435845.1. NCBI lineage: Bacteria > Bacillati > Actinomycetota > Actinomycetes > Kitasatosporales > Streptomycetaceae > Streptomyces > Streptomyces sp. NPDC043867. The sequence continues at coordinate 170,504 of NZ_JBWKDS010000012.1, read as the reverse complement.
CGGTCTCCGGGCGGAAGTGGGCGCGGCCGGGTCCGGCGCGGTGGATCGTCACCGTCATCAGCAGGTTGATCACGGCGCGCTTGCGGTCCAACGGGAGGGCGTCCCAGGCGGCGGGGACATCGCCGGCGTCGACCAGCCCGGCGAGCACCGGGCCCCGGGTCGGGTGGGCCATCTCGGCCTCGATCTTGGTCAGCCGGACCTTGATCCTCTTCGCGGCGGCCCTGTACTCTACCGGGTCGGCCTCGTCGTCGTCCGCGAAGGCGTCCGCCAGGGTGTCCAGGCGGGCCCTCAAGGCCGTTGCGCGGGTGCGCAGTTCGGCCGCGTTGGGGCGGTCCTCGTCGGCCAGCAGGGCGCGCGTCAGGCCGCGACAGGAACTGGATCACCACGCCCATCGAGCCTTTGGCTGGGTCGGTGTTGGCGATCAGCGCGTCGATCGGCTCCGCCACCCGCATCAGGTGTTTGACCTTGCCCCGGCACTTGTAGCCGGTCTTGCCGTCGCCGCGCTGCGCGCTCGTGACCGTGGTGCCGTTGTTGCACACGCCGCACCGGGCGATGCCGGAGAGCAGGTGCTTGCGGGCCGGTCCCGGCGACGTCTTGCGCGCGTCATCGGTCAGGACGGCTACGGCCTTGCGCCACACGTCCTCGTCGACGATGGGGCTCCAGCCGGTTCCCGCGTACTCCTCGCCCCGGAACTCACGGATGCCCGCGTACCGCTCATTGAGGAGCACGCCGCGCACGGAGTTGTGGGTCCACGACTTCCCATTGCGGTTGAGGACGCCCCGCGCGTTCAGGTCGGCCGCGATGCCTGACACGTTGGCCCCGGCGAGCAGCGCCTCGAACATCGCCTTCACCTCGGCGGCCTCGTCCTCGACGATCACACCGCCGGTCGCGGTGTACCCGAAGCACCGGGGGCCGGTGGGGAACTCGCCGCGTTCGGCGCGCTGGAGAGCCTCGCGCTGCTCCCGCTCCCGCATCTGCTCGACCTCGAACGTGTCGAATTCCCCGATCACCCCAGCCATCAGGCGGCCCTGAGCCGTCGTGAGATCGAACTCCGGCCCCTTCACGGTCAGCAGCGGCACGCGGTGCTTCTTCAGGATCTCCATGCCGTCGAGGCGTTCGCGCGTCCCGCGCCACAGCCGGGACATGTACGTCACGATGATGCAGTCGACTTCCTCGCGCTGAACGGCGGCCATCAGCGCCTCGTACTGGGGGCGGTGCTTGCCGCTCGTCGCGCTGATGTTGTTGTCGACGAAGCGGTGGTGGTCGGCGACCGGGATGCCCCGCCGCAGGGCCAGCGCGGCGGTGTCCTCGGCCTGCCGGATCACACCGTCCTCGTCGCCCGCGTCGGCCTTCGGGATCCGGTTGTACGTCGCGCCGTTCTGAAACGCGATCATGCAGTGCACTTTACGTGTATGTACTGCTTCGCCCGCAAAACGCACAGCTACCTGGACCTCGACACCGGCCTCGGCTTCGACTCGACCTGCTCAAGCAGGCGGCCGAGGTCACCGACGTGGGCATCTCCGTGTCGGTGGGCTTCACCGACCCCGAGCTGTGGCGCACCGTCGAACCCGGCACCCCGGCCCCGGAGCGGCGCCTGGACGCGGTCCGCACGCTGAGCGGACACGGCATCGCGTGCGGGGTCCTGATGGCGCCGGTGATCCCCTTCCTCGGCGACAGGCCGGGCCAACTCCGCGCCACGGTACGGGCGATCGCGGCCTCCGGGGCCACCTCGGTCACTCCGCTCGTGCTGCATCTGCGGCCGGGGCACGGGAGTGGTTCATGGCCTGGCTGGGGCACCACCACCCGCACCTGGTGTGCCGCTACGAGCGGCTCTACGAGGAGGGCGCCTACGCACCCAGGTGGTACCAGCGCCACATCACCCTTCAGGTCCACGAACTGGCGCAGGAGTACGGCATCGGACCCGCGCGCGCGGGAGCGGCACGCAGGACCGCCGCACCCGGGCCGGCCCCGGCACCACCGGAGCCGACCCAGCTCACGCTGCTCTGAGGCGGCGCGGACGGGCCCGGGCTCCGCGTGCCCGAAGCCGCCCGGCGGCATCCGAGCGCATCCCGCTACTCAATCGGGTCAAGCCCGCCCAGAACGAGTTCTTCCGGGCCCCCTTTCCGGGACGATACGGCGGAGGCCGTGAGGTGCACGGCTCAGCTCCTCCGTCCTGGGAGGCCCAATGAAGAAACGCGCAGCCGCTCTGTGCGCCGCCGCCGTGGTGGCCGCGATGCTCGCGCCGGTCCCGGCCGGGGCCGACGCCGGCGCCGCGTCCGTACCGCCCGGCGCCGCGACCGCCGCCCCGAAGCCCGCGTGGAAGAAGTGCGGCACCACCGCCTACCCGACGCTTCAGTGCGCGTCCCTGAAGGTGCTTCTGGACCACACGAACCCCCACGGGCAGCGCATCACCCTCGCGCTGTCCCGCGTCCCGCACACCGCGAAGACGTACCAGGGGCCCCTGCTGGTGAACCCGGGCGGGCCGGGCGGCAGCGGGCGCACCCTCGCCGGTTTCGTCGCCTCCGCGCTGCCGAAGAAGGTGGCGGCGCAGTACGACGTCGTCGGCTTCGACCCGCGCGGAGTCGGTGCGAGCAGACCGGCTCTGAACTGCCGGCCGAAGCACTTCGCGCCGGTGCGGCCCGACTCCGTTCCGCTCACCCCGGCCGTGGAGAGGGCCGGCCTCGGCCGCGCCAGGGCCTTCGCCGAGGCCTGCGGTGCCACGTACGCGGACGTGCTGCCCCACATCGACACGGTGAGCACGGCCCGGGACATGGACGCGATCCGGCGGGCACTGGGTGCCGGGCAGATCAACTACCTCGGGTACTCGTACGGCACCTACCTGGGCGCCGTGTACGCGAAGCTGTACCCGGAGCGGGTGCGCCGCCTGGTGCTGGACTCCGTCGTCGACCCCACGGGGGTCTGGTACGACGACAACATCCAGCAGGACCGCGCCTTCAACGACCGGCACCTGGCCTTCATGACCTGGGTCGCGAAGCACGACAGGACGTACGGACTCGGCACCGATCCGGCCGGGGTCGAGGCGAAGTGGTACGGCATGCGCGCGGCGCTCGCGAAGAAGCCCGCGCGGAAGAAGGTCGGCCCCTCCGAACTGGAGGACACCTATCTCCCCGGCGGGTACTACAACGGCTACTGGCCGCATCTGGCCGGGGCGTTCGCGGCCTACGTGAACGACAAGGACGCCGGCCCGCTCGTCGAGGCGTACGGGAAGTTCGGCGCGGTCGACTCGGCGGGCGACAACGGCTACAGCGTCTACGCGTCGGTCCAGTGCCGTGACGCGTCCTGGCCCCGGGACTGGGAGCAGTGGCGCAAGGACAACTGGGCGGTGCACGAGGAGGCGCCGTTCATGACCTGGAGCAACGCCTGGTACAACGCGCCCTGCGCCTTCTGGCCCGTCGAGCCGCTCCGGCCGGTCGGCGTCTCCAACGACGCGCTGCCCCCGGCGCTGCTCTTCCAGGCGACGAACGACGCGGCCACGCCCTACCCGGGCGCCGTCGCCGTCCACCACCAGTTGCGCGGCTCCAGCCTGGTGGTGGAGGAGCACGGCGGGAACCACGGCGTCACACTGAGCGGGAACGCCTGCCTGGACAAGCACCTGGCGGCGTATCTCGACAGCGGTCGGGTGCCGCGCGGTGACGGCGAGGCGGACGCGGTCTGCGAGGCGCTGCCCGACCCGAAGCCGCTGAGCGCGAAGAGGACGGCCGCCGCCTCGCGCGGCTCGACGCTGCACGGGCTGCTCGGCTTCCGCGGCTGAGCCGCCGCATTCCGGCGGCGGGGGGGGGGGGGGGGGGGGGGGGGGGGGGGGGGGGGGGGGGGGGGAGAGGGGGAGAAAAAGAGACGGAGGAGGGGGGGAGGGAGAACGT